>NZ_CP171136.1:3940295-4248354 GCF_043187465.1 Sphingobacterium cellulitidis | reverse complement strand
AGCGTGAAACTTATGATTTCTTTGGGATACATTTTGAAGGCCATCCAGATTTAAGAAGGATTTTAAATATGGATGATCTAGGTGTTTTCCCGATGCGTAAGGAATATCCACTAGAAGATCCAAATCGTGTGGATAAGAAGGATTTTTATTTTGGACGATAAGAGCGGATATCATGAGTAAATCAATTTCAAGAATATCACATAATGCACCAGTCTTTGATGATAATGATCCTCAAGATGAATTGGTGACCTTAAATATTGGCCCTACTCACCCGGCAACACATGGTGTATTCCAGAATGTTGTACAGATTGATGGGGAGCGGATAGTCAATGCTGTTTCCACCATTGGCTATATCCACCGTGCTTTTGAGAAAATCGCAGAGCATAGACCTTTCTATCAAATTACCCCATTGACAGACCGATTGAATTATTGTTCCTCACCGATCAATAATATGGGTTGGCATATGACAGTGGAAAAGCTGTTGGATATTGAGATTCCAAAGCGGGTTCAATATATGCGCGTCATCGTCATGGAGCTTGCCAGAATTGCCGACCATATTATCTGTAATGGTATTTTGGGAGTAGATACCGGGGCGTTTTCAGGCTTTTTGTATGTGATGCAGGAGCGTGAATTCATCTATGAGATCTATGAGGAGATCTGTGGAGCACGATTAACGACTAATATTGGTCGTATTGGTGGTTTTGAACGTGATTTCAATGATGTAGCTTTTGAAAAGATCAGAGAATTCTTAAAGAGATTTCCTCCAGTATTGAAGGAGTTTCAAGAATTATTTGACAGAAATAGAATTTTTATCGAGCGTACCTCCAATGTTGCGGCAGTTACACCTGAGGAAGCTTTAAGTTATAGCTGGTCCGGACCGATTCTACGCGCCACTGGAGTGGATTATGACGTTAGGGCGCATTCACCATACTGTTCATACGAGGAATTTGATTTTGATATTCCAGTAGGGACAAATGGGGATGTTTATGACCGTTTTATGGTCAGAAATGAGGAGATGTGGCAATCCCTTCGCATCATTGAACAAGCGCTGGAGAAGATTGACAAGGAGCCAAAAGGCATTTTCCATGCAGATGTTCCTGATTTTTATCTTCCGCCAAAAGAACAAGTATATACAAGTATGGAGGCCTTAATCTATCATTTTAAAATTGTGATGGGAGAATGGGATGCTCCAAAAGCTGAGATTTATCATTCTGTTGAGGGGGCAAATGGGGAGTTAGGATTTTATTTGGTTCATGATGGAGGTAGAACTCCATATCGTCTACACTTCAGACGACCATCTTTCATCAACTACCAGATGTTTGCACCAATGACCAGTGGGATGTTAATTTCAGATGCGATTATCAATATGAGTAGTTTAAACGTAATAGCTGGTGAATTAGATGCTTAGTGTTAAAGAAAATATGATTGTCGAGTTTTCGACAGAGCTTTTGGGGAAATTCTCCGAAGTTGTAAGTCGTTATCCTGAAGGAAAGCAAAAATCAGCATTATTGCCCATCCTTCACTTGGTACAAGAGGAATATGGCTGGCTAAGTGTGGATGCTATGGAGAAAGTAGCAACCTTCCTGAGCATTGAGCCTATCGAAGTATTTGAGGTTGCAACTTTCTATTCCATGTATTTTTTACAGCCACAAGGAAAATATGTTCTTGAGGTATGCCGAACGGGGCCATGTTGCTTGGTTGGTGCAGAGAAGATCATGGCTCATATTGAAGAGAAATTAGGCGTAAAAGAAGGAGAAGTGACTGATGATGGGATGTTCTCTTGGCGGGGCGTGGAGTGTTTGGCGGCATGTGGATTTGGTCCCGTGCTTCAGATCGGTCCAAGCTATACCTTCTATGAGAATCTTACACCGGAGAGTGTCGATCAATTAATCGGCGATTTAAAAAATAAAACAAAAAGCGAGGCTTAGTAATATGGGACGTAAGTTATTATTAGAACATATCAATGTGCCGGGTATCAATACCTTCGCTGTATATCGTGAGAAGGGTGGCTATCGTGCTGTAGAGAAGGCATTGAAGAGCATGTCACCTGAGGATGTTGTGGAAGAAGTGAAGAAATCAGGACTTCGAGGTCGTGGTGGAGCAGGATTTCCTACAGGAATGAAATGGAGTTTTCTGGCAAAGCCGGAAGGTGTTCCACGCTATTTAGTATGTAATGGTGACGAATCAGAGCCTGGGACGTTCAAGGATCGTTACTTGATGACTTATCTTCCGCATGCTTTGATTGAAGGTATGATCGTTTCCAGCTATGCTTTGGGAGCAAATACATCTTATATCTACATCCGTGGAGAGATGATGCCACAAATCCGAATCATGGAGAAGGCGATCGAAGAAGCAAAAGCAGCTGGCTTTTTGGGTAAGAATATTCTAGGGACAGGATATGATCTAGAGATCTATGTGCAACCAGGTGGTGGTGCATATATCTGTGGTGAAGAGACTGCCTTATTGGAATCCCTGGAAGGAAAAAGAGGGAATCCAAGAATAAAACCTCCATTTCCTGCAGTGTCAGGGTTATATGGCTGCCCTACGGTAGTTAATAACGTGGAGTCCATTGCTGCAACAGTTCCTATTGTCAATGATGGTGGTGAGGAATATGCTAAAATTGGAATTGAAAGAAGTACAGGTACCAAATTGATTTCAGCGTCAGGGAATATTGCAAAACCTGGAGTATATGAAATTGAGATGGGTGTCCCAGTGGAAGAGTTTATCTTTTCTGATGAATATTGTGGCGGAATGGCGAATGGAAAACGATTGAAGGCTGTTGTAGCTGGAGGTTCTTCTGTTCCTATATTACCAGCGAACCTGATTGTGAAGACCATTAAAGGAGATTCACGATTGATGGCCTATGAGTCATTGGCAGACGGAGGCTTTGTGAGTGGTACGGCGATGGGTTCAGGTGGTTTCATTGTATTTGATGAAGATCAGTGTATTGTTCGCAATACCTATAATTATACCCGTTTCTATAGACATGAAAGTTGTGGACAATGTTCGCCATGTCGTGAAGGTACGGGCTGGATGGAGAAGATCTTGAATAAGATCGAAACAGGACATGGAGATATGTCGGATATTGAATTGTTGTGGCAGGTACAGCAAAAGATTGAAGGAAATACGATCTGTCCATTGGGAGATGCTGCAGCATGGCCTGTTGCCGCTGCGATTCGTCATTTTAGGGATGAATTTGAATGGCATATCCTACATCCCGAAGAAGCACAGAAGAGAAACTACGGTTTAGCACATTATGCAGATCCATTGGTTCCAGTAACCGAATAAGGGTCATATTAATTAAGAGCAACGATGGCAGAAGAAGTTCAAAATTTTAAAGTAATGATAGACGGAATAACAATTGAAGTTGCTCCGGGTACTACGATATTAAATGCTGCTCGGCAGATTGGCGGAGAGATTGTTCCTCCAGCAATGTGCTATTATTCTAAGCTAGAAGGTACTGGTGGAAAATGCCGGACCTGTTTGGTGAAAGTAAGTAAGGGTTCTGAAAAAGACCCGAGACCAATGCCGAAGTTAGTAGCATCTTGTCGTACAACTGTAATGGACGGAATGGAGGTGTTAAATATCACCTCTCCGGAAGTAGTTGATGCAAGAAAGGCAGTGGTGGAGATGTTGTTGATCAATCATCCATTGGATTGTCCGGTTTGTGATCAGGCAGGGGAGTGTAAGCTTCAGGATTTAAGCTATGAGCATGGAGCGGAGAAGACCAGATATGAATTTGACAGAAGAACATTTGAGAGAATTGATATAGGAGAGAAGATTCAATTGCATATGAATCGCTGTATACTATGCTATCGTTGTGTATACGTTGCGAATCAATTGACAAACAAGCGTGAACATGGAATATTATTCCGTGGAGATCATGCTGAGATTTCAACCTATATCCATGAGGCATTAGATCATGATTTCATAGGGAATGTCATTGATGTTTGTCCGGTTGGAGCATTGACAGACAAAACCTTTAGGTTTAAAAATAGGGTTTGGTTTACCAAGCCAGTAGATGCGCATCGGGATTGTCCAAAATGCTCAGGAAAGGTTACATTATGGTATAAAGGGCCAGATGTCATCCGTGTAACAGGCAGGAAAGATGAGTATAATGAGGTTGAAGAATTTATCTGTGATACCTGTAGATTCGAGACCAAGCGTACGGATGATTGGGTTTTAGAGGAGCCAACGAAGATCAGCGATCAATCGGTAATTGCTTCGAACCATTATCATCAATTTGATCCACCGAGTGTAATCCAAGATAATCCGGTATTACAGGAGGCGAATGTGGAGCAATTGGCAAGATCTGAAAAATTAAAATAGGAAAAGGAAGATGGAAACGGCCTTTATTTTAGAGAAATTAATCTTAGTTGTCATCATATTTGTGGTTACATTAGTTATTGCCATGTATTCTACTTTAGCAGAACGTAAGATTGCAGGATTCATGCAGGACCGACATGGCCCTGATCGAGCTGGATTATTTGGGATATTACAACCCTTATGTGATGGTGGAAAATTCTTTTTCAAGGAAGAGATTATTCCTGCAGGAGCTCACAAAACCTTATTTATTCTAGGACCTACCATAGCAATTATTACTGCCTGTATTAGTTCTGCGGTAATTCCGTGGGGGCAAACCTTAACGATTGGTGATAAAGCCATTAGTTTACAAGTTGCAGATGTGAATATCGGGGTTTTGTATATCTTCGGCGTTATTGCCTTGGGAGTTTATGGAATTATGTTAGGAGGCTGGGCTTCCAACAACAAGTTCTCCCTGATGGGGGCAATTCGTGCTGCTTCACAAAGTATCAGTTACGAAATTGCAATGGGTTTGTCGTTGATCGCTTTATTGATGGTTACTGGCACACTATCCATTGGTGAAATCGTGGCTCAACAGTCAGGCTTTGTAAACTGGAATATCTGGGTTCAACCTCTGGGATTCCTGATTTTTATGACCTGTGCATTTGCAGAATGTAATCGGGTTCCATTTGACTTACCAGAATGTGAAACCGAGTTAGTGGGTGGATATCATACAGAGTATTCTTCCATGAAATTAGGTTTATATATGTTCTCTGAGTATATCAATATGTTTGTTTCATCATCCTTGATGGCAGCATTATATTTCGGAGGATACAACTTCCCGTTCATGTATGACTTAGGTCTATCTGAGAATTGGATTACAATAATAGGGGTATTGGTGTTTTTCCTTAAAATATTTGGGTTTATCTTTTTCTTTATGTGGGTAAGATGGACATTGCCACGATTCCGATATGACCAACTTATGAATTTAGGTTGGAAAATGTTGATTCCATTGGCGATTGCAAATATTGTACTGACGGGAATTATTACCATTGTTAAAGACACTTACTTTTAATCGGGAGAGGCCATGCAGTCGTTATCAAATAGAAAAAAAGTATTAGAACAAAAGCCGATGAACTTTTGGGAGCGCATTTACTTGCCTGCCATAGCAAAGGGTTTATCGATTACCATAAGACACTTCTTCAAGAAGATTCCAACGGTAAAATATCCAGAGGAAATTAGACCTTATTCGAAGAATTTTAGGGGTCAACATTCCTTAAAGCGTGATGAACAAGGTCGAGAGCGTTGTACTGCTTGTGGTCTATGTGCATTATCATGTCCAGCGGAAGCCATTACGATGACCGCAGGGGAGCGTAAAAAAGGAGAAGAGAACCTTTATAGAGAGGAAAAATATGCAGTAGTGTATGAGATCAATATGTTACGTTGTATATTTTGTGGTCTTTGTGAAGAGGCATGTCCGAAAGAAGCAATTTATTTGGATGGTACGCATGTTACCGCAGATTATTTACGTAAAGATTTCATATATGGGAAAGACAAATTGTTGGAACCAAAATTTGATATCACCAAATTATCTCAAAATCAGCAAGCATAACCTATGAGCATTTTTTATTTTGTAGCGTTTCTATCTATCTTTTTTGCGTTGATGACCATCTTCACGAAGAATCCAGTACATAGTGTACTCTACTTAGTCATTACTTTTTTCACCTTTACGGTTCATTATATTCTTTTGAATGCACAGTTCTTGGCGGTTGTGAATTTCATTGTATATATGGGTGCGATTATGGTTCTATTCTTATTTGTATTGATGTTATTGAACCTCAATAAAGAGACGGAGCCGATGAAGTCCCATTTAGTGAAGTTTATGGGCGTTATTGCGGGAATGTGTTTGTTGGTGACCTTTTTAGGGGCATTCCGAATTTTGGAAACAAACAATGAATTTGTAAAGAGTCAAGAGGAGATTGGTTTAGTGAAAAACTTAGGAAAAGTATTGTTCCGTGATTTTTTACTTCCATTTGAGTTATCATCCATTTTATTGTTAACAGCCATGGTAGGAGCAGTCTTATTGGCAAAGAAAGAAACACGAGCTAAACAACATGGGTAGTTTAATGGAAAATATGCAGGGTATTCCCCTGAATCATTATTTGATCTTCTGTAGCATTATTTTTTCAATCGGTGTTATTGGAGTATTGATCCGTCGGAATGTCATTATTATTATGATGTCCATCGAGCTGATGCTTAATTCAGTGAATTTATTGTTGGCTGCATTTTCATCATACCGAGGCGATGCCAGCGGACAGGTTTTTGTATTTTTTATTATGGCTTTGGCCGCGGCAGAAGTTGCCGTTGGGTTGGCCATTATAATTATGGTTTATAGGAATACCAAATCAGTGGATATTGATTCCCTGAATAAGCTGAGGTGGTAAAAATAAATAAGAATTTAAGAGAGAATTGGATATGAAAGAATTCATTTGGATGCTCCCATTAATTCCGTTATTAGGATTTCTAATGATTGGATTGCTTAGAAAAAGCACACCAAAGCCATTGGTATCAATAATAGGTTGTGGAACGATCCTCATTTCATTTTTACTTAGCTGTGGTATTTTCAAGGAAGTTTATGATGCAAGACAAGCAGGGGGTGATGGCATAATATTCCAAGAAGTTTACAATTGGTTTTCAGTAGGAAACTTTAGTTTCAATATTAGTTTTTTGGTCGATCCATTGAGTTCGATTATGCTATTAATCATTACCGGAGTAGGATTTCTGATCCATTTATATTCGGCTGGTTATATGTCCAATGATGAAGGGTTCGCGAAATACTTTTCATATTTGAACCTGTTTATCTTCTTTATGTTATTGTTGGTATTAGGTTCAAACTACCTAGTGATGTTCATCGGCTGGGAAGGTGTCGGATTATGTTCATACCTGTTGATTGGATTCTGGTTTAAGAATAGCAATTATGCAAAAGCTGCGAAAAAAGCTTTTGTAATGAACCGTATCGGGGATTTAGGATTTTTGATTGCGATGTTCTTTATCCTAGCAAACTTTGGCTCATTAGAGTTTCAAACTGTATTCCCTGCAGCAGGTAAATTAGCTATGGGTGATACGAGTTTGTTGATTATAACTTTATTACTCTTTGTTGCTGCTACTGGTAAATCGGCTCAAATTCCATTATTTACCTGGTTGCCAGATGCAATGGCAGGTCCAACACCTGTTTCAGCATTAATTCACGCTGCAACGATGGTTACAGCTGGTATTTATATGATTGCTCGTTCGAACATCATGTTTACCCTATCGCCAATTACGATGGAGATTATTGCAATTATAGGAATAGCTACTGCTTTGATAGCTGCCTTTATTGCAATTACGCAAAACGATATTAAGAAAGTTCTGGCATATTCTACTGTATCTCAATTGGGCTATATGTTTTTGGGATTAGGGGTTGGTGCATTTACTGGAGCATTTTTCCATGTATTAACACATGCATTTTTCAAAGCCTTATTATTCCTAGGAGCAGGTTCGGTGATTCACGCTATGAGTGAGGAACAGGATATGCGACAAATGGGAGGCTTGAAGAAATATCTTCCAATTACCTATGCAACAATGTTGATTGGTACCATTGCTATTTCGGGCATTCCGCCATTGTCAGGGTTTTTCTCAAAAGATGAAATATTAGCTCATGCCTTTGTTTCAAGTCCAGTATTTTGGGTTTTAGGCTTTTTTGGCGCATTATGTACAGCCTTCTATATGTTTAGATTGCTATATATGACGTTTTTCGGAGAATTCAGAGGAACAGAAAGTCAAAAGCATCAATTACATGAATCGCCAACATCCATGACGATTCCATTAATTGTCCTGGCTGTTCTATCTGTAATTGGTGGTGCTATTAATATTCCTGAAGCTCTACATGGAGGAGCATGGTTAGCGAACTTCCTGAGCCCAGTATTTGCTCAGACCAACCAAGTGGTTGAACCATTTCATTTATCACACAGCACAGAGTTTATCCTGATGGGAGCTTCTGCCTTAGGTGCGATTATCATGGCATTTGTTGCTTACAATAAATACGTTAAGAAATCTGATATTCCACAAGCTGATGGTGCTACAAACCAAGGCGGATTATATAATTTTTCCTACCATAAAATGTATATTGATGAATTATATGATACAATAATCATACGTCCATTAAATGGATTATCGAAATTTTTGCATCGTGTAGTTGATAAGTCAGGAATTGATGGTTTGGTCACTGGAATTGGGGAATTGTTTGTTTCTTCTGGAAAGGGCATTCGTCAGATCCAGAGTGGAAACGTTGGGTTTTATATTTTTATGATGGTGATCGGAGTTATTGCTTTCATGCTTTATGGGTTATTTACAATCTAGATCAGAATTTAGGAATCAATGGACAACCTTTTTATACTGCTAATTTTACCTGTAATAAGTGCTATCATTTTAGCCTTTATCAAGAACAGCTCTGCGAAATGGGCTGCATTGGTCTTGTCACTTATTCAATTAGGCTTAACAATTCCTTTCATCTGTAATTTTGTGCCTGATGCAAGTGTTCAATTTTCACAAAGTTGGAATTGGATTTCTGCGTTAAGTATTCAATTTCATATTGGTTTAGATGGAATCAGCCTTCCTCTGTTAATTTTAACCAATGGATTGATTCCTTTGATTATCTTGGCCAGTTTTGGTCATGATCAAAAGGGAGGATTCTATGGTCTGGTTTCGTTTATGCAAGCCGGATTAGTTTTGGTTTTTATATCCCTAGATGCATTTTCATTTTATGTAGGTTGGGAAGCTACTTTAATCCCTATTTATTTTATCTGTGCCCTATGGGGAGATGGAAACCGCATCAAGATAAATTTGAAATTCTTTGTTTACACCTTCTTTGGTAGTTTGTTGATGTTGATTGCTATCATTTACTTATACCAACAAACAGGAGGACGAGATATGTCCTGGACAGCATTAACGAATTTAGATTTAACGGATGCTGCTCAAAATTGGATTTTCTGGGCTTTCTTTATTGCTTTTGCCATTAAGATTCCATTGTTTCCATTTCATTCTTGGCAGCCCGATACCTATACACATGCGGCGCCAGCTGGTACGATGTTATTATCCGGAATTATGTTGAAAATGGGTCTTTTTGGTTTGCTGAGATGGTTATTGCCATTAGCACCAGAGGCGGTTTCAAGATATGGGAATATCGCATTGATCATGGGTATTATCGGAGTTGTTTATGGTTCGATAATCGCATTTAAGATGAAAGATGCAAAACGTTTGGTCGCTTATTCGTCTATTGCCCACGTAGGTTTGATTGCAGCAGGTATATTCTCATTAACGCAAGAAGGCTTACAAGGAGCAATCCTTCAAATGATCAACCATGGTATTTCTGTAGTAGGTCTATTTTTTGTGATTGATATTATTCAAAAAAGAACAGGGAGCAGGGATTTATCCGAATTAGGAGGTCTTGCTCAAAATATGCCGATTCTAGCCATTACGTTTTTGGTTATTATTATGGGAGCAATAGGTCTTCCGTTGACAAATGGTTTTATTGGCGAGTTCTTGTTATTGAAAGGAATCTTTGCAAGTCCTGAGAATGGCGTTTTATATGCTGTTCTGGGAGGTACAACTTTGATTTTCGGGGCAGTTTATATGCTGAGATTTTATCAAAAAACCATGTTGGGTCAAATCAATGACAACCAAGTTCAAGTAAAAGATATTTCCGGATATGAGGTAATCTTATTATCGATTATCGTTATCCTTGTTATATTGATAGGTGTTCTTCCAAATGGATTGTTACATCTTTCAGAAGCTTCAGTTTCACAGTTATTACAACAAATTAAATAGTACAAGTTTAAGGATATATTATGGGTGCGATTATTACGCTTTCTTTGTTAGGTATTTTGATTTTGTACATAGGCTTGTACAAAGCGAAAAATGCATTATTACCTGTTAGTATATTAGGCTTGTTGATTGCCTTGGGTCTGGAAGCTTATTATTGGAATGTGGAGGCTTTGCCTCTATATAAGGGGATGGTTATTTTCGATCATTTTTCCCTATCCTTTTCCATGATATGTATTGCTCTGACCATATTGATTTTGTTATTGTCGAAAGAGTATTTCAAGGCCATTTCAGATAATATTGCTGAGTATTATACGCTTATTTTATTCTCACTGACCGGAGCCTTAATTGTTTGTGCTTATCATAATTTCGCCATGTTATTTATTGGTTTGGAGATTATGTCTGTTGCACTCTATATTTTGGCCGGTATTAGAAGAACGGATAAGGTTTCCAATGAAGCCTCGTTGAAATACTTTTTAATGGGAGCATTCTCCACAGGGTTCCTATTATTTGGTATTACCTTGTTATATGGTTCCACAGGTTCTTTTGACCTTGAAGTAATTAAGCAATATATCATTGACAATCCAACTGGAGTATCCTCTATTTTTTATGGTGGTATTCTACTTTTATTAGTTGGACTATGTTTCAAAGTCGGAGCTGCCCCATTTCATTTTTGGACACCAGATGTTTATGACGGATCTCCAATTTTGATCACAACTTTTATGAGTACCGTGGTTAAGATCGCTTCATTTGCAGGATTCTTAAAATTGTTCAGTACAGTTTTGGTGCCATTAAATGAGTTCTGGACACCTGTATTGTTAACTGTTGTTATCATCACCTTATTTGTCGGAAATGTGACTGCCTTGATGCAGACCAGCTATAAAAGAATGCTTGCTTATTCGAGTATTTCACATGCTGGGTATATGCTTTTTGCGATTTTATCGATTGGTCCTAATTCGGCTTCAGGTATTTTAATGTATTCAGCGGCTTATGGACTTGCATCAATTATTTCATTTGGAGCATTAATCCTTGTCAAACGTCAGGCAGGTTCGGATAGTTTTGAATCATTCAATGGACTAGGGAAGAAAAATCCTTGGCTAGCATTCACTATCACCATATCAATGCTTTCATTGGCGGGAATTCCATTGACAGCAGGTTTTATTGGTAAGTTTATGATGTTCTCAAATGTCATGAATGATTACCATACGGTCCTTTTGATTCTTGCGGGCATTAATGCTGCGGTTGGTATCTATTATTATCTACGTGTGGTAGTTCATATGTATTTCATGAAGGCAAATGATGAGGAAAAAGTAGCCATGCCAATCAACTTCCAGATTGTATTTGGTTTAGCAGTTATTTTGACCTTTGTTATTGGGGTATATCCAGATGTTTTATTGCTATTCGGAATGTAATAAGGCAAATAAATTATAGAAGATATTTAAGTCAGGTTTCTTACCTGACTTTTTTATTTTTTTGTTCTAGGATTTACTGACCCAAAATTCGTCCTCCCAAGGAAGTTCATGGATGGGATGGTTATGTTTTACATTGATGATTTCCATCTGTGAATCCGTTGCTACGCTTTGAATTAAAGGGAAAAGCTGTCGTTCCTCCATTCTAATATGGGATTCTAGTTTTTCCTCGATGCGATTCAATGATTTGATATTGTGATTTTCAGTGAAGATCAAGCGTTTTAAAGTCTTATGATCAGCGATAGCATCCAGTATTAATTTGTTGCTGGAAGAAAGGACAGGGAATACATAATCTTCTTCAATTTGGAAATGTTTGGAGAGATGATTTTCCCAGGAATAAATAAGATATTTTGCTATTCGTGAAGGGTCGATATTGAGTTCCAATCCGCGCCTAATTTTCCAACATATCAATAATGAAAAGTGGTGTTCCTTGCTTAGAGGTCTTAAGGCTGGATGTCTTTTCAGTGGTTTTGTTTCCATAATTATTTGTATGTTATGAGGTTAATACAGCAGGAAAGTAAATATAAAAATAATAAAAGACAAATTTGTCGTTTAATGGATTTATGACTGTGAGATGGCGGAAAGGGGGAAGTTGTTTCATTATGTCCTTCACTCCAGAGGAGTGAAATATTATTAGAAAAATCAGTTGGAATTCAATATCAAATATTATATCTACTTTTGGTTCATGGGGATGTTTTCAAAATCAGCGGAGTATGCAATTCGGGCGGTGTTTTATATAGCGAAGTCGACTCAGTTGGGGCGAAAAGTAGGTATTAAAGAGATTGCGGGTAATATTCAATCTCCGGAGCCATTTTTGGGGAAGATCTTGCAGGAGTTGAGTAAAGGAGGCATTGTTAAGTCAATTAAAGGGCCTAATGGTGGATTTTATTTAACGGAAGTAGAAATGAATAAACGGCTTTCTGAAGTAGTAAAAGCCATAGATGGAGATGATATCTTTATAGGATGTGGGATGGGATTGCCGCAATGTTCGGAGGAATTTCCCTGTCCCTTACATAATGAATTTAAAGCGATTAGATCCGAACTTAATCGTGTTCTTAATAGTATTACCCTTGGTCAGTTCAATGATGAATTGATTTTAGGGAGTTTAAAATTAAATAGAATTGAAAAAAAATAACATAAAAATCATTATTAAGCAATATAATGGACTGACTTTTTTCGTTAAATAATTTGAACTTTCACAACAAATTGTATCTTTATAAAGTTCTGGTTTAATTATGAGAAGTGTCTCTTTCTTCTATTCGTGCTGTGCATTTATTTTAGTTTTTAGCTTAACGGTTAACTTTTCGTTGGCCCAATCTGTTATTTCCGGTAAAGTCCTTGATAAGGAGAATAAACAGGGTATTGCAGGTGCTACGGTTGTGGATTTGAGTACCAAGAAAGCAACCTCAGCCGATCGCAATGGAGTCTTTAGCTTTCAGCTGGACAGTTCCTCAAAAAGATTGGAAATTAGAGCATTTGGGTTTAAAACCCTGGTTACTGATATTCCGCAAGAAACCAAGAATTTTGTATTTGAACTTCTCCATGAATCCAATAGAATAGAAGCCGTTTCCATTAGCCATAAAGGCAAGTATACCAATCGGAATAATAAAGCTGTAGAGCTTATTGATTTGGTTATCAGGAATAAGCATAAAAATAGATTGTCGGGTAAGGATAGCTTGGAGTTTGATCAATATGATAAGCTGAAATTTGGAATGTTGGATCCCAAAGTCTCCAATAAGCAAGGGATGCTAGGTTTGAATTTTCTATTTAGGAATATTGATTCGGTTAGTTATCCTGGCAAAAAGTTATTATCCCTATATCTGGAAGAAAGCAACTCCAAGGTTTACGGCAAAAAAGACCCCTCAAAATTCAAGAAAATCATTACTTCGCAGAAGAAGACCGAGTTTGATAAGCGATATATCAATAACCCAAATATTCAGGAATTCTTAAATTATATGTTTCAGCAGGTAGATGTTTATGATGAAAGCATTTATATCCTGAATAAGCAGTTTTTAAGTCCTATCGCGGATAATGGAAAATTATTTTATAAATATTATATCACCGATACGATCTTCAATTCAGAAGGTTATTTTATCCAATTGAAATTTGAACCTCGGAATAATACAGATTTATTATTTACGGGTGTCCTGCAAGTCAGCATGGATGGAACTTATGCGGTCAAGAAAGCAGATCTAAAAATCAACAAAGAAACCAATTTGAATTGGGTCAAGGAAGGAAGTATCAATTTCCATTATAGCAAGGATGAAAGTGGAGTGATGTTGATGGATAGTACCCATACCTTTTTAACTTTTGGTATTCGGAAAGGGGAATCTATTTTCGCGGATAGGGTCAGTGTCAATAGCAATTATGAATTAGGGACTAAGTTCCCTGGGGATATTTTTGTTGGACCACCCACAGAGGTATTACCACAGGCAGGGATAACTATTCCAAATCGTCCGATTGCCTTAAATGAGGCCGAACAAAATACCTATATCAATATTGAGACGCTCAATAATAAGAAGAGCTTTAAAACGATGTTGGCTGTTGGATATCTTCTCTCGCAAGGATTTTATAATATCGGGAAGTTTGAAATTGGACCGCTAGAATATTTATATAGTCAGAATAATATAGAAGGGAATAGATTTAGAATTGGTGGCCGGAGTACCCAGGCATTGACTGATAAGGCCTTTTTTGAGGGATATATGGCTTATGGGATGGATGATTCGCAGCTGAAGTATTATTTGAAATCAGCGATCACGCTAAACAGGAAATCCGTTGTTACATTTCCGGCTCACTATATAGAAGGATCCGTGCAGAGTGATATTATGGAACCAGGTCAGCAAATTGGCTTTCTAAAAGGAGATAGTTTCTTTCGTTCTATTCGAAGAAATCGGCCCACGAAATGGTTCGATACGCAGGCCTATCAATTGCAACATGTTATCGAATTTGGTAACCATTTAAGTGTAACCACCGGATTTACCCATAGGAATCAGAATACGGTGGGTGACCTTCGATTAATAAACTCGGGTGACCCGAATCAATTACTAACCCATATTCAAAGTAATGAGGCACATGTAGACTTCCGATGGGCACCATTTGAGAAGTTTTACTATAGAAATCTGACCCGAAAAACCATAATTGAGAAGTATCCGATCTTTAATGTTACGTATACCCATAGTCTTGATGGTTTTTGGAATACGACATACGCCTATGATAAATTAACTGCAGCAGCATCCAAGCGTTTTTTCTTAAATCAATTGGGCTTTGCTGATGTGAGGGTGATAGGTGGAAAGATATGGGGAACTTTGCCTTATACGATGTTGGAACTGCCAAACGTAAAGCAAAAGGAAGATCGTCATAAAATCGATTTCGATATGATGAATCCAATGGAATTTGCAGCGGATCAATATGTAAAAGTTGGGTTTTATCACCAAATGCAAGGATTCTTATTCAATAAGATTCCATTGATCAATAAGTTGAATCTGCGTGAAGTTTGGGGTACTCAAATGTTTTATGGCCACTTAAGTGATCAAAATAACCCGTATATTAGTAATAATGTGGTTGAATTTGACAGAAATACGGAAGGCGAAATCCTAACGTATGTTCCGAATAGGGAGCCATATTGGGAAGGAACAGTAGGGATAGACAATATCCTCAATGTGTTGAAAGTTGAATATGTAAAAAGACTTTCTTACAAAAACCTCCCAAATGTTAGAGATGACCGTTTTCGATTTACCATAAACATTAATTTTTAATATGAGCTACCAGAATATAATCCTTGAAATCAAGAATCAAACTGCTTGGATAACTATTAATAGGGAGAGCAAACTGAATGCCTTGAACAAAGAAACCATTGGAGAATTAAAAGATGCAGTTAGTTCTATTGAATCTGATGATTCTGTTCGTGGAGTTATTCTTACCGGTGCTGGTCAAAAGGCATTTGTTGCTGGAGCGGATATTCAAGAGTTTTTAGGGAAAAGCAAGGAAGAGGCGATGGATATATCCAAATTTGGACATGAACTGATGGATAAATTGGCTAATTTTCCTAAGCCTGTCATTGCTGCCATCAATGGTTTTGCATTAGGAGGAGGTCTTGAACTTGCATTAGCTTGTCATCTTCGAATTGCTGCCACTTCTGCAAAAATGGGATTGCCTGAAGTTTCCTTAGGCTTGATTCCGGGATTCGGTGGAACCCAAAGATTAACAGATCTGGTTGGTAAAGGCAAGGCGCTGGAAATGATTCTTACTGGGGACATGGTTGATGCAGAAGATGCTTACCAATGGGGTTTGCTGAATAAGGTTGTTGAGCTTTACGAGCTTGAAGAAACCGCTCAATATATATTGGATAAAATTTATACTAGGTCTCGTTCGGCCGTTGCTGCTGCGATTGAAACCGTAAATAGTAGTTTTGATAGTAATACCAATGGCTATCAAATAGAGATTGAGAATTTTGGGGAATGCTTTGGATCAGACGATTTTGAAGAAGGTGTAATGGCTTTTATTGAAAAAAGGAAACCAAAATATTAATTTCAATCTTATTGATATAGATGATAAATTCATTATTTTTTTATTAATAATTCTATTATAAAAATTTCACCAGTTCTTGAATTAAGTTAAAATTGAAGAAGAAATCTTATGGTCAGCCAGTTTAAGGATTTAGAAGCTTATGCTTTTTGTATGCATGAATTAAACCGCGGAATCTCGGTCAGATCGTCCCTTTAAGTCAGATGTTGAATTTTTTGAAAAGAAAGATAATTAAAGAGCTTGCGAAGAACAAATCAATTTGGATGGCACAAAGGACATAAACTTTCCGTTTTACTTGATCAACGTGAATGTTAGAAATGGAATACGATTGGATTCAAAAAGTGAATCAACTATTCGGGATGAGAAGAAATAGTAAAACCAAGAGATTATCCCCAATCCATTTTCAATATTAGTTTACGATGTTATAATATCCGTTTAAAGCAAGTTTTGAGTGTCATCTGAACAATATTCTGGCCATGGAGTAAGATTCCAAGTATTTCTGAATATCAACGATTACCTTTACCTTAGCTAGTAGTCTGTCGCCAATTAAAATTTTAAAATGGATATTTTGTAGAAGCAGATTTTATAAACTTTTCATATGGACAAAATTAATAATGCTCTGCGGGTATTATCAGAAAATTCTTTTTTGATGGTTTTCACTTTCGATCCTAAATCAGGAATTCTCGGGTATATGAATCATTCATTCAGATTTTTTTCGAAATTTCTTAAAAATTCGATTAATTTTTGGGAAATTTTAAAATATGCTGACACAGAAGAAAGCAATCTTCTGAGGCGGGATATTTTAAATATTTCGGAAAGCCCCATTGAGAAGCGGGTAATAAAGATTTCATTTGAAGAAAATATTAAATATTTAAAAATGTCTATTTATCAATATAATATTTCTAAAAATCAAATGAATATTGGATATGCAGAAGATATTACAGATGAGATTGAATTTCAGCAAAATATTCTCTTACATAATGCCAAGAAAAATGCCATTTTAAATATTCTAAGTCATGATATTTCAGGTTCTCTTGCAACAGTTAAAAATCTAACGAAGCTTGCATCAGAGAAGGTCCAAAAAAATGACTTTAAATCAATTGAATTAGCTTTGGCTAGCATTAATGATATATGTTCAAGTAATATGTCACTAATTAGCAGTTTTCTTAAAAAGGAGTTTATTACATCTCTGTCCATCCCTCTTAATTTGGTCAGAACTGATCTGGTAGTTTGTTTGAAAAACTTAATAAAGCAGTATTCTGCAATGGAATCTTCTACTGGCATTAATTTTATCCTTCAATGTGAAAGCTCATCTCTTTTTTTATATGTGGACGAGGATAAATTTATTCAAATTATGAATAATTTGATTTCCAATTCTTTAAAGTTTACACATAAGGGCGGATATGTAATAATTTCAGTAAGAGATTTAGGAGAGACGATAAATATTTCTGTAAAAGATACGGGAATTGGTATTCCACAAGAAATGAAATCCCAAATATTCAATAAATTCAGTAATTCCAAAAGACCAGGAATAAATGGGGAGTCTACCAATGGTATTGGGTTATGGGTTGTAAAAACAGTTGTAGAGTGGATGGGAGGAGGAATTAAGTGCGAGAGTGTTGAAAATCAAGGTTGTGAATTTATTATTGATCTTCCTAAAAGGGGAGGCATTAGTTAAATCTTGAAGTTGAATAAATTTCAAATATAGATAATTCAAATTAGGAATAATTTTAGCTGTTAAATATGCTTTTTTTATTAATATTGATGAATAAATAATCCCCCAAATCGCTTAGATATTGTTTTTTGATTCTTTCAAAATGACCACTTACTAAGTCTTGCATCAACTTTATCAAACCACTTTTTATTTCATTCAGGTTAGATAATGTAGAAAAGGATGATATACCATTGCGAATTGTTTTATCAAAATATATTTCAGGATTATTTTTTCCAATATAAAGAATAGCAATCTTTTAAATCCTCTTTAAAGAAATATTTTATAGTTTCTTTGATTTGATGATTTGTTCCTTTTAAGCTTTCTTTGATTTCAGTAATTGAAGGCATTTGAGAAATTGAATTATTCATCATAATGGGAAAATAGTTATTTAACCATTAACCTTTCATTTGATCCGGAGTCGATGTAAATAAAATCAGCCTTCCATTGTTACGGAGTACACGGTTGATTTCAGCAAAAGATTTTTTTAAGTTTGTCCAATGGTGAATTGTCAGTGTGCCAATTATTCCATCAATAGAACCATCTTCTGCAGGAATAGCCTGCACACCTTTGTCGCCAATTAAAATTACTCTTTATTAATTTTGCTTCCATAAGCATTTTTTGAGATGGGTCCATTCCTACAAAATTGTACCCTCTTTTTGCCAATGAAATAGTGTAATTACCTGTTCTGCAGCAAATGTCAAGATAAAATCCATCTTTTTTTGATGCCAAAAAATTAAAAAGCACTTCCATTAAGTATGGATCCGATTTTCGCGTGGCATTAAATCCAACCTTAATTTTGTCATATTTGTATTTCCCCATTTTCCTTGATTAATTGTTTTTTTCCTACTAAAATGGAATAGAATTTAAGCTATTTGTGTGTATGTGCTAGATAACATATACAATTATATAAAGCCCAATATGACTTTCAGAACCTAATTTATGAATTACGTAATTATACGGATAGACTTTCTAACTGTAAACCCTCTATTAAGGATTTGTCTTTCAGGTATTCTTTTAATTTTTCAGTGATATAGATAGTGTTATATTCTTAGGCAAGGTAATTTTTCTCTATATATTTTACGATATAAAAGTTTTTAGACCCCTTCTAATATATTGTTAAACCGGCATTTTGATAGATTTACAATTAACTTAGATAATTCTAATTTTAACTTAATTGTTTGACAAATTACAGAACTGCTGATTCCTAAAAAGTAAAGTTTAAAAACCCAACTTAAAACTTTGGTCGTAGAACAGGATTTACTTGCTGCAATTTTATAATAGTTTATTTTAGCGTATTTTAGCTTGGTTAAAAGCATATGGTTATATCATGCCTATTTACTTCGAGATATAAGTGGGATTTGAATAAATTCATCCAAAAACATTGTTTTTATAGCATTTTTTAATTTCCATTTTTAAAAAGAAAGCTTTAATTTTTATTTTTAATGAGAGTAAATTTAGATGGTCAGATTAGACTTAGGATCGGATAAATAATTTATGGATTTTATTTCAATCCTTATTTTTAATTATGAAAAATATTTCTCCAAATACTAAACAGGAAATAGTTGAAAAAATACAAGCATGGAAAAAAAAGAAATCTTATTTAAGATCGGATTACTCTTTGAATGCTTTTTGTGGTGAAATCGGTTATAATTATAAGTATTTATCTTTTATAATAAATCAAGAATTCAACTGTGATTTTCCTACATTTATTAATAATTTAAGATTCTTGAATATGATTGAAATAGTGGATGCTCTGGAAGAAAATCAGTTTTATAAACTCGAGGCTGTAGCAAAAGCATCTGGCTTCTCAACTTATGCGAAATTCGCACATTTTATTCGTACCAATATGGGATTAAGTCCTAAAGATTACTTTTTAATTCGGCAAAAAAAGACTAAATTTCTAATAAGTCTTGGTTCTTTACCTTAAAATATTTTCCAAATTTTTTGACGCCTCCAAGCTATTTTAATTCTATTTCATAGGGAATAAAAATTGGGCCATTCTTTGGATAATGGCCCATGCTAACTATTAATTAAAACCCAATGATTTGGGTTTCTGAATGGTCATTTTAAACTTTAATTTTACAAGAGTCCCTTTTTTTAATCTTTTCTAGAAATAATCTGCCTTGAATATTCAAGAAAAGTTTTTAATGAGAATGATATTTATGTAAGCTGTTAATATTAGATTGCATTCCATTTAACTTTTAATGTGTATAAGAATTGAATTTAAGAGATTCTATAGAAATTCGCAAATTTTATAGATTTCTCTCATTCTTGCTTTATTTGATATACAAATAGAAAATATTCAATAATTTTAATTTCCATACACGTTATTTACCGGTGATTATTGTTTGAAAAAGTGGAATTTTAGATGCTAATGTTTGCAAACATGCTCTATCTAATATCTTAAAAAATATTGATCCTTCATGATTTGAGGCTGTAAAATCAATTGATTTTACAGCCTCGTTTAATTTTTAGTAACCTTGATTTTGTATAAGATTTGGTTCAACCTTTAAGCTGCTTTCGTGGAAAGGCCATAAATATTGATTTTTAGTAAACCTACGATCTTCAATTTTCAGGGATTGAAGGCTGTTGTTTAATTTTCTGGTATGACCCATTGCTGGTTGGTTCAAAACCTGGTCAGCAATTTTCCAACGGATAATATCATCATATCTCAGACCTTCCCCTGCAAACTCTACTCTTCTTTCGTTACGAATCAGGTCAGTCCATTGTTGTTTAGTCTTTGTAACTAAGTTAACATCTGCAACAGTCATATCTAATCCAGCTCTTTTGCGAATATTGTTGATACAGTCTTTCGCTAGTTGATCAGGTTCTCCTGACATAATTTTGGCTTCAGCATAAGTTAACAATACTTCAGCATAACGAATTAACGGGAAGGTCATGTTTCCTCCAGATCTAAAGGCATCGGCTTCATCTACAAATTTTTTGAACCAATATCCAGATTTGCTTCCTCTTAACTGTTGATAGTACATGGGACTATTTACATTGTAGATATCAATTACCTCGCCCGAGAAGGTGTCCCCATGTCCAAAAATACTTTGAGCATAACGTGGGTCCCTATTTAGTTTAGGGTTCAATTCGTATTCTTCTTTAGTATGAAGCGGACAATTGTCAATACTTCTACCTTGTAAGGTCCAATAACTATCTACCAACGATTTGGTAGGAACCATGTAGGATTGACCTTTGCCTGTTCTATAATGTGGTCCCAAGTGTTCAAAAGAAGCGGTTGCAGAGTTGTCATGGCTTTCCATGTCAAATTTTATTATAAATTCTTTGTTGGTTTTATCCGCTTTGTAACCAAACATATCACCATATTTGGCATGTAATTGAAACCTTCCAGAGTCCATAATTTCCTTGGCTAATTTTGCTGCTAGATCATAGCGTTCATAATAAAGGGCATAACGCATTATTATGGCCTTAAAGGAATATTTGTTGAACATGTAAGCATTTGTAGTGCCCTCATTTTCAGGTAGCCTATTTGCAATTTCCTCTGCCATCGGGAATAATTTTTCTAAGATCTCCTTTTTAGGAGTTGAAGGTTGCTTTGCTGTTTCCAAATTTGCAGGTTCCAGCACGAAAGGGACATCCCCCCAATGGCCAACAATTCTGAAATAATGCCAAACCCGTAAGGCTTCCAGAACCCCTTTGTATTTTTGACGAACTGCTTCGTCCTCAACATATGGGATGTCGACATTTGCGATAAAAGTATTTAGACGACCAACATGTTTATTGAACAAGGTCCAATAATATTCAGCGGCTCTGGAATTACTATTATAATTTCCATTGGCCATAATGCCATGATGGTCAGTTTCAATTCGGGCATAACCATTATCCGATCTTCCATCCATCATGTAGAAAACCAATCGTCTCTCAGTGGGATGTGTAAATACATCACGATAGGAACTATAAACTACTCTTCTTAAATCTTCCTCGGTATTGAAGAATTCTTGAAAGTTAGTTGCTGTAGGATCTCTTTTGTCAAGGAACTTTTCACAGCTGGTAGTTCCTAGAGAGGTTATCAATGCTAATGCAAATATTGTTTTTTTCATTTCGGTAAAATCAAAGATTAATAGATGGTTGCTCTAATACCAAAGCTGTATGTTGCCATTCTAGGATATACACCATTTCCTTGGTTTTCAGTTTTGGATTTGTCCAAACCTCTTTCCGGCTCTAAACCTTCCCATTTTGTGAAAGTAAATGCGTCTTGAGCATTTACATAAAGTCTAATATTTTTAATGCTTTTTCCGATTCCTGGGAATGTATATCCTAATTGGATCATTTTAATCCGGAAGTAGGAAGCATCACTTAACCATACATCACTCAGGTAAGCATTGGAACTGTTTCCACTCCAAATTCTAGGAAAACGAGCATTAGGGTTCGATTCAGTCCAGCGGTTGTCTGCGTATTCCTGACGTGGAGTACCCAGTGAATTGCTGCCACCATCCACATATACAGGATATCCTTCCATTCCAACCAATCGACCATTCCTTTTACCAACACCTTGTCCCATAACTGAGAAATCCCATTTTTTATAGTTTAATCCTAGGTTAATGGAATAGTTCATATGCGGGAAAGGATCGCCTAAATAGATTCTGTCCTGATCATTGATGATACCATCAGCATTTTGATCTTTGTATTTAATATCACCTGGAAGGGTATTAGGTAGTTTTGCTGAAGTATTCTCAACTTCATCTGCGTTTTGGAAATAGCCATTACTTTCGAAGCCATAATAGTTGTCGATTGAAGAGCCGTTGTACCAAATTTTGTCACTGTCACCCTTAAAGATTAGGGTATCGTTCTTGCTATATCCAGCTTTTAATACCTTATTGACATTGTCGAAAAGCATCGCCCCAACATTGTAGGAAACATTTCCAATTTTGTCTGACCATTTCGCAGAAAGCTCCCAACCTTTGTTTTGTACTTCACCGATATTTACAGCAGATTCCAAATTGTTTGACCCCGTTAATGGAGGGACAGGAAAGTTGTTGTAAATCAAATCATAGGAGAATTTGTCATAGACTTCTGCTGTTAATGAAAGTCTATTTTTCAATGCTGTTACATCGACACCAATATTCCATTGTTTTTGTTTTTCCCATGAGAAATCCGGATTTGGAACCCTAATAGTCCATCCCCAGTTATTGACAATTTCCTGCCATAAGTATGGGTCAACATTCTCATTTCCAATTAAACCATAAGAAGCACGGACTTTTAAGTTGGTTATTGCTCCACTTTCGCGAATAGAACTGAAGAAAGATTCATTGTGCAAATTCCAAGCTAGTGCGGCAGAAGGGAAGAATCCCCATTTATTACCTGGCGCAAATTTACTGCTACCGTCCGAACGTCCAGTTAACTCAATCAGATATCTGTTGTCAAAAGAGTAGTTTAATTTTCCAAAGAAAGAGGCTTTATTTTCTTCTCTATAGTCAGTGTATGTATAGCTCATCATCTCTGTACCTAAGGTCAAATAAAGTTTGTCTTTATTTGATCGTAAGTCTTTCGTGTAATTGGCTAATGCTCTGGCAGTCAATTGACTTGAGCTTACCCCTTGCTCTGCAGTTACGGAATTTTTCCAGATCGTCACGGGAGCTCCATCACCATCAAAGAATTTAAAAGTACTTCTTTGCTCTTTATTTGCTGATTTGTTGATCATATATGAGACATTACCTTCAATATTCAAGTTTTTATTGATGTTATATCTTGGTCTCAAGTTGATCGTACTTCTATCATACAAATAGTTTTTTGTTCCGCCTTTAGCAATTGAGGCCAATGGGTTCATATTATTATGCAAGATATAATGATCAGGAATATCCATATTATCATAGAAGATTTGTTGGGTAGGGTTCATTCTCCAAGCGATCTGATAAAGACCATGACCATTATCATTTGCCATAAGACGATCTACCTGAAGGCGATGTGCATAAAAATCTGCCAATAGCACAAATTTATCGGCAATATTGATGTTCGTATTGAAACGGGCTGAGAACTTTTCGGTTCCTTCAATATCATTTAGTCCTTTTTCTCCAATATGTCCAAGCATCAAATTGAATGTTCCGACACCCCCACCACCGGAGATGCTGGCCGTAGTGTTATTAGCGAATGGTTTGCGAGTCATGATTTCATCCAGCCAATTTACACTTGGGGTTTCACCAGTTTCAGCTTTTCTAATATCCTCATCAGAGAATAAAAGGGTTTGATTTTGATGGGTTCTGGTTTCATTGTTCAACTTCATGTATTGCGCTGCATCCACCCAATTAGGAAGGTCAATAGGATTACTATAAGCACCCCATGCATTCAGATCTACCTTGAATTTTCCAGTGTAACCACGTTCAGTTTCGACAATGATTACCCCGTTTGCACCTCTAGAGCCATACATGGAAGTTGAAGCTGCGTCTTTAAGAACGGTAATGCTTTTTATTTGATTGGGGTCTAAGTCCGTAATTGATTGCTCCATTCCATCGACGATAACCAATGCATCAGCATTTTGAAGGGTACTTATTCCGCGAATCGAAATAGTCCCAGGAACGGCGCCTGGAATATTGGATCCTTGAAGCATAGTTACACCTGGAATAGTTCCAGAGAATGCCTCTTGCATTTTGAAAATAGGTCTAGTCTTGGTAGACTCCATATCCATACTTGCAACGGAAGAAGCAACGTGTTGTTTTTCTACTTGGGAATATCCCATTACAACTACTTCATCGATGGCTTTATCATCGGCTTCCAAGATAATATTGATATAGTTTTTCCCTTTTATTTCAGTTTCCTGAGTTAAATAGCCGATACTTGAGAAAATCAAAATTCCATCATTTGGAACATTAATTTGAAATTGACCATCATTGTTGGTTTGGGATCCGATGTTAGTTCCTTTTAGTAGGACAGAAACATTGGAGAGTGGAACATTGTCTGCGGTTCTTACTTTTCCACTAATTGTTCGTTGTTGACTAAAAGCTGAGATTGTCCAGAATACGCCGAAGAGCAATAAAAGGAAAGACCTCGCTGTAGTTTTCGAAGTTAAGTTCATGAATAATTAAGGTGTTTTTAGATTATAAAATGTGTTAGATAAGAATTTTAACAAAGCTATATTTCATAAGGTTGAATTTTAGATTTCGCCACAAAGGTTTGTATTTAAGATTAAAAAAAGGTTAACAAATAGTTACTAAGTTATTAATAAATATTAAAATAGCTTTTGTTTTTGTTTGGAAAATAGTGGTAATAATTTTGTTATGTTATTTTTTGTTGTTTATTGCTCAAAAAATAGATTTTTTATTATTCGAGAAAATTTTATTTAAATAATGGTATTTAGTTGGGTTTCATCAAAATAGAGGTGTTAATAAAAGGGAATAAACTGATTTGAGTTCTGGTTAATTAAAAATATTATTAAAGTTTTTAAACCAATTCGGGAAAATGTTGTTATTTTATTTTAAAATCAATTATGAGCAACAACGATGTTTTTTCGCAGAAGGAACGGAATATCATTATCCTAATTATTGTCATCATATTAGGGGGTATCATTATTTATGCTACCTCTGGGATATTTGGGGCGTTTCTAGGAACAATGGTTATGTATACCTTGTTCCGGAACTTGAATATTTTTCTGATTGAAAAATGGCGTTGGCCTAAACCGGTATCTTCGGTTTTTATTATTATCCTCTCCATATTTATTATCGTATTACCATTTGTAGGAATTGGTAAGATGTTGTTCGATAAAGCCATAGAACTTCAACAAAATCCGCATTGGGTTAAGAAAATCATGGATGCAATCAACCATTTTGTCGGAGATAAGCTCGGTCAACCGGACCTCATAGAAAAACAATTGGAAGCAAGTTCGACCTATCTGGGTGGACTGTTAACATCGGCGTTGAGTGGTGCAGCAAATGTTTTTCTGGAAATTACGGTCATGTACTTTTTACTATATTTCCTTTTTGTGAATTATAAGGGGTTTGAAGGTGGGTTGGTTCATTATCTGCCTTTTGATGATGAAAATGCAGTAACTTTTGGAGAGGAATTAAAGAATATTACCTATTCAAATATAATCGGGCAGACTATTATCGCCATTATTCAAGGTGCTTGTTTAGCACTGGGATTTTGGATGTTTGGAGCGAAAGATCCTTTGTTTTGGGGGGTAATATGTGCCATATTATCATTTATACCATTATTAGGGCCACCATTGATATTTGTTCCTGCAGCTGTTATTTTATTAGCAGATGGACACAATTGGCAAGGGATTGGAATGCTAATTTGGGGCTTTGGACTGGTCATCAATATAGACAATGTTCTAAGACTGATCATTGCCAAAAAGTTAGGGGATATTCACCCTATTATTACAGTTGTTGGAGTGATAATAGGAATACCTTTATTCGGATTAATAGGTTTGGTCTATGGTCCTTTGTTATTGGCCTATTTTCTAATTGCAGTAAGGATCTATAAGTCTAATAAACGCTTGGCGCTGAAGGAAGATACCAGGGTAATAGTCGATGAATAGGGATTAATGGAATTAATTCTACCTAAATATTTACATAACCCAACATATATTCATTGAACCTTTCGTAAAATACATTGAAGGAATGGATTTGGTTGTCCTTGATCAAATCAACCTTCATCACACCTTGAGGGCTATATTGGAAAGGATGAATCGTCATGTTCTCATAAAAGGACACCCCTTTGTTGCCTTGTAATTTATAGACAGCCTCCTTGGCACACCAACATGCATAAAGTTGATCTACCATATTTTCATCCTGCATGAATTCTAGTTCATTAGGCTTCAAAAACTTGTTCTTAATTCTCACGACCTTATCTTTTACAATCTCCAAGTCAATTCCGCAAAGGCCTGAGGAACTCAACATCACGCCAGCATAGTCATACGAATGGGTCAAAGAAATTTCATAAGGGAAGTCAGGCAGATAAGGCTTACCATTGGAATCAGAAGGACAGCTTATAAACTCGGGCGTTTGCAATAAATAACGCAATAATACACGCGTTGCCAGCCAATGTAAAGTTCTTTTTCCCTTAGCTAAACTTCCAAGCTTCGCTAATTCAGCTTCATCAAGCTGTAACATTGAAACCAATTGTTCCTCAGTTTCTTCGATTTTCCATAGCGCAATGCGACTCTGCGCATCCAATTCTTTGAGATAAGCTAATGACATAGTCAAATATAGTATTAATCTAGTATTTAGTAATTAGTATTTAGTATAGAGACGCCTGCAAAGCGGCTGTAGAAGGTTGATTTTTTTATATGGAGTATGTCCGATAAGATTAGAAGATGTCAAAATTGTGCTGTTTGAAACACAAAAGCGGACATCTATAGTCCGCTTTTGTGTTTTAGCATATTATTAATTATTCCCAAAAAGGGTTTTGTCTTAGATTCGGGTTTTTATCAATTTCAGATTGAGGTACAGGGAACCAGTAGTTCTTCTGGTTGAATACTCTTCTTTGATAAGTTGATCTTTTGAAAAAAGCTTTAGGATTACTTTCAGTATCATCTTTTTCAGTTCCAGAGAAGTTCATTCCCGTAAAATTTCCATTAAGAGTTTGTTCTCCAATTTTCCATCTTCTGATATCTCTATAACGGATTCCTTCATTATTTAATTCTACCCTTCTTTCGCGATGAATAGCATCTCTCATTGCTTGTTGAGAAGCAGGAGCAGGAAGGGGGGTGGTTCCTTTTCCAAATTGGGGGATTCCCGCTCTTTCACGGATAAGGTTTAAATACTTAAGAATATCTGGATTATTTGGACTTGATTCATTCAAGGCTTCTGCGTAATTCAGATATGCTTCACCTAAGCGATAAAGAATACCAGGGCGATATGGATTGGTTCCATTTCTTGGATCATGGTCAGGGTGCACTTTTTTTCTCATTAGATACCCATTTTGGGGAGCATCATGCGTTGGACCACCGTCCCAGTTTCCATAATAGAATTCTGTAGTTCTGTTTTCGCGTTTAAACCAAGCCCCATTATACAAAACAGAAATATAGAATCTAGGCTCTCTATGTGTGTACATGTTATAAGTTCCGGCAAGAGTGACTTTCCCTCCACCTTTTGAGTCTACCCATTTTGTATTTCTTACTTCATCAGAAGTAGAGAAACCTTTTTCAACATAACCGGAGTTCGGGTCAGTGATTGGTAATCCATTTTCCATCATGAAGGCATCCACTAAAGATTGAGTCAGGCCTAGACCACCGTTTCCTCCAGTTCCTCTAGGTTGCGAATGTTTATCATACTCCCAAATATTACAATCCGGACGAGCGAATAGTATTTCATTGTTTCCATCTTGCGGTCTTCTAAACATCATGTATTGATAAGATAAGAAAGGATCTATGCTACCATCAGTATTATATTCATAATATAATTTATGGCCAGCTGCTTCTGCTCTATCAATTAATAACTTAGAAGCATCTGCCGCTTTTTTCCATTTATTCGCATCAAAATTCGAATTGAATATTTTTTGATCTTTGTCATTTACAAAATTAGCATAGGCAGGATTCCCATTCACCAAAGGACTTGCAGCAAATAAGAGTAATCTTGCTCGTACTGCTAAGCACATAATAGATGTTGCACGACCATATTTTTGGGCGGCAGCATATTTATCGGGGAGCAATGTTGATACCTCCATTAGTTCTTTGTCTATCCAATCAACGATTTCATCAAATGGGGTTTGCCCAATCATCAACTCTTTTGTCGTGGCGTTTGGATCCGTCAAACCCAGATTGAAAGGGATTGCTCCATATGTATCTAAAAGCAAAGAGTAATAATACGCGATCATAAACCTTGCTTCAGCCTTCATTAGATTTACTTCTTCATCCGTTACAAGTTGGGATGCGTTTGGTTTAACATTATCAATGAAGATGTATGCTGATCTGATTCGTTTTGGGAGTTCCACCCAGTAATTAGGTCCCCAGCCTGTACTTGGGTTCCAATTTCCAGTTTGTTTGCCGATTACATCCCAGCCAAATTGTTCCCATCCAGTTGAAGGAGCCATATCGTCTGATAGCGCATCAAGACCTACATCTTTGGCAAAGCCAAAATAAGGGTCAGGAATATTGCTGTAAATTCCCGCTAGCCAATCCTCAGTTCTTGTTTTGTCTTCGAAGACCATTTCTAAGGTAAGTTGGTCATCAGGCATTTTATCTAAGAACTTGGAACAAGAACTTAATGATAAGATACCTATTAAGGAGGTTAAAAATATCTTGTTATATTTCGTTTTCATATTGGTCAATTTTATTTGAAGTTTAACTCTAAGCCCATCGATACTGATTTCATAATCGGGTATCTCATTCCATTATTTACGCCTAATTCAGGATCCCACAAATCGAATTTTGAAAATGTTAGAAGGTTATTGCCTCTTAAGAAAATTCTAACATTTTTTAATTGCATAGGGTCAATCCATTTCGATGGCATACTAAATCCTAGTTCAACATTTCTTAAGCGGATGAAGCTCATGTCTCTGAGCCACCATGTTGAGGCTAAATTATTATTGGAACTTTGGTAATCTGACAATCTAGGATAGAAGACGTCTTGGCTAGGGTTATCTACTGTCCATCTATCTGTGACATTGCTGAAAATATTTCCCATAGATCCATTTGCACTGCCTGGGATGAAATTAGATCCTCCAATAATTCGATAAGTATTCGTTAGACCTTGGAAGAAAAACCCGAAATCGATAGCTTTATATCTCATATTTGTTCCGAATCCAAAAACGACGGTTGGATCCTCGGTACCACCAATGGCCGTAACATCTAATGCATCCACAACGCCATCTTGGTTTAAATCCTGATACTTTATGTCACCTGGTCTGATTACTCCAAATGTATGTGTTGGGATGTCATCGATTAGAATTCCGTTTTCAACATCTTTAAAATCAGATTCTTTAAATAAACCATCCGCTATTAGTCCAAATTGTTGGCCTATTGGTTTACCTGTTGAAGACCTTGAGGTTCCAATAATAGCACTAGGTTCGTCTTGTTCCATGATTTGGTTTTTAGCATAGGTAAAAGTTCCCCGAAGTGATAAGAAGAAGTCTTGAGATAAGTTTTTGTTAAATTCTAAGGACATATCTATACCTTTATTCTTGACAGCACCATAGTTAGCCCAAGGAGCATTGGTGAAACCACTAGAGCCAGGGATTGATCTGCGTTGCATGAAAATATTTTTTCTATCTTCATGAAAGAAATCGATTTGGAAATCTAGCGCATTCCACACCCCTAATTCAAGTCCTATGTTTGATTTTGCTACGGTTTCCCAAGTAAGGTTGGAATTACCTTGGTCACCTTCGAAACGTCCGGCTCTATAGAAGTCATTGTTTAATCCCCATCTATAACCTCCAGTTTCATTGATAGTGGTGATATATGCAAACCTTCGTCCATCTAAGCGATCATTTCCAACAAGACCATAAGAACCTCTCAGTTTTAATTTAGATAAAGTTTCTTTGTAGTTTTCCATGAATTTTTCTTCCGAGATATACCATCCGAGAGCGAAAGAAGGGAAGAAGCCATATCTTTTACCTGGAGCAAAGTTCTCTGACCCATTATATCCAAAGTTGAATTCGGCGATATAGCGGTTATTGTAATTGTAAGAGAATCTAGCTGCCATACCTTGATTCCTGTAGGGAAGAAGATCACCATTATCATAATTTCGTTGATTATACAGCACCATTCCTTCCACATTGTGCATGCCAAAGAATTTACTATAATTTAAAGCACCTTCTAGGTAGACGCTTTTATCACCCCAGTCAGACCCTTTAGAATATCCCAAGAAATCTTGACCGTATTTATCAATAACCAAAAGTAGATTACCTTGATCATCCCGTCCGATTGCAGGGTTAAAATAGTCAGGATCTTTACTTCTAACTACAGAGGTATTAGAATAACGGTCGAATGAAAATAAGCCTCTGGCTTTCAGTCCTGGCAGGAAAAATTTTAAATCTTGTTCCAGGGAAAATAAAGATTCAAGTTTACTGGCACTAATTCTTTCGTAGCCCCTTTGAGTTGCCAATGCCCAAGGGTTTGTTCTTTCAGGAGTTCTTGGAATTTCGCCAGAAGAATAAATGGTTGGGTGGACATAAGGAGGTATTGTAAAAGCTTGTTGGAATAAGTCGTCCACACTTTGAGGAGCACGACTACGATCCTGTAAATATCCACCAATATTTAATCTGAATAGAGTTGTAGGACTAATATTGATATCAACATTTGATCTTACGTTATATCTATTCAGTTTTGAGGAAGAATCCCAAGCTTGATTTTTATCTCTTTCGATAATTCCGCTTTCACCATAATATGAAGTCACCAATGAATATCTTAAAATATCCGTTCCTCCATTAACGCTAAGGTTTGCTCTGGAATTTCCGGCTTGATTTTTTAGGATAGCATCCAACCAATTTACATCAGGGTATAAATCAGGGTCAACATTGTTTCGGATGTTATCAATTCTTTCTTGAGAATATAGAGGAGCATCTCCACGTTCTTCTCTAATGCTATTCATTACTTCCAAATAATCGGCGGCACCTATGAAATCAGGTAATTGGATTGGGGAAGTAAACCCTTGTTCATATCTTGCAGATACGGTTGGTTTTCCGACTTTTCCTCTTTTGGTGTTAATTAGAATCACTCCATTCGCTCCTCTTACCCCATATACAGCACTCGCCGCTGCATCTTTTAAAATGGAAAAAGACTCAATCTCCTCAGGGTCCATATTATCAAGTGATCTTTCAACACCATCAACTAGAATCAATGGATTTCTATTTCCACCGAATGTACTGATACCACGAATCCAAAAGTTGGAGTTATCATATCCGGGTTCTCCAGATCTTTGTACAGCAATTACTCCGGCTAGTTGTCCAGCCAAATTATTACTCATTGATCTTGTCGTACCACTTTTTAATCTTTCCGGTTCGATACTGGAGATTGCCCCGACCACTGAAGCCTTTCTTTGTGTTCCAAAACCTACCACTACGACCTCGTCTAATGCATCAGTGCTATCTTTTAGGATAATTCTATAATCATTAGCCGATTTAATTTCAATTTGACGAGATACATAACCAATGGAGGTTACTGTAATATAAGTGTCTTGTGATTGAACATTAATTTCAAAATTTCCATTTTGATTAGTTGAAGTTGAACGATTCGAAAAGCTAGTTTGAATAGTGGAATTTGGAATAGGAGCATTACTTTCATTTAAGACCTGTCCTTTAATGGTTCGTTCCTGATTTAGCCTTCTTTCATTGGTCTTTTTGACAATAATTGTGTTGTCCTTAATTTCAAAAGAGACATTTATTGTCGAGAAAATCTCAGTAACAACAGTTTTAATGGGGCTGTTTATCAGTTTTAGTGTGATCCTTTTAGTTTCATCCAAATCTTGATTGGAATAGATGAATTGAATTCCTGCTTCTTCATTTAAATTTTTGAAGACTTGCTTAAGGGGTGTGTTCTGATAATTAACAGTAATTGTTTTTTGAGGATCGATCAAGGATCCAAAAACTGATTGACAAGTGAACAAAATTCCGAGGATAGACCAGTAAACAGGTCTATTTAGATGGACTTTGAGCGATTTAAAAAATAATTTAAGCATCATAAGTTTAGTTAGTTATTAAAATTGTTTTCAATGCAATTTTGGTTAATTGATTATTAGTACTTTTTGTTTATATAGATTTTTCCATTCATAGTGTTTGATTTGACATTGTTAGTTAATTCTATTAATTCCAAGACTTTTTCTATTTTTTCAGAGCGTTTGATCATTGCTGTTATTTTCAAGGACTTTATTTCTGGAGAAATAATTACAGGTATTTCATACCATAAGGAGAGTTCCTTACCAATAGCTTGAAGGCTTTCTGAGTCAAAGTAAAAAAGACCTTTACGCCATGCTTTAGCCTTTTCTTCAGAATTTGAATTGGTTATTAATATTTTATTTGAGTTGTCTTTAAGAAATGCCTTTTGACCAGGAATAAGTAGCGTTTTAATCTTTGAGACATTATGAGAAAGTCGAATACTTCCTTCTAATAATTCAACATTCTCTTCGTCAGGAGAAGTTGTATTAACATTAAATTTAGTACCGAGAACTTCAATGGTTTGTAATCGGGTTTTTACTTCGAATGGGACACTAGCATCATTATTCGTTATTTTTTTAACATCGAAAAAAACTTCACCAATGATTTTAGCCAGCCTGTGATTTTTTTGAATATCATATTCGAATTCAAGGCTGGAGTTAAAATTCAACCAAACTTGGGATCCATCATTTAATAAAATTGATATTGGTTCCTTACAGGGGTTAATAATTTTTATGCTTTTGGAGGTTTCATTTGAGGTTAATGCGGTTAAATCCAGAACTTTTTCATCATCAATGACTTGATATTTTGTTCCAGGAGGTGTTGTAATTTTAAGATTATAAAAGTTTTTATCATTTAATGAAATAGTTGGACTCTTAAGGGTAGTTTCGAGGTGATGTACAGTGGGATTGTCAAGGATGTTTGTATTTTCCTTAGAAGTTCGAAAAATATAGTATCCAAAAGCTAAGCATATAAGTATTGCAGCAGCTGAAGGATAGTACAATTTACGGAAAACACTGGAAGATTTTTTCCTTGAAATTTTATGGTCAATTGAAAACTTAATTTCATTTTTTATTCTTTCAAGGTCCTGATTGGCGTCAGTTTGTCCCAGATCGATAGAATCATATATTTTTTCTACCAATTCCCTTTCATTCTTGCCTGAAATTCCTTTGGAATACCGGGTAAAGAGAATTTTTATCAACTGTTGTATTTTATTTTTTCTATTAGACATTTTTAGGTTAATAGCTTTGGCTATCTATATAGTCGTAGAAAACACTCTTATGTCCTAAAGAAAAAAACAAAAAGAATAAAAAGAATTTTTTGAAGGACTCCTTTTAAAGATGATTTGCTGGTAATTAGTTGATTTTGAACGGTCTTGATTGAGAGTTGCAGGGTTTCACTGATTTCCTTTGTGGATTTATTTTCGAAGTAATGGAGTTCAAAAATCTTCCTTCTTTTTAAAGGAAGGCTCTTCATCCAATAATTAAGAATTATGTTAAGCTCGCGTTCAATTAAATATTTATCAGAGCTTGTTGATTCGATTAGAATATTTTCAATATCATCCAGAGTTTCAAAATCAAGTTTTTTTGATCTATAGATATCAATAATTTTAAATCGAAGAGTTTGATTGAGGTAGGCTTTAACATCCTTAATTTCTCTAATATGTTTTTTGTCCCAAAAATCAATAAAGATATCCTGGATTAATTCCTTAGCTAGACCTTCATTATTCGTTTTTGCTCTAGCCGTAAGATATAGTTTTTGCCAAGTACGATCATATAATTCATTGAAAGCAGTTTCATCTGAATTTTTCATGAGAATAAAAAGTTCTTCTAAGCTATATGAACTATAACAGAGCATTTTTGAGAATTAGGTGTTGGTTAGTTTACAATTGTAAATGCAATATAAAAAATCTTGAATGAATATTCTAAGTTTACCCATGAATCCTCTGAATAAACTTAAATAGCTTGTAGTAGCGCAAAAAATATGTATTTTTGAATCCTGCTAATCAGCAGCATATTAGGTCCATACTATGATATTATCAGACAAGAGAATTTTAGAGGAAATCGATAAAGGAATGATCGTTATTGAGCCATTCGACCGTAAGTGTTTAGGGACGAATTCCTACGATGTACATTTAGGAAAGTACTTAGCACGTTATAAGGATGAGGTTTTAGATGCGAAGAAACATAATGAAATTGAGCATTTTGAAATTCCTGCCGAAGGGTATGTTCTTGAACCTGGGACTTTGTATTTAGGTGTAACTCTTGAATATACGGAGAGTCATGGTCATGTTCCGTTTTTGGAAGGGAAATCGAGTACAGGCCGTTTGGGTATCGATATCCATGCAACTGCCGGTAAAGGTGATGTTGGCTTTTGTAACACCTGGACTTTGGAAATTTCAGTAGCACAACCTGTGCGTGTATATGCAGGAATGCCTATTGGACAGTTGATTTACTTTGTGGTGGAAGGTGATATTGAAACCATGTACAATAGTAAAGGCAATGCGAAATATAATAATAAAACCATCAGACCTGTGGAGAGTATGATGTGGAAAAATGCATTCTAGATAGAAAACTTGGATATTTGAAATTTCAAGTTTCAAAAGGATTGACAAATAAAAATAGTAAGGGCAGCTAATAATTAGATGCCCTTTACTTTTATGGTGTGTCTATTACTTCTTGGATTGTTTTAACCACCAAATTCCATGAGATAAGTTTTCAAGAATTCATCGAGGTCACCATCCAATACAGCTTGTGTATTTGAAGTTTCCGTATTCGTTCTTAGGTCCTTGATCAGTTTATATGGATGTAGGACATAATTTCGAATTTGAGAACCCCATTCGATTTTTTTCTTGGAGCCCTCAATCGCTGCTGTTGCTTCCTGACGTTTTCTCATTTCAATTTCATACAATTGAGATTTTAAAAGGCGTAAAGCATTTTCTTTATTCTGTAATTGGGACCTAGACTCCTGGTTCTTAATAATAATGCCGGTTGGTTTGTGGTGTAAACGAACTGCGGTTTCGACCTTATTTACGTTTTGTCCACCAGCACCGCCAGAGCGGAAGGTATCCCATTCGATTTCCGAGTCCTTAACTTCGATTTCAATATTGTCATCCACCAAAGGGTAAACATATACAGAAGCGAAGGAAGTATGCCTTTTGGCGTTTGAGTCAAATGGTGATATGCGTACTAAGCGATGAACTCCATTTTCACCCTTGAGATAACCATAGGAGAAATTTCCTGAGAATTGGAGGGTTACAGTTTTTATACCAGCAACATCGCCTTCTTGATAATCCTGTTCAGTTACTTTGCAGCCATGTTTTTCTCCCCACATGATATACATTCGCATAAGCATTGCTGCCCAATCGCAAGATTCGGTACCACCTGCACCCGCTGTGATTTGAAGGATAGCGTCCAGCTGATCTTCTTCGGCACTCAGCATATTTTTGAATTCCAGTTCTTCAACAACATTCAAGGCGATTTGGTATTGCTCTTCAAGTTCTTTTTCAGAAGCATCCCCTGATTGGAAAAATTCATATAATACACCGGTATCTTCGACTGATGAATAGACTTCGTCGAATTGGTCGGTCCAGATTTTATGGTTTTTAATGGAGTGCAGGATTTTTTCTGCGGCTTTGGGTTCATCCCAAAAATCAGGTTGTAGTGTTATTTGGGTTTCACGTTCGATTTCAGCTTTTTTGACGTCAATGTCAAAGATGCCTCCTCAGGGAAGTAATTCTGTCCCTCAAGTCTTGAATTTGTTCTTTGGTCATAAGAACAAAGATAATATAAAATTAAGGATTGATTTAGCTGTAATCCTTATATTTGAACAAAAGTAAAAAATATATGTTACCGAAAATTGATTTTACAACAACCCAAGCCTTCAAATATTTAGCCGATCATTTTATAACGATAAACGAATCCAGCATCAAGGATTTATTTGCAAAGGATGCGGAACGTTTCGATAAATTTTCCATTTATTTGGGCGATATCCTATTAGATTATTCAAAAAATAGGATTAACGAAGAGACTATTGCATTATTGATTCAATTGGCTCGCGAATGTCAATTAAAAGATGCGATTGAGGCGATGTTCAATGGAGAAAAGATTAATGAGACAGAGGATCGTGCGGTTCTACATACTGCATTAAGAAATAGATCTGGAAAACCTGTACTTACCGAAGGTAAGGATGTTATGCCAGAGATTCAGGCTGTATTAGACAGAATGAAAGATTTCTCGAATCGTGTTATTTCTGGGAAGTGGAAAGGATTTACGGGCAAGGAGATTACTGATGTAGTGAATATTGGTATTGGCGGTTCTGACCTAGGCCCAGTTATGGTAACTGAAGGATTAAAAGCCTATAAGACTCGGTTGAATATGCATTTTGTTTCTAATGTTGATGCGACTCAAATTGCGGAGACCTTGAAGACCTTAGATCCACAGACTACCTTGTTCTTAATTGCTTCGAAGACCTTTACTACACAAGAGACTATGGCGAATGCCAATAGTGCGAAGGAGTGGTTTTTAAAATCGGGAGCTAATCAAAGCGATGTAGCGAAGCATTTTGCTGCCTTGAGTACCAATGAATCCGGCGTATCCGCATTTGGGATTGACACGAAGAATATGTTTGAGTTCTGGGATTGGGTTGGTGGTCGATATTCATTATGGTCTGCAATTGGATTGTCAATATGTTTATCGGTCGGTTATGATCATTTCGAGGAGCTATTGACTGGCGCCTATGAAGCAGATGAGCATTTTAGAAATGCAGAATTTGAGGAGAATATTCCTGTTATCATCGCCTTATTAGGAATTTGGTATAACAATTTCTTTGAAGCAGAGAGTAGCGCTATATTACCGTATGATCAATATTTACATAGATTTGCGGCATATTTCCAACAAGGGGATATGGAGAGTAATGGAAAGTATATTGACAGAAATGGAAATAGGGTTGATTATGAAACAGGACCGATTATTTGGGGTGAACCTGGAACCAATGGTCAGCATGCATTTTACCAGTTGATTCACCAGGGGACTAAATTGATCCCATGTGATTTTATTGCTCCAGCGATTTCACATAATCCACTTGGAAAACATCATCAGATGTTACTTTCAAACTTTTTTGCACAAACTGAAGCATTGATGAATGGTAAGTCGGAATCTGAAGTTGTTGCAGAATTGAAGAAAGCAGGAAAGTCGGAATCTGAGATCAAGGAATTGACGCCATTTAAAGTATTTGAAGGGAATAGACCCACGAATTCATTTTTGATCAAAGAAATTACTCCAAAGACCTTAGGTACTTTAATAGCCTTATATGAGCACAAGATTTTTGTTCAAGGTATCATTTGGAATATTTTCAGTTTTGATCAATGGGGTGTTGAGCTTGGCAAACAGTTGGCTAATAATATTCTTCCGGAATTAGAAGGTAATAATTTGGTTGAGTCTCACGATTCATCAACAAATGGATTAATCAATCAGTATAAAAGCTGGAGAAGTTAAAGTTCGATATACTTCATTTAGGGAATAATGTTCTTGACTAAATGAAAATTTTAATAGCCTAGGTTAACGCCTAGGCTATTTTTTTTGAGTATAAGATAATCATAAAATCGGGGGGGTCGAGAGTCGGCAAAAGCTGATATGGACAACGTTTGAATTTGAGTTATTAGGCTAAAAAAGCGGGATAATTGACAAATTTTGCCGACATTCGAGTTTACCTAAATAATAAAATATATTACTATGAAACTCAATGGAAACAGAATTTGTCAATTCAAGAAGATTGCTTTTTTGGTATTGGCAACGGGGATTTCTTATTCAACGGTTTATGCGCAACGTATGGGAGGTTCGGCTTTAAAGCCTGTAGATCCTGTTGTTGAGCAGATTGTCAATGAGGCAAAGAATAATTCAGAGCTAGAGTTATTGGCGTTTGAATTGTTAGATGTTGTTGGACCACGTTTAGTAGGTACGCCTCAGATGACCCATGCGAATGAATGGGCATTAAAGACCTTTCAACGTTGGGGAATTTCCGCAAAGAATCAACAATTTGGAGAATGGCATGGCTGGGAACGAGGGATTTCTCATATTGATATGACCTATCCAAGGCAGAAGACACTTGCCGGAACACAATTAGCATGGAGTCCGACTACCAAAGGAAAAGCAATTGAGGCAGAAGTTATTGCCTTGCCAGATATTAAGGATTCAGTATCGTTCCGTGCATGGTTGCCAAAAGTAAAAGGGAAATATGTGATGGTTTCTATGCCACAATTAACAGGACGTCCAGATGCCAATTGGAAAGAATATGGCACTCCGGAATCCTATGCGAAGATGCAAAGACAGCGAGATTCCTTAGGAGCGGTATGGAATGAAAGAATCAAAGCAACTGGATTAGCTCCGAACTCGATTCCTTCCGTACTTGAGGATGCAGGTGCAGTAGGTGTTTTGAGTAGTTATTGGTCGGGAGAATTTGGTGCCAACAAAATTTTTGGTGCAAGAACCCATAAAGCGCCATCATTGGATATTTCCCTAGAAGATTACGGGATTCTGTACAGACTAGCCGAGAAGGGTTATGCGCCAAAAATTAAAGTTGAGACTTCTTCCAAACATTTGGGCAATGTTCCATCGTTCAATACGATTGCAGAAATTAAAGGCTCTCAATTCCCAGATGAGTATGTGATATTATCTGCGCATTTGGATTCCTGGGAAGGTGGTTCTGGAGCAACAGATAATGGTACCGGTACGATTGCCATGATGGAGGTTGCGCGAGTTCTAAAGAAAGTTCTGCCTAACCCGAAGCGGACGATATTGGTGGGCTTATGGGGAAGTGAGGAGCAAGGCTTAAATGGTTCACGTTCCTTTGTCCTGGATAATCCAGATGTTATTGAAAAGACACAGGCGGTATTCAATCTGGACAATGGAACTGGTCGTGTTGCAAATATCAATGGTTCCGGATTTGTTCATGCCTATGATTTTATGGGACGTTGGTTAGAAGCTGTTCCAAGTGAGATCACCAAGGATATCAAGATACAATTTCCAGGTTCACCTGGTGGCGGCGGATCAGACCATGCTTCATTTGTGGCTGCTGGCGTACCAGGGTTTATGTTGAGTTCCTTGTCTTGGGGTTATTTCAGCAATACATGGCATACCAACTTAGATACCTATGATAAAATAGTATTTGATGATTTGATGTCGAATGTAATATTAACAGCGATATTAACGTATAAGGCATCCGAGGAGCCAGGATTGGTGAATCGTGAAAAGCGTGTTTTACCAGCGGATGCAAGTGGTAAGCCAGGAACTTGGCCAGCAATTCGTCAGCCGAGAAGAACCGGTGTAGGATATTAAGAGGGGTAGGAACAAAAAAAGGGGAATAATTAATTATTCCCCTTTTTTGTTATTTTTTCAACCGGATATAATCCGTTAGGACGTTAGCACTTTCGTCGAGGACAAAATCGTAATCCAATTTTGGTTGCGGTTGTCCTTCTTTCCATAGGGGTTCACCTAGGAAAGCTAGTTGTTTATTGATGCGATCGCGTTGTTTTTGTCTGATTTTTTCGCGTTCAGCTTTCAATTTGGTTTCATTTAGAGAGATAGCAGGCATGGTTTCATTTTTATTGAAATCAGCGATGTCTTCTAAAAGGAATTGATAAGCTGGTGATTTTTGCATTCTTTTTTTGTGAATTTCTTCCAATTGAGCATTGATATCTTTCAAAGAAGAAACTATAGCAAATTTCGTTGGTTTAATCTGGTCCCAAGGCAGCGCAGAAGGTTCTGAGCTTTCGCCAAATTTCTCCGCTGAATATTGGGTTGGGAATACTACATCAGGAGATACACCTTTATGTTGTGTACTGCTACCAGTAACACGATAGAATTTTCCCATAGTAATATTGATTTGTCCGAATTCAGGAGCACCATTAGGAGTGTCAGGATCTGCTTCACCTGATGCTTTGATTAACAATTTGTTAGTTGCACTTATAAAGCGAGACATATCTACAGCATTCTGAACAGTTCCTTTACCATAACTAGTAGATCCCAGAATAATTCCACGGCCGTAATCTTGGATTGCACCAGCAAATATTTCAGATGCCGAAGCGGAGAAACGGTTGATCATGACGCCAAATGGGCCATCCCATGCTAATCCAGTTTCCTCATCACTATCAACCTGAACACGGTTTCTAGAATCTCTAACCTGAACTACCGGACCTTGGTCGATAAATAAACCTGTCAATTCGATAGCCTCTTGAAGAGAGCCACCACCATTATTTCTCAGGTCCATAAGTACAGCATCAACGCCATCTTGTTTTAAACTATCCAATAAAAGCCTAACATCTCTGGTTGTACTTTTGTAATCTTTATCACCACGTCGTACAGCTTCGAAGTCAATATAGAATTTAGGAAGCTTGATAACCCCTATTTTATAGTTTTTTCCATCTTCACCTTTGATGACCTTGGTTTCACGTTTTGCTGATTCTTCCGCCAATATAATTTTTTCGCGGGTTAATTTTACGATTTTAGGAGCTGCCGAAAGTTCAGCACCAGCAGGAAGGATTTTAAGTTTTACCACAGTTCCTTTTTTGCCTTTAATTTTTGCTACTGCAGCATCTAATCTCCAACCGATAATGTCTTCAAATTCACCATCATTACCTTGAGCCACCGCTACGATACGGTCATTGATATGCAAAGATTTATCTTTGAAAGCAGGTCCACCCGCGATGATCTGCTTGATGGTTACCATTTCATTTTCCATTTGAAGCTGAGCCCCAATACCTTCTAAGGTATTTGACATACTTTCATTAAAAGCTTGCGCAAATGAAGGATTGTAATAGGTTGTATGCGGATCAACAGCATCAGTTAATGCTGTCATAATCATTTGGAAAGCATCATTCGCATTGGTTTTCTTTGCTTGAGAAATTAGGTTGTTGTATCTATTTCTCAGGGTTTCCTTATTTTTCTCTTCATCAACTTTTGAAGAATCAGAAGCAGTTAATCGAAGGTTTAGCAGATCATATTTCACACGTTTTCTCCATTGATCTTTAAGTTCAGCTTCGGAAGTGAACCAATTTTCCTTTTCACGGAAGCTGGTGTAAGATTCATCTTTTGTGAAATCATGTTTCGCGTCAATTTGTTCCAATGCAAAATTCATGCACTGCAAGTATCTATTTGTGTATTTATTGAAAATATAGAATGCGCTCGAAAGATCGCCTTGTTTAAAGTCTTGGCTGATCGTGTTTTTGAATTGTTGGAAATCGTCGACATCCGATTTCAACATGTAATTTTTTCCTTGGTCAACACCTTCCAATAAATTATTAAAGACAATATTAGATAGGGAATCACCCATAGGGACTTTCTTATAGCTGAAGTTTTCCAAAAGATTGGCTACTTCCTTAGCTATGATTTCATGTTGCGTAGTAGGTTTTAATTCAAGACCTTCTAGGTCTAGGTTGATGCGTGGTTTGGCACCACATGCTACAACAGAAACTACTGCAAGACAGAAAATGAGATGTTTAAACATATATGTATAGTTCTTGAATTTGTTCATTAATTATTCTACGGCGAATTAGATTTTGTTATTAAGTTAGCGCGCTTTATAATTAGCGCTAAATTTAGTTAAAAATTAAATCACTATATGATTGTGAACGTAAAATATTCATTTCAATAATGATTTAGTTGTTTATTAGCAGTTTCAAATATTCATTTATAGAAACCCTGGTATTAGTTTATGGAAGAAAACAGTTCGTTTCTAAGCCTCCAATAGTCAGATAATTCCTGTTCAGCCTCTTTAAAATTTCCCATCATCAAATAAATATCACCAAGTTTATCATGAATGGCTAATTGCAAAACTTTGTTGTTTTCAGAATCCGCCAATGTTCTGGCATTTTCAAATTCCAATTGAGCAATTTTATAATTTTGTTGAACATATTTAGAGAAGGCCAACATGTATTCAATTTCAGGGAGTTGATTTTGGACTCTATTGGCAGTAGCCAGATCTTTAGCCTGAATCAGGAACCATTGGGCCTCTGTATGTTTGTTTTGCAGTTGATATATTTTTGCAAGGGAAATCAAAGCATTAACCTTGCCATAATGGTTCTTTGTTTTATTAAATAATGGGAAAGCACGTCTGATAATTGTGTTTTCAGCGGCTTTAAAGTTTTTTTCATGGGCTTGCACCAGGGCAATCCTTACCAAAGTATTTGCCTGATCGACGGTTTCCTTATTATTGATTGCCGATTGTAGGAAAGTTTCCTGCATGGCAAAGGCATCTGAGAAGTTACCATTATATAGGTATGCATTTGCCAGATTGTATTCCAGGATAAATTTTTCACCAGATCCAGAATTTCTAGCGGCATTTAATCCGCGGATAAGCAGGGCTATGGTTTTATTGATATCCCCTTGTTTCAAAAGTTGGAAAGCATATTCATTAGATAGACCGGCTGCAAGCGGGAAATTTTTGTTGACTTCCAGTTTAGAAATAAGGGTATTCCAATCCTGATCGTTTGCTGGTAGGGGATTAAAATTTTGTTTTAGGTAAGCCGCATTGGAAGAAGGTTTAAAATCTTCGATCAAGATTTGATAGTCCAATTGTCTAGAAATGGAGTCAAAGAATCCACTTTTCTCTTTATAGGAGTCCACCAGTTCCTCCTCTTTAGTTCTAGGAGCAGGTAAAACGTATACCTTCGGTCCAATTCCAGCGAAGGAACTGTCGTATTTTGTAACAAACCCAGCTGGGTCTAGTAATTTATCATTGTTCTGCGCTTTTAAGCTTGATAATGGAAAAATTAAGCTTAAAGCGAATATAACACGCACTTTATCAATCATTCGCAAGTTCATTTTTTCAAAAGTATTAAATAATTTGAAATATAAGATAAATGAAAGGCTGTATAAAGCAGAATAAAATATTAAATAATGTTAAAATAAATTTTGTTGTAATTTTTATTTCTTGAAAGAAGGGTTAATAGATAGCGGAAATGCCACATTAATATTACTAAACATTATTTACATTGGGTTTGCTATGAAAAATCGATAGCTTTGTGAATTATGGCAACACGAGTACCATTGGCAGAGCGCATGCGACCCAAAAGTCTAACGGAATATGTTGGTCAAAAACATATTATTGGGGAAGGTGCAGTTTTATGGAATGCCATAGTTCAAAAGTCAATCCCCTCGATGATCTTTTGGGGTCCTCCGGGAGTTGGCAAAACCACTTTAGCTTTTTTAATTGCGAAATCTTTGGATCGTCCATTTTATAGTTTAAGTGCTATTCAATCTGGGGTAAAGGATGTTCGTGAAGTGATCGATAAGGCGGAGCAAATGCGTCAATTTAATCAGGAACAGCCGATCTTATTTATTGATGAGATTCATCGATTCTCAAAGTCACAACAAGATTCGTTGTTGGGAGCTGTTGAAAGGGGGACTGTTACATTAATAGGTGCAACTACGGAGAATCCATCTTTTGAGGTGATATCAGCCTTATTATCTCGATGTCAAGTTTATGTTCTACAGGGGCTAAATAAGAAAGAATTAATTTCAATAATTGATCAAGCCTTGCAAGAAGATGAGTTTTTGAAGTCTGAGAATATCGGCATCAAGGAATATGAGGCTTTATTGCAACTTTCTGGTGGAGATGCTCGAAAGCTATTAAATATATTGGAATTAGTTAGTCAGGCTGCGGTCCATAGTGGTAAGGAGATTACGAATGAATTTGTTGCCAAGCATGTTCAACAGAGTAGGGTTCGATATGACAAGTCAGGAGAGCAGCATTATGATATTATTTCAGCCTTTATCAAATCCATTCGGGGGAGTGATCCTAATGCGGCAGTATATTGGTTGGCAAGAATGATTGAAGGGGGGGAGGATCCAAAATTTATAGCCAGAAGGTTATTGATTTTAGCTTCAGAAGATGTTGGCAATGCGAATCCCAATGCATTATTGCTGGCTAACAATTGTTTTCAGGCAGTGAATGTGATAGGCTGGCCGGAGTCGAGGATTATTTTGTCGCAAACAGTTGTCTATTTGGCTTGTTCTGCAAAGAGTAATGCTTCTTATGAGGCTATTAATAAGGCTCAGGCAATTGTTCGCCGGACTGGGGACTTATCTGTTCCTCTACATTTGAGGAATGCTCCAACAAAATTAATGAAGGAGTTGAACTACGGAACGGAATATATGTATGCTCATGCCTACAGTGGAAATTTTGTTGAGCAGGAATATATGCCTTCGGAGTTGCAGTCAGAAAAAATTTATGAACCGGGGAAAAATTCGGCGGAAGAGAAGATGAGAGCTACGCTTCGAGAAAAGTGGCGAGGTAAATACGGATATTAAGTTTAGATAATACGATAATAGAAAATGTCGAAAACATTTACAACTATAGACTTTGAACTTGCAACCGCCAAATACAGCAGTGTTTGTGCAGTTGGAATAGTAGACGTTGTTAATGGGCAAATTGTTGATGAATTTTACAGTTTGGTTCAGCCACCGCAGAATAAATATATGTGGCAAACTTCCAGGGTTCATGGGATCAAGGCGAAACATACGGTAGATGCACCTACCTTTATCGATATTTTTCCGAAGATAAAAGAGTTAATCCGTTCCAAACATATGGTTGCACATGATGAGTTATTGGATCGTTCAGTATTAAAAGAAACGATGCAATTTTATAATTTGCCCTTTGAAGAATTGGGATTAGCACCGATGTGGGAATGTACAAGTAAGATCTATCGATCTTTAGGTTTTGAGCGCACGAAGTTGAGCATTTGTTGTGAGCTAATGAGTGTAGAGTTAAAGCATCATGATGCTTTATCCGATGCCCGTGCGACAGCAGAATTGTATTTAAAAGTAGACAATGCAATTGAAATGAAGAAATTAGGATAGGTCATGGGGAAAATAATAAATGTGATATTATCAGGCGGTGTTGGTTCAAGGTTATGGCCATTATCGCGGAAGTCCAAGCCGAAGCAGTATCTTCCTATCTTTGAGGGAAAAACCTTATTTGAATGGACTATTGCAAGGAATCAGGAGATTTCATCAAAAGTTATTTTGGTTGGATCTTCACAGAATAAAACGATTGCAGAGCCATATTTAAAAGGCCTGAATCATGATATAATTGCCGAGGCGGCACCAAGAAATACAGCGGCGGCAATTGCTTTTGCTGCCTTTCATGCTGATCCGGATGATATATTGATTGTAACTCCCTCTGACCACCTTATTGAAGGTCTTAGTAATTATAGAGAAGCTATAAATCAAGGTGTGATGTATGCCCAGGAGGGGTTTATTGCCACATTTGGAATAATTCCTACAAGGCCCGAAACCGGTTATGGATATATAGAGCATGATGGAAATACAGTTCTTTCCTTCCGGGAAAAGCCCAATGAAGATACAGCCAAGGATTTTCTAAAAAAGGGTAATTTTTTATGGAATTCTGGTATCTTCTGTTTCAAAGCAGGGGTATATCTTGAGGAGTTGATGCGATTTGAGCCTAAATTATACAATGCTGCGGAGGTCGCCTTTGAATATGCAGAAGATTTGGTACTGGATGAAGAGCATTCAAAATTAATTCCTTCAAAAAGTATTGATTACGCGGTCATGGAACGTAGTGATCTCATAAAGGTTGTTCCGGCACGATTTCAATGGTCCGATATGGGGGCGTTTGATTCATTATTTGAATATTTTAAGAGTAAGGGACATCCAGTTGATGAGAATGGCAATATTGTTGTAGGAACCAATAAACCTACTGTGTTTGTAGGATTAACTAACTGTATGCTAGTTAGTACTGAGGATGCGGTACTCGTGTTGGATCGTAGTAGAGCACAGGATGTCAAACAAGTTTATGAGCAGTTGGAGAAGGATAATTCGGCTTTAATATAAATTTTCTGTAGCAAATAAGGTTATTCACACGTATACATTAAACCTTATTGCGAATTAGGTTGTCTATTATAATAGCTAACAACCTACTTAATAAAATTAAGAAATATGGGATATTGGAGTAACTTATTTGGAGGGAAAAAAGAAGAGCAAGCGGCTTATCTTAATCGATTGGATTGGGTGGGTTGGGATATTCATAATCATATTCTTCCGGGAATTGATGACGGTAGTCCCGACCTTGAAGAATCGATAACGTTGATCAATGGATTAAAGTCATTAGGTATTCATAAGAGTGTTTCCACCCCGCATGTAATGGCAGGCGTTCACAATAATACCCCAGAAACAATAAAAGAGGCACATAATAAATTAAGTGATTATTTAAAATCCAATGCTGTTGATTTTAAATTGAACTATAGTGCAGAGTATATGATTGATGATCAGATAGAGCAGTGGATCCAAGCTGATAAACTATGTCTGATTGCTGATAAATATATGCTGATTGAAATGTCGTATCTTTCGGAATCCAGAGCATTGTTTAAAACAATCAAGGATATCCAAGATAGGGGTTATCAACCCATTTTAGCCCACCCAGAACGTTATAACTACTATCACAATAATTTTAAAATTTTCGAAGAGATTAAACAAGCTGGTTGTTATTTGCAGTTGAATCTACTATCAATAAGCAAATATTATGGTGAAAATGTAAAGACTTGCGCCTTGACTCTAATACGTGCTGGAATGTATGATTTTGTTGGGACAGATATGCATCACACACGTCACTTGGAGGCTTTAAAATCTGTTGTTTCAAAATATGATGTTAAAGAACTTTTAAAAGACAATCCCATTAAGAACTCAAAAATATTTGATGCACAAAAGGATAAGAAAATAGCATAATTATTTTTGTGTGGATTATCACAAATGCCTCCCGGGCAACATTCTTCAGATTGATGTTGCCAGATTTTAGTAAGATCGTAACCGGTTTCCTAGTTCTTCATAGCGATTAGTTGAAATTTATGCCTTCAGAGTTCCCTTAACTCAAGGATTTGTTGTGGAGATAACTGGCACTCTTTTATTTTAACGCAAAGGATGCTTGGTTAACCATTCGTTGATCTTGATCTTGCTTTATTGACCTGAAAATCTTTTGATTTGACTGGCCTTTCCCAATAAAATTTCAAATTAACCTGTCGAATATTTATGTAAAATGGTAGATATTAGCTACTTGTGTGTCAATTGCACCTTTGTAATTGAATAGGCATTAAAGTCTACTATTAAATAAATGAATTAATTGTTTTTTGTTTTCATTACTTGTTAAAATAGAGGAATCTTTTAACTTTCTTAATTGATGAATATGGGGTTGTTCTTTCAGGAGATTAATTCTTTACAACAAATTTAAACGTAATGGATTTCTTTTATCTAAATTACGCTTATCACGCTTTACTATTTTAGAACTAATGATTGTGAGATAAAAAATGCGGATTAAATTAATTTAACCCGCTTTAATTAAATATGGAATTTTTTTAATGGCTATTTTTTATCGTACTACACGTACATTGGTCGCATTGAGACCTTTTTTTCCATTTTCAACATCAAATGTTACTGAATCATTTTCACGGATGTTGCTCATAAGTCCAGTTGAATGGACAAATATATCTGCACCGCCATTTGTGGGTGTGATAAATCCGAAACCTTTAGTTTCATTAAAGAATTTTACTGTACCTTCTTGCATTTTATTATTGTTTTATTAAAATTTATTTGATTTAATGAGCTATGGGTACTGAAAACCCTAAGAGTTTTTGGATTTTCAGTAGTATTGGTTTTTCCTCTTGGCTACAGAAAGAAACTGCTTTGCCTTCATTCCCAGCACGGCCTGTGCGCCCTATTCTATGTACATAGGTTTCAGAATCTGCAGGTAAATCGTAATTGATGACCTGGGGAAGTTCCTTAATATCTATACCGCGAGCTGCGATATCTGTTGCAATAAGAACATTAATCTGCCCGTTTTTAAAAGATAAGAGAGCCTTTTCTCGGGCATTTTGAGATTTATTTCCGTGGATACAAGCCGTTGGAACACCGCTTTTTCCTAGCGATTTTACTAATCGGTCGGCACCATGCTTTGTGCGTATAAATACCAGTGTCTGGGTGTTTTTTTCATTTAGTAATATGCTAGTCAATCGTTTTGCCTTTTGACCTTTTTCTACGAAGAAAACTGATTGTCTTATTTTTTTTGCGGTGGAAGAAACTGGTGTCACATAGAGTTCAACAGGTTGTTTCAAGATTTCTCCTGCAAATTTACGTATCGGATTGGGCATTGTTGCAGAAAACAATAATGTTTGCCTTAAGTGGGATATCGATTTAAGAATTTTTTTTATATCGTTGACAAATCCCATATCAAGCATATTATCTGCTTCGTCCAATACTAACCGACGAACCAAACTTAGATCTAGTAGATTCTGATTTAAAAGGTCTAATAATCTTCCAGGAGTTGCGATAATTATATCCACACCTTTACGTAACCTTTCTACTTGGTTTACCTGGGAAACCCCACCATATATAACTGCGTGAGTTATGGAGAGGTATTTACTATAATCCTCAATATTTTGTGCAATCTGTAATGCTAATTCCCGAGTAGGGACCATTATTAGTGCCCGAGGCTTTTTTTGGGAATAGCGCTCTGAAGTTAGTAATTGTAAAAGCGGAATAGTAAATGCTCCTGTTTTTCCTGTCCCAGTTTGTGCGCAAGCAATGATATCTTTTCCTTCAAGGATGAAAGGAATGGATTGTTTTTGTACTTCCGTAGGAGCAGTGTGTCCTAATTCCTCTATAGCTTTTAAAATTGGCGCTATAAGCCCGATGTTTTTAAAATTCATTTTTTCTGATTAACTCTCATCCTGCTCTTTCATTTTTGAAAGCCAACAAGATTATTATTTACAAGGCATTTCTTGCCCTTTAGCAAGACAATTGTCTTTTTGTTAACAGAAATATAATGGAGACTTAAAATCGGAACTTCAATGTCGCTCAGCACGTATGCTGTATACCGTTGATAACTTAAATTGGCGCATAATTAACTGATCTGAAAATATGGTTTGACCAAACTGCTCAGAAAAAATATCCTTGCAACGCCTTGTTTATCAGCGAAGATACTATTAATTTTTTAAAAATAGTTTTTTTATTTTTAACCCTAATCTGAATTATAACATGTAAATTATTATTCCTGTTTATTTAGACATGGCATGAATCACTCTTAAATGAGACTTGAATGCGTTCCAAAATGAGGTATATTCATTATATTGTATATTAAACTCTGTACAAGTTTCTCGAACAATAAGATTTAGTGCAGGATAATGGACATGACTAACCTTAGGGAAAATATGGTGCTCCACTTGATAATTTAGTCCTCCAAGTAACCAGGTCAGAATTTTATTTTGAGTTGCGAAATTGGCAGTCGACTGTATCTGGTGGATCATCCATTCTTCTTCAATTCGAAACTCTTTTAAAGTTTTGAATTTAGTCCCATCCACCACGTGAGCAAGTTGAAAAACAGTAGCCAAACTCATTCCACAGACTATTCCGGAGATTGCTATACCTACAAGTGTCGGTATCAAACCGACAGTCCATACTGGTATGATTATAAAAAATAAAAAATGAAGGATTTTGGAAATCCAAAATATAAATTTTTCCTTTAAAGGAAAATGGAAAAGATCTGATGTTTGTCCCATTCTCTTTCTAAAGTACTTTTCATAATCCTGGTAAAATATCCACGCTAAATAGGAAATTCCGTATAATATAGGGAAGTAAAATCGCTGGAAGTGATGATGCTTCTTTATTTTTTGGTCATGATGTATACGCATGAACTTGATCTCGATGTCATGATCTTCACCATCGATATTCGTATATGTGTGGTGTGCGATATTATGTTTTAGTTTCCAGAAGTATATATTGCCTCCTAGCAGATTTAGAGAATAGGAAAGTACATTGTTAAGTTGTTTATTATCGGAAAATGAGTTGTGTCCTGCATCATGCATGATGTTAAAGCCGATGGCTGCAAGATTTGCTCCGAATAATATACATAGGAATATTCCAACAGACCAGTGAATAGGCACAAATACTAAAATATAATATAATATAAAAAAGGTACTTAATAAGAGAACGGCTTTTAAAAAAAGTTTTCTATTGCCTGTTTTTTTCTGCGAGGTGTTTTTGAAGTAGTCTGAAGTTCTTTGTTTAAGTGATTTAGAAAACAATGTGTTTACATTGTTGAATTTGATAGAAGGATTCATTAATTAAAAATTAAAAGGAGGGGGTGTTATTGTAAAAGTATTAAAATATTATTTTTTTCTAACCAGAATTTTAAACTCTAAGATAAGAATTATTTTATTTTTAAGGGAAAATATTTTGTTAAATTATTGTTAATTGGATTCATGGGATAATAATTTAATATTAAAACTAATGATTTCGTTTTGTTCCACCTGTAGGTGCTAGCTTTCATTGTTAATACTGCACCCATTGAAGAAAGTTTGAAGAAATCTACTTCAGCTGATAAAAATGACACCAGCTTTCCGATCAATCCCTGATTTAGTAGCGTAAGAATTGTGACGACTTAACTGATGACCAATGTGGTTATAATGACCTTCAATATTTTTTTAAGTTTCTGTTCTATGTAATGGAGTTCCTAGGATCTTTTGATTATTGCTTTGGTCATCTTATAATTGGCTGCTGTTTCAATAATATTTTTAATTGTTATCTTCTGTAGTGTTGCCAGAACAGTTTTTATTGTTTTGGGGAAATGCCTGAGTCCATACTTGTAAAATTAGCACCCATTCTTAAAAAACCATGTTTTTTTCACAGTCTCTTATTAGATGCTACTGATTAAATGTAATTCAGTCCATGGGATAAATAGAACCTTACAGTTTTATAAATTATTCGGATTATTCTCATGTCAAATCTCTATTAAAGAAATTTTCCAGGGTAGTGAATTGAAGACTCATAATATTTCCGAATTTAATAACTATTTCTATGTTTAAAAATTGGGTTAATAAGTGCATATTTTGGAATATTTTTTTATCAATCCAAATATTAATAAAGTTAAAACCAGAATACTTAGATTTTCTACTACAAATTGGCTGAAAATAATCAGTTGATTTATTGGGTAAGGTTTAAATTGTTTATTTTGTGATATGAATAAAACAATTGTAATCACAGGAGGTGCAGGTTTTATAGGGTCACATGTTGTGAGACATTTCGTGTTGAAATATCCTGAATACCATATTTTGAATTTGGATGCATTGACCTATGCTGGAAATTTAGAGAATCTCACAGATATTGAAGCTTTACCGAATTATACTTTTGTGAAGGCAGATATTTGTGATTTGCAATCCATAGGAGTTATTTTTTCAGATTTTCGTCCGGATGCTGTAGTTCATTTAGCTGCTGAATCACATGTGGATAGGTCCATTAAGGATCCCCTCGCTTTTGTGAATACGAATGTAATTGGAACAGTGAATCTATTAAATGCTGCAAAGGATTTATGGGGATCTGATTTTGAGGGAAAGCGGTTTCACCATGTCTCTACCGACGAGGTTTTTGGCGCATTGGGGGATACTGGGCTTTTTACAGAAGAGACGAGTTATGATCCGCATTCACCTTATTCGGCCTCAAAAGCGGCCTCAGATCATTTTGTTCGTGCATATCATGATACCTATGGTCTACCTGTGGTAATTACAAATTGTTCAAATAATTATGGTCCAAACCATTTTCCTGAGAAATTAATTCCACTTTGTATCTTAAATATTATCAACAATAAACCGCTTCCTATTTATGGAGATGGTAAATATACCCGAGATTGGTTGTATGTTATTGATCATGCAAGAGCAATAGATACAGTATTTCATGAGGGAAAAAATGGTCAATCTTATAATATTGGTGGATTTAATGAATGGAAAAATATAGATCTAGTTCGAGAGCTGTGTAAGCAAATGGATGAAAAGCTTGGTCGTGATCCAGGAACTTCAGAAAAATTAATCACCTTTGTAAAAGATAGACCTGGTCATGACCTAAGGTATGCCATTGACGCTAATAAAATAAAGAATGAATTAGGATGGATACCCAGTGTTACCTTTGAGGAAGGACTTTCAAAAACTATTGATTGGTTTTTAGAAAATCAAGACTGGTTAGAGAAAGTTGCATCTGGGGACTATAGGAATTATTATGAAAAACATTATAATAATATTTAGGAGGTAGGTTTTAAAGATATATGGAAGCCTTTTTTACAGGTCTAAAAGACTGTTTTATTTTGGAACCCCGGGTGTATGGAGACAATCGCGGTTATTTTTTTGAAAGTTATAATGAATCTATTTTTAAGGATAAAACCGGGTTAGATGTGTCCTTTGTTCAGGACAATCAATCATTTTCATCAAAAGGCGTTTTACGAGGTTTACATGCACAAGCTGGAGAATTTGCTCAGGCTAAATTGGTAAGAGTGCTTCAAGGAGAGGTTTTGGATGTTGCAGTAGATGCCAGGGCAGGTTCTGAGACCTTTGGGCACCATGTTGCGGTTTTGTTATCCGCTGAAAATAAAAGGCAATTATTTGTTCCAAGAGGTTTTTTACATGGTTTTATCGTTTTATCAGATACAGCAGAGTTTTTTTATAAGTGCGATAACCTATATAAAAAAGAAGCTGAGTGGGGGGTTATATTTAATGATCAAGATCTGAATATAGATTGGAAATTGCCATATAATGAGCTCACAGTCTCTGAGAAAGATCAATCTCTTCCAACATTTAAGGAAGCCATAACTGCACTGAAATAAAGGAGATCCCATTTTGAAAACCACTCGGATATTAATAACAGGTAGCTCAGGACAATTAGGATCGGAACTTAAAGCGATATGGAAATCAGATTCCAGATTTGAATTGCTCTTTTTAGATCGTCAGGATTTAGATCTTTCCATGACCACTTTAATTCAACGTAAACTTGAGAATGTACATCCAGATATCATCATTCATTCTGGGGCATATACGTCGGTAGATCTTGCTGAGACGGAAATAGAACTAGCAGATAAAGTCAATCATTTGGCTACATTGGAGATTGCTAAATATTCGAGATCCAATTCTGTAAAGTTAATCTATATTTCAACTGATTATGTTTTTCAGGGGAATGTTGATAAGGCATTAGATGAGAATTGTCCCACTGACCCGATCAATGTATATGGCGCAACAAAGCGAAAAGGAGAATTGGCCGTCCTAGAGTATTGTCAGGATGCTATTATCATTCGTACAGCGTGGGTATATTCAACTTTTGGGAAGAATTTTGTAAAGACAATGCTTTATTTGATGAGCAGTAGAGAGGAAATTAATGTTGTCTCAGATCAAATAGGTTCACCAACTTACGCACGTGATTTAGCTGGCTTAATTAAAGAAATTATTACAGAAGGAAAATGGGTGCCTGGCATATATCATTATTCCAATGAGGGAAGGATAAGTTGGTTTGATTTTGCAGTTGCGATACGTGATATATCGAAATTAGAATGTAAAATAAATCCGATTCCAACCTCGAGTTTTCCAACAACTGCTAGGCGACCGTCATATTCATTGCTGAATAAGAATAAGGTAAAAAACACATTTGGAGCACATGTTTCCAATTGGCGGGATAGCCTTGAAATTATGTTGGGGAAACTTTCTAGAAATTAAATAGAACAATCAATAAGAACAAAATATTATGAAAGGAATAATTTTAGCTGGAGGATCAGGCACTAGGCTCCATCCACTGACACAGGTCGTTTCCAAACAATTGCTTCCAGTATATGACAAACCTATGATATATTATCCATTATCGGTATTGATGTTATCAGGAATTCGTGAAGTTTTAATTATTTCTACACCTCAAGATCTTCCAAACTTCCAAAGGTTATTTGGTAATGGCGAACAATTGGGCATATCGATAATTTATGCAGAGCAACCCTCACCAGATGGATTAGCTCAAGCATTTATTATTGGTGAAGAATTTATTGGGGATGATGATGTTTGTTTGATTCTAGGGGATAATATTTTTTACGGTGCTGGTTTACAACAGCAACTTCTTGATGCCAGAAGGAAAGTTGAAGAGGATAAACAAGCCGTTGTTTTCGGTTATTATGTGGATGATCCAGAGCGATATGGAGTTGCCGCGTTTGATGAGTCAGGTAAGGTTTATGATATAGAGGAGAAGCCAAAAAATCCGAAATCTAATTATGCCATTGTAGGGTTGTATTATTATCCAAATTCGGTTATACAGATAGCAAAAAATGTAAAACCTTCGAATCGGGGAGAATTAGAAATAACCACTGTGAATCAGGAGTATTTAAATAAAGATATCCTTCAGTTACAATTGTTGGGAAGGGGGTTTGCCTGGTTGGATACGGGGACACATGAGTCTTTATCTGAAGCCACTGAATTTATTAAGACGATTGAAAAAAGAACTTCTTTAAAGGTTGCTTGTTTGGAAGAGATTGCATTGTCGAAAGGTTATATTCAAAAGGCCGATTTATACGATCGGGTTAAAGATTTGAAGGGGGTTTACTTTGAGTATTTGAAGAAAATAAGTAGTTAATGAATAATTAAATAAATATTTACAAGTGACTTCAGGGAGTTGAGGAATAAAGTGTTTCTGAACTGGATTTTTTGAATGTTTGAATGCTTCGACAACCACTGAAGCGATTGTATATTTAAATAATTATGTTTTTACTAGTTACGCCAACCATTTATTAATACTAAACGAGTTAACCTAATTCTAGTCTATGGGATATGATTAATAAATTGGGTTAATCCATCAGCTTTTTGGAAGTATATCCTAATTGAAAATTTTTAAAATTTATAGGTTATTAGTTGAAGGGTTTTATTAGATTGAATATTTCTAAACTTATTTAATAAATGCGAAGCTTGGGAATTGAATTATCGTTCCATAAACAAACCCCTATATTTAATTTCCATGTTCAACTTAATTCACCAAAGACTTTGTAAATTTCTGGTAATAATTTTGATTCATGTTTGTCTTTGAGGGCATTTATGGAGAGGTTCTTTAATTATGTCAATTTTTCCTGTAATTTAGGAACATATTATCATGCCAAACAATTTGACCTTAACCGCAATATCGATCCTTTTGGTTCTAAGCTCTTTGTTCAATCAATTAATGGGTCAAAATCAAAAGGAAAATTCTCTCTTAGAATTAGAGAGGATATTAAAAATTGATGTAAATTTTCAAAGGGATACCTTAGCATTAATTCGAAGGTTAGATTCTGTAAAAAAAATTGCTGATGAACGCCGTAGCATCCCCTTAAAATGGGCGTATTATATGCTAATGGCAGATGGTTTCTCTATTGCCTTTGACAATGTCAATATTCGGAGCAATTTTTATTTCCAACAGGCTCATAATTTGGTTTCCATGGGCCATGATCAAGATTTATTTCAGGTTGGATTGATTAGACAAGGTTATTATTACTTTGTTTATCGCAAAATTCGTGAAGCGTTTCCATATTTTCTTCAAGCAGATGATTTAAGACCATCAATCAATCTTAATAAAATCCCAAGACTGACTTTGCATTATGGTTTTATAGCGAGATTTTACAGTTATATTGGGGATCAAAAAAAAGCAATCGAGTTTTTAGAGCTTGTTTTGCCTTTTACTGAACCCTTGAGCCGCAATCGAATAGATATGGTTAATGCATTGGGTGTTTATTCTAAAAAAGATTCCTCATACTCAAAGGCTACTGATTATTTTAATAAAGCTCTACATATTGCAGGATTGGCCAGGGATTCTGTATGGATAGGCATTATCTCGGGGAATTTGGCTGATCTTTATTGGAAAGAAGGTAGAAGATCACATGCCATTGATTTAGTAAAGAAAAATATTGAGTATTCACTAAAATTTAATGAATCATTAGATGCTATGCGGGCCAATTTAGCGCTAGCAAGGATGTATATAGAAGAAGATGACTTAATAGAAGCAGAAAACTATGTCAATGAGGCTATTAAATTAATGGAAAATAAACCTTATTTCCTTGAATATCAAGTTGAGGCATGTTTAATGTTGGCTAAGGTTGCTAAAGGCAAAGGAGACTTCAATAAAGAACTAGATTACCTTCGTACTCACTTAGTTTTGAAGGATAGTTTGGATAAGAATGATGATTATGAGAAGTTACATCGAGCATCGTGGAAATGGGAAACAGAGAAATATCATAAGAACCTTGAAAATTATGAGCTTAAAAGAAAGCAAACAAACCAATCTTATATTTATTTTGTAATCTTCTTTGTTTTATTTTTTCTCATTATTATTTTATTAGTAAACCGTTCGAAGAACAAGATACTGTTTAAGAATGCCGAATTAGAGAAGGATCAATTGGAACTCTCATATGAAAAACAAATGTTGGATAGAGAACTGCTCATTCTAAATAATTCATTAGAGGATTTCACCGCTACTATTAAACAAAATGATTTGACCATCCAGCGATTACGTAATGAAGTGATGTATAATCTGGATCACTTTCCAGACCGTCAAGAGGAGGTTAATGATCGTTTGAATAAAATGCTCGAAAATCATGTAATGACCGAAGAGCGTTGGGTAAAATTTAGCAATATATTTGAGCGAGTTTATCCAGGCTATGTAGACACCCAAAAAGAATTGTACCCTAGGTTAACAGAAAATGATTGTCGCCTACTGTCTTTAATGAAGTTGGGATTAAATAATAGAAGTATAGCTGAACTAATGGGCATTTCCCTTGAAGGTGTGAAAAAAGCTAAACAAAGGTTAAAGAAGAAATTAGAGTAAACAGACAACTTATTTATGGGAATTTGTTTTAGCTTGATAAGAATAAGTTAAGAATAAGGTATTCGAAAATCATTAACTCAAATGGCAGCTAATAACTCATAAAACTTTTAATAATAATAAGGAGTTTTATTAAATTAAAGCATGGTTAATAATTTGTTAACGAAGTTTCTTTGTTAATAATAAAAATGTTGAGTACTTTTGTTGCTCACTTTTGTTGTTATGTTGGATTCATTGATTACATCCAAAACCCGGTTAAAGTTGTTGATCAAGTTTTTTGTAAACTCGAACAACAAGGGGTATTTGAGAGGTATCGCTGAAGAGTTTAATGAATCTACTAATTCTATCCGAAAAGAATTGAACCAGTTGTCTGAAGCTGGTTACTTAATAAAATTTCAAAATAACAACAAAATTTATTATAGCGCTAACGTAAATCATCCGCTTTTTCAAAGTTTACAAAACTTAGTCCGTACTTTTTTGGGAATCGATCAAGCTGTTGATCATGTTCTTTCCCGAACTGGCGATGTGGATCAAGTGGTTTTATTGGGAGACTATGCTAAGGGCATAGATTCTGGAGTTATAGAGATCTTAATAATTGGCAATACTATTGATTCGGCATATTTATTGCAACTAAGCGGGAAAACCGAGAAGTTGCTTGGAAAAAGGATTAAGATATACCTTGAAAAGCCTAAGGAAGTGAATGGGCAGATTATTTTATATCAAAAAGAAAATTGAAAATTGTAAATTGGTGTTAAGCCAATTATTACTCGGTAAATCAAAATGGATATCACAAAGATTGCATGTATTGGAGCGGGATATGTTGGAGGGCCGACCATGTCTGTTATTGCTCAGAAAAATCCACATATTCAAGTTACTGTCGTAGATTTAAATGCTTCAAGGATAGAGGCTTGGAATTCAGATAATATTGATGAGCTACCAGTTTATGAGCCAGGCTTGGATGCCGTTGTTTCTGAGGCCAGAGGTAGGAACCTATTTTTTTCAACCGAAGTTGAAAAAGCTATCTCTGAGGCGGATATGGTCTTTATCTCTGTAAATACGCCGACCAAAACATATGGAAAAGGAAAAGGACAGGCTGCAGATTTGAAGTTTATTGAGTTATGTGCTCGTCAAATTGCAGATGTGGCAACCTCCTCGAAGATCATTGTTGAGAAATCCACAATTCCAGTAAGAACAGCTGCTACTATTAAAAGCATATTGGATCATACTGGTAAAGGGGTTCAATTCCATGTTTTATCCAATCCAGAATTTTTAGCAGAAGGAACGGCAATTGCTGATTTACATGATCCAGATCGGATATTGATTGGCGGTGAAGATCCAGAGGCCATAAATGCGTTGAAGTCTATTTATGAGGCATGGGTTCCTTCGGAGCGTATCATAAGTACAAATTTATGGTCCTCGGAACTTTCTAAACTAGTTGCCAATGCATTTTTAGCACAGCGTGTCTCCTCGATAAATTCGATTTCTGAATTATGTGAAGTAACAGGAGCGAACGTGGATGAGGTGGCACATGCGATTGGACAAGATTCAAGGATAGGTTCCAAGTTTCTAAAAGCATCTGTAGGATTTGGGGGATCATGTTTTCAAAAGGATTTACTAAATCTTGTATATATAGCTCGTTCCTATAATTTGAATGAGGTCGCAGATTACTGGCAGCAGGTGATTTTAATTAATGATCATCAAAAGACCCGATTTGCTGAAAAGATCATCCGATCGATGTATAATACGGTTAATGGCAAGAAAATTGCTTTCATGGGATGGGCATTTAAGAAAAATACAAATGACACCAGAGAATCAGCCGCCATATACGTCGCAGACCATTTGCTTGATGAACAAGCACAAGTTGAAGTTTATGATCCAAAAGTACAAGAGAATCAAATCTTTAAGGATTTGGATTGCCTTGCTACAAGGACTGCAAATGAAAACAAGGGGCTACTAAGTGTTGTTGATAATCCATATGAAGCCGCAAAAGATGCACATGGACTAGCCATACTAACTGAATGGGATGAGTTCAAGGATTTAGATTGGAAAAGAATCAAAGACTCTATGAAAAAGCCAGCGTTTGTGTTTGATGGTAGAAAGCTTTTGGATAGGAAAAAGATCGAGGATCTTGGTTTTATATATTATGCCATAGGGGAATAAGATTAAATTATTATTCATATATGAAAGAGAAAAATAAAGAGGTAAAAGAATTGAAACATCAGGATTATAATCCTGGACCTCGAATTGGTATAACATTTTCAACCTTTGACCTACTACATGCCGGACATATCATGATGTTGGCGGAAGCTAAGCGTCAATGTGACTATTTAATCTGTGGACTTCAGATGGATCCTACCTTGGATCGTCCTGAAAAAAATGCGCCAACTCAAACGGTGGTTGAAAGATATATACAGTTGAGGGGTTGTGTGTCTGTAGATGAGATCGTCCCTTATTCAACAGAACAAGACCTGGAAGATATTTTAAGATCTTTTAAGCTTGATGTAAGAATTGTGGGTGATGAGTATAAAGATAGGGATTTTACAGGAAGAAAATATTGTGAGGAGAAGGGGATTGAGCTATATTTTAATAGTAGAGATCATCGTTTTTCAAGCTCTGGTTTGAGAAAGATAGTGGCGGAAAAGGAGAATCTAAAGAATAGTAAATAAAATCATCAATAAATAAAATGAGTAAAATATTAATTACAGGTGGAGCGGGTTTTATTGGCTCTAATTTAACAGAGTATTTTTTGGGTAAAGGTCATCAAGTGGTAGTTCTTGATAATTTTGCTACTGGTCACCGATATAATCTTGCTCAGCATGAGGGTAATTCTGACTTTACACTAATTGAGGGTGATATTAGGAATACCTATGATTGTGAAAAGGCAGTTCAAGGTGTCGATTATGTTTTACATCAAGCTGCACTTGGGTCAGTACCTAGGTCAATCAAAGATCCGCAGACTTCCAATGAGGTAAATGTTTCGGGTTTTTTAAATATGTTAGTTGCTGCTAGAGATGCAAATGTTAAACGTTTTATTTATGCGGCTTCTTCATCGACTTATGGTGATTCTGAAAGTTTGCCTAAAGTAGAAGATAGAATCGGTAAACCTTTATCACCTTATGCAATTACCAAGTATGTTAACGAATTATATGCTGAGATATTTTCTAAAACCTATGGGATGGAAACCATTGGGTTGAGATATTTTAATGTATTTGGAAGAAGACAAGATCCTAATGGAGCATACGCTGCTGTAATTCCATTGTTTGTAAAGAAATTTATGAACCATGAGAGTCCTGTGATTAATGGAACTGGGGATTATTCAAGGGATTTCACCTACGTTGATAATGTGATTCAAATGAATGAAAGAGCAATGTTGACTGATAATCCAGAGGCAATTAATACCGTTTACAATACAGCTGTCGGCGATAGGACAACATTGAATCAGTTGGTTGGTTATTTAAAAGAATTTTTAACAGAATATGATTCGGAGATTGCGAATGTTGAAGTAGTACATGGTCCAAACAGACAAGGTGATATTCCACATTCTCTTGCATCTGTGGATAAAGCTAAAAGATTGCTAGGTTATGAGCCGAGCCATGTGATCAAAGAAGGTTTAAAAGAAGCATCCAAGTGGTATTGGGATAATTTAAAATAATTTATTCAAATTATGAGGAGTTATCCATCGTATTCAGATGCATGGAAGTATATAGAAAGTGATTTCATAAGGTATGGGTATAAGGAATCATTTATAAAAATACTTATATACGCAATTTTGGCAATTAATCATTGTTTTTCATATACCTTTTGGTTCAGATTAGGAAAGGTGAAGGGTTTGTTTTATCCAATAGCTAAATTCATGCATTGGCGCTTATCAAGGAAATATGGAATTCAAATTCCATTAACAACAAGTATTGGTTATGGCTTTTATATTGGCCATGGGGTTGGAGTTATAATCAATCCTACCACCAAAATTGGCAACAATGTTAATATTAGTCAATTTACAACGATAGGAGCACATGGTTTAGCAGCGCAAATTGGCAATAATGTTTATATAGGTCCATCAGTTAGTATAGTTAATAATGTACTAATTGGGAATAATGTTTCCATAGGTGCTGGAGCAGTTGTCATAAAAGATATCCCTGATGAAGCGACTGTTGCTGGAGTTCCGGCTAAAATATTAAATTATAATAATCCTGGTAAGTTTATAAATAATAAATATAAAGATTAAATGAAAGATAATAATAAAATTGCGGTAATTGGATTAGGTTATGTCGGATTACCTTTAGCAAGATTATTTGCTACAAAATATCCTGTATTGGGATTTGATATCAATCAAAAAAGAATTGATGAATTAAGAAGTGGAAAGGATTTAACATTAGAAGTTGAAGATGATGTTCTACAAAGTGTTTTAGTTTCTGAAAATCCATTTAATCAGGTAGGGGCTACGGGTTTATTTTGTTCTAATAAATTAACAGATATTGAAAACGCCAATTTTTATGTAGTTACAGTACCAACTCCAGTAGATAAGAATAACAGACCGGATTTAACTCCTTTATATAAAGCGTCTGAAACTGTAGGTAAGGTTTTAAAGAAAGGTGATATAGTTGTTTACGAATCAACAGTATACCCAGGGGTAACTGAAGAAGAATGTATCCCTGTTTTAGAAAAAGTTTCTGGGTTAAAATTTAATGTAGATTTCTTTGCTGGGTATTCACCTGAGCGAATTAATCCAGGAGATAAACAACATACTGTTGAGAAAATCCTTAAAGTAACTTCAGGATCCACCCCAGAAATTGGACAGGAGGTTGATGCAATTTATAAATCAGTAATAACAGCTGGAACACATTTAGCACCGGCGATAAAAGTTGCAGAAGCTGCAAAAGTTATAGAAAATTCTCAACGAGATATTAATATTGCTTTTGTCAATGAACTGGCAAAGATATTTAATATTCTTGAAATTGACACTCATGCTGTTTTAGAAGCAGCTGGTACCAAATGGAATTTTCTTCCATTTAAACCTGGATTAGTAGGTGGTCACTGTATTGGTGTAGATCCATATTATTTAGCACAGAAAGCTCAGGAACATGGATATCACCCTGAGATTATTTTGGCGGGTAGACGTTTAAATGATTCGATGGGTGAATATGTAGCATCGCAAGTGGTGAAAACTATGATCAAAAAAGGAATTAATGTAAATGGATCAGAAGTATTAATGTTAGGGATTACGTTTAAAGAGAATTGCCCAGATGTAAGAAACACAAAAATAGTAGATGTTATCAGGTCTTTAGAAGATTATGGAGTAAGAGTCTCTAACTACGATCCTTGGGCAAATCCAGAAGAAGTAAAACATGAGTATGGCATTGAGTCTACCACCTCCCTTCCTGATAAACAATTTGATGCAATTGTTTTAGGTGTTGCTCATAAAGAGTTTTTAAATATTGATTTTGAAAATCTAAAAAAAGATAAATCGATAATTTATGATGTTAAAGGAATATTAATGGAAAAGGCGGATAACAATTTATAGTTTTACTCCATTTATTTTTATAATTTCAAATGAGTTTTATTAAACAAGCTAAAGATGGTTTAGTCTGGACTTTTCTACAGCAGTTTAGCATACAATTAATTAATTTTTTAGTTCAAATTGTTCTAGCTAGATTATTGTTGCCATCAGATTTTGGCTTAATTGCTATGATTGCCGTCTTTATTGCTATTGGTCAAAGTTTAAGTGATAGCGGGATGACTTCTTCGTTAATACGAAATAATGAGAATACTGAAAGGGATTATGGAACAGTTTTCATAACTAACTTAATAATCAGTATTTTTCTTTACGTTGTCGTATTCTTACTTGCTCCATATATTTCAGATTTTTATAATGAACCACAATTAAGTGATCTATTAAGGGTTTTCTCTATTGTATTTATTATTTCTTCATTTACTGCTGTTCAAATTGCAAAATTTTCAAAAGAACTAGATTTTAAAAGCCAATTTACATTCCAATTACCCTCTGTCGTTATTGGTGCATTTGCGGGAATTTCAATGGCTTTTCAAGGTTATGGAGTTTGGAGTATAATCGGGTTAAATATAATTCAAAATTTAAGTTTTGCGCTGGTATTATGGACCTTTTATAGATGGAGACCTCGTTTTATTTTTGATAAAACAAGATTTTTTTATCATTTTGATTACGGATATAAATTAACAATTTCTGGATTAATCAACACTGTTTATTCTAATTTGTATAAAATTATTATTGGTAAAAAATTCTCTTCAGCTAATGTAGGTTTTTTTAGTCAAGCGGACAGTCTGCGTTTGTTTCCTGTAAATCAACTTTCGACTGTGCTAAATAAAGTTTCTTTCCCATTGTTTGCTAGTATTAGTGAAGATAATAAAAGGTTAAAAGAAGCTTATATATCCTTATTAAGACTTGTTTTGACAATTACAGCAGGAATGATGTTAGTATTTGTATTAGTTGCAAACCCACTTTTTTCATTGGTTTTTGGTGATAAATGGTTGCCTTCCGTTCCTTATTTTAAGATTCTTTGTATTGCTTCGATTTTTTTGCCTATAGGTACTTACAATTTAAATATTCTTAAAGTGAAAGGAAGGAGTGATTTATTTCTAAAAGTTGAGGTTATTAAAAAAATCATTGGTATTATTTCTTTAATAGTTTGTATACCTTTTGGAATCAAGGCAATAGTTTGGTCTTTATGTTTGACCAATATTTTCTTTGCTTTTTTGAATGGTCATTTTAGTGGAAAAGTTATTGATTATCCAGTTATATCTCAGATAATTAGCAGTTTTAAGATAATTATTTTTGCGTTAATTCCTTTTGCATTTACTTATTATTTATCAGTTATATTCGAATTCTATAGATTTAATCTTTATTATCAAATCTTGATACAAGTTTTTTTATTCCTAGGGTTATATGTCCCCTTGTTATTAATGTGGAATAAACCATTGTTAAGAGATATTAAATTATTTTTAAAAAAATGACCAAAACAGATATTTTATTTACCGGGTTTTATGGACAATTAAACACAGGCGATGATGCATTTGTTGAAGTTGCATCATGGGGGGCTGAAAAATATTGGAATAAATTTAATAATCGATTTTTAGCATTATCATCTAAACTCCCAAAAACAATAACCCCAGTTAAAGGGTATCCTTTTAATTTAGCGAAAACTTATAATTTCCAGAAAAGAATTCTTTTGAGAAATACGTCATTTCTAATTTCAGCAGGTGGGTCAACCATCCATAGCAAACTTACAGATACTAACCCCAAAAAAATAGCTTTGGATCTAAAAAAGGCTAATCATGATATTAAAATTGGAGCTATTGGTGTTTCTGTTGGTCCTTTTCATTCGTTAGAGGACGAAAAAGAGGTTAATAATTATTTAAGAAATATTGATTTTATTGCATTAAGAGATCAAAGGTCATTTGAGTATGTTTCAAGTTTGGATTTACCATATAATCCAATTAATGCGTTCGATTTAGCAGCACTTTTGCCTGAAATATACAATTTGAATCCCAATAATTTAAAATCCCGAAAAGTTATTGGAATTAGTGTTTGTCCATATGAGTCTATTATAGGAGGTGACGTAGGTAATGAAAATAGAAGGAATAATAAAATTATTGATCTAATTTCCAAATTAGATAAACTAGGAGATTTTGAATTCAAATTTTTTATAATAAATGGAAATACTAGGATTGGCGATATGGAAATTACTAAAAAAATTATTAGTTCTTCAAATCCTAAAAATTTTGAAATCTATCCATATAATAATAATACAAAAGTTGTTTGGGAAAACATAAATGCTTGTGACGTTATGTTTTCTACCAGATTACATGGAGCAATATTTGCATGTTTTGGTAAAACACCTTTTATGTTGGTTGAATATCATAAAAAGTGTTCTGATTTTTTGGAAGATATTGGATATGATATAAATGCTAGAATTTTCGACTGTGAATTCGACGTGAATTTAAAGGCAGAATTAATTTATAATTGGTGTATGAATTATAACACATATAAAGTCCCAAAATATTTAGAATTAAAAGTTCATCAATCACGATTAAATTTTACTGAAATTAATTTCTAATTTTTTATGTTTTCAATAGTAATTCCATTATATAATAAAGGTGTCAGTATTATAGAAACAATTGATTCCGTTTTAAATCAAACTTTTAGAGATTTTGAATTAGTAGTTGTTAATGACGGGTCTACCGATAATAGTCTAGAGGTAGTTAAATCTTTTCGTGATTCAAGAATAAGAATTGTTAATAAATCAAATGAAGGAGTTTCCTCGACGAGAAATCGCGGTATTAGGGAGTCTAAGTATGAATGGATTGCTTTCTTGGATGCAGATGATTTATGGGAACCTAACCATTTGGAGACTATTTATAAAATGATTTTAGAATATCCATCGGATTGTGTGTTTGCTACATCATTTTTGTTTTCTGATAAAAGAAAAGTGTATGGAGGGGAAGTTTTTGATAATGAGGTGGTTAAAATTGACAAGTATTTTGACCGAGCTCTTAAAGGACCTGTAATTTGGACGGGCATAGTTGTAGTTCATAAAAGTGTTTTTGATAGTGTTGGTGTTTTCAATCCTAATTTAAGCAGAGGTGAAGATTTAGATGTTTGGGCAAGAATAGGCAAAAATTATTCTATAATTAAATCTAGAAAAATTACAGCTTGTTATAGAGTGGCAACTGAGAATAAACTTACAAATAGCAGATCTCCATTAGAAAAAAGTATTGTTTCAGTGATTGATTTAAAGGGAAAATTAGGTGCAGAAAAGCAATATTATAAGGTAATTATTCTTGATAGGTTAAAGCAAAGTATTAAACTTGGTGATTATGCTGAAAGCTTTAGAATATTATTAAAACACAATTTCCGATTAATCTAAAAAAAAATCAAATAAATAATGATGAAATTTATTTCTTTTTTGCACAAGAATGTATACAATTATAGTCTTTCTAAAAAGACAAAACAACTTAAATTGATTGATTATTCCAATAAAACAAATGTTTTGGAATATCAAAAATCTAAATTATTTCATATTGTAGAATTAGCTCAAAAAAGCATTCCTTATTATAGGAATAGTAAAAAAATTTCTGATTTAAATTTTTCCTATGGAGAGTTTCAGAAAATTCCACTGTTAACAAAAGATATAATTAGAGAGGAAGGTTCAAGCTTAATAAACACTTCCTACTCAAAGAAAAATCAGGTCTTTTTAAATACAAGTGGAGGTTCAACTGGAGAGCCCGTTTCCTTTTATCAAACGATTAATCAGGTTAAAGCAGGATTAGCAAATTATTATTATGGACTAAGCTTAAATCATGTAAATATCTATGAAAAATCAGTAGATCTTTGGGGGGCCCAAAGAGACATGTATAATTCTGGTTCAAAGTTTAATATCAAGGATTTTTTACATAACAAGGTGAGTCTAAACACCTTTGTGCTTAGTGATGAGATAATTTCAGATTACATAACCCGTATGAATAATATTAAACCTCATTTTATAAAAGCATATGTTCATTCCATTTTTGAAATTTCAAAATATATTATAGCAAATAATATTGAAATTAAATTTAAACCAATTATTCACTGTACAACTGGTCCTCTTTACCCTGAAATGAAAAAGCTTATTAAAAAAGCTTTTAATGAAGCACATGTTTATAACTTTTATGGATCAAGGGAAGTTTCAGCAATTGCTTCTGAATTAGCAGATGCATCAGGATTGTTAGTTTTTTTTGATAATGTCTTTCTTGAAATATTAAATGAAGATGGAACACAAGTGCAATATGGTGAAGAAGGTGAGGTTGTTGTTACCACCTTGAATAATTTCTATATGCCATTATTGAGGTATAAAATTGGTGACCGTGCAGTTAAAGGTGATGATCTGGAATTCGGAACCTTAAATTTAATGCAAGTTACCGGAAGAACTCTTGGTGTAATACATAAAAATGATGGAACAAAAATTGATGGACAATTTTTTACTTCCCTTTTTTTTAACAAAAATACTATTAAGGGCTTTCAAATGGTCCAAAAATCAATCTCACTAATAGAGTTGAAGATAGTAAAGACTATTAATTTTAATCAAGATGAACTTAATGAAGTAGTTTCTTTAATTAAAGATAACCTTCCTAATTGTGATGTCGATGTAGTTTTTGTTGAGAAAATAGATTTGTCATCAACAGGAAAATTAATGTATGTTTATTCAGAATTAAGTTAGGATTATTTATGTATTGGTTCAGTCTATTAACAATAATGCATTTGGGCTTATCCAAATTGAAAAGTAAATGGCTTTTTCTAATAAGCTTTATTCTTTTGTTTATTTTATCCGCTTATAGGGACTTTGCAGTTGGTACAGATACTTTGAATTATCAAGTGCAGTTTCAAGTTGTTGAATCTGGACAAAACTTAAAGATTGAACCATTATGGCATTATTTAATAAAATTAATAGTTTTATTAAATGGTGATTTTAGAAGCTTATTAATAGTTTCTTCTCTTTTGACATTATTGCCTATCTTTTTTGTTGTACTCAAGGTTAATAAATTGCCAATTTTTTCAATTTTTTTATATATTACACTCTATTATTATTTTTATTCTTTTAACATAGTTAGACAATCTATTGCAATGTCTTGGGTTTTATTGGCGCTTTATTTTTTGGCTGATAAAAACACAATAAAATTTCTTTTATTTGCTTCTATTGCTGGTTTGTTTCATTATTCTGCGTTTATTATATTACCAGCTGTAATAGTTTTAAATAGGTTTTTTAAACTAATCAACCCAACTTTAGTCATATTTAGTAGCTTCTTCATCGGTTTGTTTCTCTCAAATATATTATTGGAAAGATTTACTAGTGTGTTTTACTCAGATTATACTGGTGTTGGAGAATTAAACTTTTTAGGGAATATGTTGTATTTACTTTTGTTAAATACAATATTTTTTATGGTGTCTAATTTTATTAAAGAGAAAGATGCATGGTTTCAATATTTTTATTTATTCGTTATCTTCGCGAACTTACTTTCGAGGGTTCCATATGGAGGCAGGTTAGTTATGTTTTTAGGTATTACGCAGATAATCTTTTTGCCCTTTTTAATTTCAAATAATAAGTTAGAACCAAAGAATAATTCATTAGTTGTATTGTTTATAATACTATATTCTTACATTAATTATTTTATGTTATTAGGAGCGGGGGAAATATTCCCTTATTCTAACGAAATTCTTTAGATATGAAAAAGAAACTTATTATTATTATTTCCTTTCTGTTGTTAATTTATGATGGATTTTCTCAAAGTTTTAAATATAGAATTGTTCCATCTTATTATCGTAATAAGATTACCAATTCTGTAAATTATAATTTCTCCGAGAATTCAATTGATTTAACTAATTATTTACCTAAGGGATATGTTAAAGATGGAACCAAAGATTACACAATTTATTTGCAAAAAGGTCTTGACGAAAATAGAAATATCGTTTTTCCAAACTTTCCCGTTTTAATAAATGACTCTGGCTTGAATTTATCAAGTAATTCTAATATTTATTTCGATAAAATGAGCAAACTAATACTTAAGCCTTCTTCCAAAGGATCCTATCAAATGTTAAGAGTATTTGGTAAATCAAATGTAAATATAATAAATCCAACATTGATAGGGGATAGAGATTATCATAAAGGGAATTCGGGAGAATGGGGTATGGGAATATCAATATCAGGCTCCTCAAATATTACAATTTCGGGAGCTAATATCTCCAAATGTTGGGGTGATGGAATTTATATTGGTCACAGAAATGTTTCAAGTAGAAATCTAATAGTATCAAATTCAATAATAGATAACAATCGGAGGAATGGAATTTCAGTTATTAGTGTAAGTGGTCTTCACGTTTCCAATCTTGTAATTTCCAATACAAACGGAACTAACCCAAATTCCGGATTTGTAATTGAACCCAATGGAGTTGAAAATGTCATTGAAAATGTGGTTGTGGAAAATCTTTACACATTTAATAATAAAATAAATGGGGTTTTTGTTCATTTAAATAAATTAATTTCCGAAGAGGGCAAAATAACTTCAATTTCCTTTTATGATAGTGAAGATAATTTTTCAAATACTCCAATAAGGGTAACCTCATCATATAAAGGTAAATCAAATAAAATGAAACCCATAAAAGGAGAGGTTAAATTTCAAAATTTTAAATCTAAAAATAATAAGGGTAAATCAGTTTTTAACAAATCTGAATATGCTCCAAGCTATATTATTAATTAAATAATTCAAAATCTTTTTATTTAATACTATTGGATGAAGGTTTTATTCGTAACACCCTCTTTTTCAAAAGGAGGAGCAGAAAAGAATACGTTAAATATTATTAACTCATTAAATGAAGAATTTGAAGTTCATTTATGCGTCAGTATAGGAAATGCAGAATATTCAAGGTTAATAAATAAAAATATTCAATTAACATTGATAAAAAAACGGAGTGTTTCATCTAGTATAATGGAAATATTTCAAAATATACTTAGAAATAAGCCTGAAATAGTTTTCTCTAGTGCACTTCATATTGCCATTCCAATTTTGGCATTTAAATGGCTATTTAGACTCAAATTTTTCAGTATTGTTAGAGTGCCTTCATTACCAAGTAATCAGTTAGAAAAAAAGGGTTTAAAAAATACTGTTTTACTAAAACTAATAAAATTACTTTTAAGAACAGCCGATAAGGTTATTGCCCAATCTGCCGAAATGCGAGATGAGATAATTACATATTATAACCTAAAACCTATTAAAGTAAAAGTAATAAGTAATATTGTTGATTCGGTGACTATTAATAACTTGGCTAAAGAGGAAGTTATCTTGAGTAAGAATAGAATAAAGTTTGTTGCTGCAGGTTCTTTATATAGTGCTAAAGGCTTTGATATTCTTATTAAAGCATTTTCTATTTTTATAAAGAAACATTCTAATTCTGTTCTATATATTTTAGGCGATGAATCTGTGGAATTTGGTTATAGAGCAAAACTACTGGATTTGATTAATCAATTAGGAGTTCAAGAAGATATATTTTTATTAGGATTTCAGAATAATCCATATAAATTTTTTAACGCCTCTGATGTATTTATTCTAAGTTCTATTAAGGAAGGTTTTCCTAATGTAGTACTAGAAAATTTATTTTTAAAAAAGCCAGTCTTAGTTACAAATTGTGTCAATTTTACAAATATTATTAATGAGAATAACGGAATTATTATTGAAAAAGGGAGTGTAGAAGAAATGGTTAAAGGTTTAGAGAAAATAATCTGTTTAAATCCAAGTAAAACAAGAATTTCAAATTTTGATTTTAATAAATGGTTTAAAAAAATTGTAAATGAAAGTAGCCCTCGTAATCAATAATTTAAATTTTGGTGGTGCCGAAAAGCTTTTAGCTGAGAGTATTCCAGTTTATAAATTATTTAAAATTAAACCAAATGTAATATTGTTAAATGATACAGAAACTGAATTAACAGTAGAAGTTAAAAAGGAAACTGATTTAATTTCTTTGTCGAAAGGATCACCTTATAATCCTTTAATTATTTTTCAGTTAGTATCTGAGTTAAATAAATATGATTTAATTCATTTTCATTTATTTCCTACTTTATATTGGGTTGTAATTGCAAGCCTTTTTACTAAATCTCGAGTAAAGTTGGTTTATACTGAACATAGTACAGAGAATAAAAGAAGAAATAATATAATCCTTAAGTTTCTTGATAGATTGATTTATAAAAGAATTGATAAAATTATAACAATTTCAGAAGCAGTTGATGAAAAGCTTAAAAATCATCTTCATCTATCGAATGAGAAGTTTTCCTTGATTAAAAATGGAATAAATTTAAAAAAGTTCAATTCGGCGAAACCTTATAATAAATCAGTTTTCTTTACGGAGAAAGATACTATCCTTGTTCAAGTATCAAGTTTTAGGTATCCAAAAGATCAAAAAACCATTATTAAGGCACTTTCCAGTTTAGAAGAAAATATTTGTTTGTTATTAGTAGGTGAAGGACCGCTAAAGGAGGATTGTCGAAAATTAGTGGTTAATTTAAAACTTGATCATCGAGTAAAATTTCTTGGAATTAGAAATGACGTCCCGAATATCTTGAAAACCGCTGATATTATAATATTATCATCAGAATATGAAGGACTGTCCCTTTCAAGTATTGAGGGTATGTGCTTAAACAAACCATTTATTGCATCCTCCGTTCCTGGATTAAAAGAAGTTGTTGAAGGTGCTGGCCTATTGTTCCAATTTGGTAATGTTAATGAGTTAATTAGTCATATTAAATTAATATTGAATGATAAAATATTATATGCTAAAGTATCCGAACAATGTTTAAAAAGATCTAAAGAATTTGATATTAAAAAAATGGTTTATAATTATATTTTAGTTTATGAGGATTTATTTAAGAAAGGGAAGAAGTTATAATATGAATCTTAATACTTTAAAACAAGACTTATTGTTTATAATTAATTAATATGAGATTATTAATAGTTACTAATGTTGATTGGTTTTTAATTTCACACCGTTTAGTTTTAGCAAAGGCTGCTATCAAAGCTGGTTGGGAAGTTTTTGTTGCATGTGAGGATACGGGAAGAGGCAAAGAAATAGAAGTTGAAGGGATAAAGTTTATTAATTTTCCATTATCCCGATCTGGTACTAATCCATTAAAAGAGTTTAAACTTTATAACCGATTTGTTAAATTGTATAAAGAGTTAAAACCAGATGTTGTCCATCATATTACGATTAAGCCAGTGGTGTATGGATCATTGGCTGCACAGCGCGTTGGTTTAAAAGGTATAGTAAATGCTATTAGTGGTATGGGATATATGTTTACTGAAGGAAAAATTGGGCTGGTTCAAAGATTAATTCTTTATTTAATGAAAAGAGGCTCTAATAAAGGGAATGTTTCATTTATATTTCAGAATCAAGAAGATCAAAATGTTTTAGAAAAGCATAAAATTCTTAGTCATGTTAAGTCAATTAATCTTATTAAGGGGTCTGGTATTGATCTTGAATTGTTCCAGAAATCTCCTCAAATATTTAAAGATAGGATTAAGATTTTATTCGCAAGTAGAATGTTGTGGGATAAAGGAGTGAAGGAGCTCCGACAAGCTTCTGAAATATTAAAAAGAAAATATTCTACTCATATTCAATTTGTTTTGATCGGAAAAACTGATGATGAAAATAAATCTTCTGTTAATAAAGCCTATTTAAATGATTGGGTAGATGGTAATTATGTTGTTTGGAAAGGACATGTTAATAATGTTCGTGAAGAATATATTGAGTCAAATATAGTAATCTTACCTTCTTATCGAGAGGGGCTTCCTAAGAATTTAATTGAAGCATGTGCAATAGGGCGACCTATAGTAACAACTAGAGCAATTGGTTGCAAAGACTGTGTAGATGAAGGTATAAATGGATTTAAAGTACCTATTAAGGATGGTATTGCTTTGGCGAATGCACTTGAAAAATTAATCAATAATCGAGATCTCCTAATAAAAATGGGATGCGAATCTAGGCTCAAAGCTGTGCGAGAATTTGATCTAAAGGAAGTTAAATCAAACCATTTAAGAATTTACAATGAACATATTAACTGATGAAAATAATAATTACAGGATCTTCAGGATTTGTAGGTCAAAATTTAAGCTTTTATTTACAATCTCATGGATACAGTGTTGAAGGGATCTCCTTAAGATTTTCTAAATGGGTTGATAAGTTTAACGAACCACTTGACGGAATAATCCACTTAGCTGGAAAAGCTCACGACACTTCAAATACTTCAAAACCTGAAGAATATTTTATTATAAATAGAGACCTAACAATTCATTTGTTTCAGAGATTTATTAAATCAAATGCAAAGGATTTTTTTTATTTTAGTTCAGTTAAGGCAGCAGCTGACACAGTAGATGGAATCTTATTTGAAGACATTCCTGCAAATCCATTAACTCCTTATGGTAAATCTAAATTAGAAGCAGAACAATACTTGATGTCTCAATATTTGCCTCAAGGCAAAAGGTTATTTATTATTCGACCATGTATGATTCATGGCCCAGGGAATAAAGGAAACTTAAATTTATTATATAATATTGTGAAAAAAGGTATCCCATGGCCATTAGGTGCATTTGAAAACAAACGGTCCTTCTTGAGTATTAATAATTTAAATTTTCTTATTGGTGAAATTTTGAAAAATAGTAATGTTCAAAGTGGAATTTATAATTTTGCAGATAATGGAACTATCTCTACAAATAATTTGGTTCAATTAATATCTAATTCATTATCCAAAAAATCTAATATATGGAACATAAATAAGACACTTATTGAGAGTGTTGCGAAAATAGGAGATAAGTTACCTCTTCCACTTAATACTGAGAGATTGAAGAAATTAACAGAATCTTACATTGTTTCAAATCAGAAAATTATGAATGAATTAAAAATTTCTAAGCTTCCGATGACTTTGGAGGCTGGGTTAATACAGACCATAAAATCATTTAACTCTTAATCTTTAAGAATGGAATATCTTGTTTTATTTTTGATTCTAATTGTATTAGAATGTTTATATTTTAAACTTGCTGATAAATATAATATTATTGATAAACCAAATCTACGTTCTTCCCATACTTCAATTACATTGAGAGGTGGAGGAATTATATTTTATTTTGGTGCTTTAGCATATTTTATAATTTCAGGTTTTCAATATCCATGGTTCTTCATAGGTTTAACTTTTATGACCTTCATTTCTTTTTTAGATGATATAATAACGCTTTCTAATAAAGTAAGACTAATTTTCCATTTTGCATCTGTTTTATTAATGGTTTATCAATTAAATTTATTTTCATTACCGTGGTATTATTTAATAATCACATTTATTATTGTTGTTGGAGTAATAAATGCATACAATTTTATGGATGGTATTAACGGAATGACTGCTTGCTATAGTTTGTCAGTAGGGGGGCTTCTGATATTAGTAAATAATAAAATAAATTTTGTTGATCAGAAGCTTATATTATATTCCATGTTTGGAGTTCTGGTATTTTCATTTTTTAATTTTCGAGTAAAAGCTAAAACATTTGCGGGAGATGTCGGTTCTGTATCCATTGCCTATATTTTATTGTTTTTTTTGGCTGCATTAATTATTAAAACCGGTAACCTGATCTATATTTTGTTCTTAACAGTTTATGGGATAGATACCGTTTGGACAATTCTCCGGCGTATTAAATTAAGAGAGAATATTTTTAAAGCGCACCGTTCTCATTTATATCAATTTTTAGGTAATGAAGCTGGCTATAATAAGTTGGTTATATCTTTTATATATGGATTTATTCAATTTATTATTGGATTGGTGATAATTTGGATTACTCAATTTAATTACGATACTCAGATTATTTTTTCTATAAGTCTTTTAGTAACTTTTAGTTTAATTTATCTGGTGATTAAAAATTCGATTCTTAAAAATATTATATTATAAAATCAAAAGTATGTATAATTTTATCCATGGAGGTATTTCCAAAGATCCAAGGGGACAGATTCGATATGTCAATGAATTTGACATGAAAGAAGTCAAACGTTTTTATATTATTAAGAATTCTGATTTAGAATTGATTAGAGGTTGGAGAGCGCATAAAATTGAACAACGCTGGTTTTATGTACTTTGTGGTTCTTTTATGATTAGTATTGTCAAAATTGATAAATGGGATAAGCCGGATCCATCATTAGTAGTTGAAAATATTGTTTTAGACTCAGAAAAGAATTGTTTAATTCATCTACCAGCAGGGTATGGTACAGCGTTTAAGGCTTTGGAGAATGATAGTGAATTGTTAGTTTTCGCTGATCATTACTTAGAGGATGCACATTTGGATGATTATACATTTCCACCTCACTATTTTATTAATCTTTCCTTTTAAGATGTTAAAAATAAGAAAGGTTTGTGTATTTCCTAATTGATTAGATATTTTGGAATAATACATTATTTTTGTGGATTCATACTAAATTGGACTAGTTTTTGTTTTTACTGATCAAATAAAATATTTTTATGAGAATACTTCTCTCTTTTATTATTGTCTTAGGCTTATTAACTTCATGTGCTTCAAGAAAGGATTTTGTTTATTTCCAGCCTGATTCTACGCAGTTAAATACCTCTTATGAGCTAAATGCTCCAAAATTACAACCAGGTGATATTTTAGCTATTTCCGTTACAGCTGATGACGTAAGAGCAACCGGGCCTTTTAATCAAGTGTCTCCATATAATAGTTCTGGAACACTGCAGAATACCAATCCTTTTATTCCTACTTATGCCATTGATGTGGATGGAAATATAGATTTTCCAAAATTGGGTAAGGTCAATTTAGGAGGTAGAACAAGGACTGAAGCTATGAAATATCTTAAGGCCGAAATTTCAAAGTTTATCGTTAATCCTGGAATAAGCATGGAGGTAAGGAATTTTAGGGTAACAGTTTTAGGGGAAGTGAGAAATCCAGGTTCTTTTCCAATTAATAATGATAGAATAACTTTACTTGAAGCTATCGGATTAGCTGGAGATTTAACAATTAATGGCGTGAGAAATAATGTAATGGTAATTAGAGAACAAAATGGAAAAAAGGAAGAATTCAGAATTGATTTAACTAAAAGAGATGCACTAAATTCACCAGTTTATTATTTAGCCCAAAATGATGTGGTTTATGTTGAACCAAATGGAGCTAAAATTCAGTCCTCAAAATATACTCAAAACACTTCTATTTTTGTATCAATAGCAAGTGTGGTTATTACGGTAATTTCAGTACTAACTAGAAAATAAATTAGATAATTAATCCATGAGCAATCTTCCAAATACTTTTCAACCAAATGATACTCAAGAACAAGAATTGAATATTAAGCAATTGTTTGAACAATATGCTTATTATTGGAAATGGTTTGTTATATCTGTGTTATTGTTTGTTATTTCTGCATTTATTTATTTACGTTATGCCGATAAAATTTATAATATTTCTGCTAAGATATTATTACAAGATGAGAATAAGGCAGCAGGAGAATTAGCTGGTCTTTCTGAATTAGCAAATATCGCAGGCGGAAGTCCGGCCTCCGCTTTTGTTTTGGATCAAATAGATGTAATGAGGTCTAGACGGATTTTAAGTAAGGTAATTGCTCAAAATAACTTTAACATTACTTATTTTAATAAAGGCAATGTCAAGACATCAGAATTAAATGAGGCACAATCTCCTTTAAGGTTAGTAATTCTTGACCATAATAATCCTAAACTTGATTCGCTTCAATATAATTTTACAATTCGAAAAGTTGGTAATAAGTTTGAAATTGAAGATAAAGTTAATGGTTCTTTTGAATATGTTTTAGGAAAGAAAATTTTATCTCCTATTGGCGAAATAATGTTGGTTCCACAAGGTAATCGCATTTTAGAATCTGATTTAATAGTTTCTTATGTTCCAATTAATATTGCTGTTGATAACCTAATCCAATCAGTTCAAATATCACCAAATAAAGAGAAACAGTCATATGTGGTTAATTTTTCTATGAATTCTGGAAGTATTGATAAGGCCGAGTTAATCTTAAATTCTTTGATTGATCAGTATAATAAAGATGTAATGGAGGATAAAACAAGGATTAGTAAAGCGACAACTCAATTTATAGATTCAAGATTAGAACTTATTTCAAAAAATCTTTCTGAAGCTGATTCGAAGGTAGCTGATTATAAAGATAGAAATAATTTGGTCGATATGAGCTCTGAAGTTCAATTATACATGCAAAATGCCTCTGAAAATGAGCGTAAATTAGTAGAATATCAAACCCAACTTAGAATTGCAGAAATGATGGGGTCTGCAATAAATTCTAATACTGGTAATTTATTGCCTTCAAATATTGGTGTAAATGATCCTTCCATTGAAACAACTGTAAAAAGTTATAATAATTTAGTACTAGAACGTGAAGATTTATTGAAATCTGCGACTCCAGATAATCCGGTTGTTCAAAATTTAAGTAAAAGTATTAATGAAATTGGAAACTCTTTGAAAGTTTCTTTGAATAATTTTAGACAAGGTTTACAAAGTAATGTAAATGCTCTTCAATCTCAAAAAAATAAATTCGAAGGCAAATTAAATCAGTTGCCTAATCAAGAACGTGGATTTAAGGATATAAGTAGAGAGCAGCAAATTGTTGAATCACTTTATTTGTTTTTACTCCAAAAGAGGGAAGAAACCGAAATTCAAGCAGCTGCCACTCCAGCAATTTTGAAGGTAATTGATGCTGCTTATGGATCTGACCATCCGGTGGCACCTAGAAAAGCGATAATATTATTAGGAGCTTTTATGGCAGGCATTTTAATTCCAGTTGGTGTTTTATATTTAAAATTTTTAATGGATAATAAAGTTCATTCTAGAAAGGATATTGAAGAGAAATTTAATGCTCCAATTTTAGGAGAAATTCCAGCTTCCGAAGATCCTGTTGTTAAGGATAATGATAGATCGTCTTTAGCAGAAGCTTTCAGGATTTTGAGAACAAATATTGCTTTTATGTTGGGAGCTAAAAAAGATTCAGCAGTGATTTTTGTAACCTCAACAACTTCTGGCGAAGGTAAATCTTTTGTGTCCACAAATCTTTCTCGTATTCTAGCAATGTCTGGTAAGCGGGTCTTATTAATAGGAGCAGATATTCGCTCACCAAAAGTATTGGATTATTTAGGGTTGTCACATTTGCAACATACAAATATAGGAATTACTCAATATTTGATTAATCCTGAGATGCCGGTTGATAATATTATTATTCGAAAGCCCTCTCCTTATGATTTCGATATTATTTATTCAGGTTATATTGCACCTAATCCTGCAGAACTTTTGATGAATGGTCATTTTAAGGAAGTAATTGAATACGGTCGAAAAAATTATGATTTTGTTATTGTGGATACTGCTCCAGTAAGTTTGGTTACAGATACTTTATTAATTTCCGAATTTGCTGATTTAACAATGTATGTAACTCGAGCCAATTATCTAGATAAACGATTATTAAATGTTCCTAAAGAATTATACGAACAAGGAAAGCTACGTAACATGGCTGTAGTCTTAAATGATGTTGACTTTGCTCGGGGGTATGGTTATGGCTATGGCTATGGCTATGGCTACGTAGATGCTGGGTCAGTTTCCTTAAGGGCGAAATTCAAAAATAAATTTCGGAAAATGTTTAAAAAGGTAAAGAATTAATAAATAATTGTGGACTATAGTACCAATTTTCGAATTGGCAAAACTTATAAGTTTTTTCATTTAATCTCTTTTGCTAACTATAGGTTAAATCTTGTTAGAGTTAGAATATATAATTATCGAAGGCATTATATGCCACTCGTAGGGCTTTCTTCCATTGAAAACATAGCCTTTTGAAAATGTAAAACTATATTCATAATTCTAATAAAATCTTAAACTTGTTAATATCTGCAATGTTATAAGCATAAAGATAGATTTTTTTATTTTTTTCAGTGCTAAATGAATGTTTACCTGCTTATTTGTATTTCAATATCTTTGGAGGTTAAATAATCACTTTCCTGAAATTTTTGCCTGCTGATGGATTCTGAATGTGTTATTAATTCGTATTAGGAAAGATTGTTTATGTTCTTTAATGATGCGGTGCAATTGATAATTTACCATGATTTCTGACCAAATTTTTGAAAAATTGTTAGGGCTAGGTATTTTTCATAATTACATTAAAACAATAGCCTCGTTGGATCTTTTGTTATTAATAAATTATCTATCTTCAAACTCTAAAAAGAAATCTTTTAATTTGATGTTTTCAAATTTACAAAATTTATATATCGTTGATATTGGAACATCATATCCCTTTCCTTTGCTTAATCTTGAGAGAGTTCCTTGTGAAATTCCACTTTTTTCCGCATAAAAATTTCGGCTAACTTTTTTACCGTTAATTTTATATGGTGAGCAAAATTTGATTTTAAGGAAGTCCACTAACTCTTGCAAATAAGAATCTATTTTATCATAACTATTCATCCAAATTTATTTATTTTAAAAACATATCGGTCGAGATGTTGACCGATTGAGTTTTATTGTTATCTTTGTATTAGTAATTGAATAAGCGACACGTAGAGTAGAGGATAAACTCTGCAAACAACGATGTTACTCTCGTCCAAAAACCGCTAAAATGAATACGAGAGGACTGCGGTTCGCCAATTTCTACTGGAAATGTTATTTTTACAATATATTACCAGTAGGGTGAGCCGTCTATTAGTCTTCTTGCATTCAGCAAACGGGTCTCGCGTAGATCTGTTAATGGTTACTTAGCGGTTCCCAGGGCAAGAAGCATGATGGTTCACCTTATTTTTACCAATGTTAAACTACTGTCATTGTTGCTTCTCGAGTATTCGTCGTTTTCATAAACCAAATTATAATATGAAACGATTAAAACGCATTAAACAAAACCTGTATTTCTCGATCAAGTATCGTTACAGATTTTCTAGAAAAAAGCTTAACAAAAACATTATTCGAAATCCAGAATAAATTTGTCTAAATTTTACAGTAAACTAATGGGCCCTTCGAATCGTAGTTTCAGGCAAAATCCCATTAGCAATCCTGTTTCCCCAGTCATCCAATAAAATAAAAGAACAAAGGTTCACTTCCACATTGTTAGGATTAGTAACAAGGTTTATTTCTAGACAATCTAAATCTAGGCTAATTTTTTTAAAGTGTCAAGTAACTGTTGTGAATTTACGGAAGTAAAAATCCGTGAGGGTGGCTGGTATTTTTTATTAAATCCTGAAAATCAGTTATGGAAACCAATTATAAATCCTCTTTAATCCAAATTGATTTTTAAGAAATTATTCACCCCAGGGATTCTCAATACTTTTTTAAGAATTCTTGCATTTTATTTTAACCAATGAAATCAAATTATCAAAACAAAATTTCACCTCCCTTTAGTCCAAATTCTATTTTTCTAAGTAAAACAGATTTTCATGGACATTTAATAGAGTTAACCAAGAAATTCATAATCCTATTGTTTTTATGTTGTTTCAGTTTGTTTAATAATCAGTTAGAAGCCCAAGAGCCCCACAAAAGTGGGGCAAAAGGGTCAAACCCTATCGTACCTATTGATCCAGGTCAGACCTTGCCTGAATCCATGTGGGAAGTTCCCTTAAAGGTTACAAGACATCCCAAAGGGAAAGAACAGGTATCACTCAACGATTTTCGCGACAAGAAGCTTATTATTCTAGATTTTTGGGCTACTTGGTGTTCTCCATGCGTCGCCATGATTCCTAAAAACGAAGCATTAAAGAAAAAATACGAAAAAGATCTAGAGATAATTATGATCACTGATCAGGCGGAAGATATCGTAAAACCATTTTTAGGCAGAGTGGAGCAACAAGATAAATTACAGCATATATGGACCCTTTACGGTAAACACGATTTTCATCAAATTTTCAAATATAGAACCATGCCACATGCAGCAATTATTTACGATGGCGTATATAAAGGAGCTGTTTATGGCAATGAAATAACTGAAGAAAAAATTGAAATGATGTTGAATGATAAATGGGACCAAATTGTTTTTAAAAAGCCGGAACTTACCCCCAAGAATAAATATGATAAAGATAAATTCTTGTATATAGATGGTAATGGTGGGGGTAGGGAATTTATCACCTATAGATCCGTTCTTGGAGGATATAACCCTTCTCTGGGTAATGGAAGCGGTTATGTCGCAAATACAGAAGGCGGAGGTAAACGAATGGCTTTCTTGAATTTCAGCCTTGCCAACATTTTTCAATACGCTTATTCTGAGGGCCGGATAGAATTCAATCCCATGAATCGAAAATTACTGGAGGTGAAAGATAGGTTGAAATTAACCACAAGCGCCGCAGGTGATGAAGCTCTAGCCTGGATGCAGTCGGGAAATGTATTCTGTTATGAACTGGTGGTTCCTAAACCCCTTAAGAATAAATTCTTTGAAATAATGCGCGATGACCTAACACGAATTTTCCCGCAATATCAGGCGAGTATTGAATATCGGGATGTAGAGTGTTATGTGTTAAAAGTCACTGACAGGAGCAAACTTGAAAAGCATAGGTCACTTTCGGGCACTATGGAAGTAAAGCAGGACGTTTATGGGCTATCGATGAAACATGCACCTCTTGACCAAATGGTAGCGCGTTTCAGTGTTTTGTTCATGCAGAACAGTCCTTATCCCATCATCAACGGTTCTGAGTATAATGAGCCTATTAATATGGAACTTCATACCAATGTGACCAATATGGAAGAAACCAATAAGGCTCTAGCTAAGTATGGGTTACATTTTTTCAAGGAATTAAAAAATATTGAGATGTTGGTAATTAAAGACAATCAAGATGAAACAGGTCAATAAAATTTTTCAGATGCTGTGCATATTGTTGTTAGTCTTTTTGGGATCCATTTCAGCCGCTCAGCAAAATGATGAAAAAATTATTTCCGGAATAGTTCAAGATTCCGAGAAAAGGGAACCGATATCCTTCGTGGTAATAAAGAAGGGCAGTGTGCAAACTTCTACAGATACAAGAGGCCTTTTTAGTATTTCTGCAAGAATAGGGGATACCATTACTTTTTCAAGAATGGGTTATCACAATGAAAATATACTGATTTCTGGAAATATTCAGAATCAATATGTCATTATTCTTCATCCCCAGGTCAATCAAATAGAAGATGTGGTTATTCATTCAGGTTACCAGACTATCAGGCAAAAAGACCTGACAGGATCCGTCTCGGTCATCAGCCAAAAAGATTTGGAACGCAGTCCCAGTAGGAATCTGCTGGATAGGATGCGTGACATGGTTCCCGGACTGGTGTTTAATAAGCATACAAGTTTAAAGGAGCAGAACAAAAGCATTTCTATACGCGGGCAAAGTACCCTGTTTGCTAATGCCGAGCCACTGATTGTCGTAGATAATTTTCCTTATGAAGGGGACATCGAGCAGATTAATCCAGCAGATGTGGAGTCTATTTCCATTTTGAAAGATGCTGCAGCCGCAGCTATCTGGGGAGCAAGAGCAGGCAACGGTGTTATTGTCATTACAACAAAAAAAGGTACTAGAGACGGAAAGTCTATAGTGGATTTTAGTGTCAATAATAGCTGGACCAACGCCCCAGACTTGAACTACCAACCCCAGTTGAGTAGCAAGGATTATCTTCTGATCGAAAAAATGCTTTTTGAGAAGGGATTCTATAAAAGTGCTGAATCTTCCATAAACCATGCTCCTATTTCTCCAGGGGTTGAGTTGTTGATAGCACATCGTGATGGAAAGATATCTTCAGAAAAACTTCAGCAAGAACTCTCGATCCTAGAAGGTCAAGATATCTACGCGGATTTGAGCAGGCTCGTTTACCGCCCATCCTGGAATCAACAATATCATGGTTCCTTAAGGACAGGTACAAAGTTAACATCTACACTAATTTCAATGGGATATGATTGGCAGGATGAAAATTTGATTAAGAACAATAACGACCGTTTAACCCTTTCTTTAAATCAAAATATTTCTTTATTGAAGGATCGCTTGCAGCTGAAACCATCTATAAGCTTTTCAGCAACCTCCAGGTCATCACCAAATCAAATCCTGAGTGAGATGAAATTTGGAAGCTCAAATATATACCCTTATGCTAGATTATTAGAATACGATGGGTCACCTTCTAGTATAATTAAGAATTATCGCGAAGCCTTTACGAGTAACGCCCAAGAGAAAGGTTTGTTGGACTGGAAATACAGACCACTGGATGAAATAAACTCCGTTGATGATTTACGCAGGAGTCAGCAAATCAGGCTGGGAATTCAAACAAATTTCCAACTTGATAAACATTTAAGTTTTGAACTTAGCTATCGCTACAAAAAGGATAATATAAAGGGGCAAACACACTATGGTGAGAACAGTTATTTCGCAAGAAATTTAATAAACCAATATAGTAGTATAAAAGATGGAAAGATAGAAAATCCAATTCCTAAGGGTGGAATAATGGATCGAAGTTATGAGGAAGGTAGGTTGCACAATGGCCGCCTTCAAATAAAGTATGACCGTAATTGGAGTCTGAGTGAGTTTAAGGTTCTTGCGGGGACGGAAGTTTCTGATTCACATTTTTTGAGAACTCAAAACAGACTATATGGTTATGATGGTGAACATGAGAATAGTCTTCCTGTTAACTATGTAGTTTCCTACCCAGTCCAGAGCAATCCGAATTCCTACCAAAAGATTCCGTATCAAAACTTTGGCCGCGACTTGACAGATCGATATTTATCATATTATACAGCACTTAATTATCAGTATTCCGACCGATACATCTTTAATGGAAGTATGCGTTGGGACCGAAGCAATCTTTTTGGAGTCCAGAGTAACCAAAAAGGGGTTCCCTTATTTTCTGTGTCTGCAGGGTGGCAATTACATAATGAAAAATTTATGCAATCCTTACTTGGAATCATTCCGCTACTGAAGGTCAGAATAAGTTATGGATTGACAGGAAATGTCGATAACAGCCTTTCAGCTTTCACCACCTCAAGATTATACCCAAGCACAAGCTTTTCTTCTGGGTTGCGCTATGCCTATATTGTTAATCCAGCTAACCCCGAGCTTCGATGGGAAAGGGTTAAAGTAACAAATCTCGGTCTAGATCTCGGTTTGTTGAAAAACAAGTTGCTTTTCAATCTTGACCTCTATCACAAAGAAGGTACAGATCTTATTGGCAATGCTCCGTTTACAGGATCCTCGGGAGTTACAAAATTTTACGGTAATACCGGCAGTACAAGAACCTCGGGGGTTGATTTGTCGGTAACTGGTGATTTCCGGTTGGCTCCGGTGGAATTGCGGTCTTTTTTCTTATTTTCCTATGTAAGGGATAAGGTTACCTCTTACAAAGTTAAACCAACAATATTGAACCTTCTATCTGGTGGATATGCAGGGGTGCATCCAATTGAAGGCAAACCTTTAACGGGTATGTACGCTCTACCATGGCGAGGGTTAGATCCCAAGGATGGCAGACCAATAGGATACCTAAACGGAGAGGAAACTAAAGATTATGCTGCTATCGTTCAGACCTCCACCCAGGAAGATTTGGTTTTTTTAGGAACCTCTAGACCCAAGTTTTCAGGATCCTTCCGACAGGAAATCGGTTTTAAAAATCTAAATCTCTCCCTAGGGATTGCCTATCGCCTAGGGTATTGGTTTCGCCGTTCATCAGTAAATTATAATACCATCCTGGGGGGAATAGGAGGGCATGGTGATTTTGCTAGAAGGTGGCAGAAACCAGGAGATGAAAAAACGACTCAGGTTCCATCATTGCCAGAAGCTGTAAATTATAATGAAGTTAGTTTTTATCAATATGCACAGGTATTAATGGAGCCAGGAGACCATATTAGATTTCAGGACATCTCTCTTCAATATAACTGGAAACCTTCATCTGTCTTTCATCAGGTAGTTTTCAATTTATATGTAGATAATGTAGGTATGATTTGGAAAAAAACAACCAGCAATCTGGATCCTGATTACACCCTGGCCCAACCGCCAAGAACATATTCTTTTGGAGTTAAATTAAACTTTTAAATTATGATCATGAAGAAAACACATAAAATATTAATTGTCTCTTTTCTTGTATTATCGTATACCTTATTGGTGAGTTCCTGCGCCGATGAATTCCTAGATAAAAGAAAAGATAAATCACAAATAGTTCCAGAAACTTTGGATGATGTACAGTTATTACTGGATAATAACGTTCAAAACTTTGGTTCCACACCTGGGCTGCCGACCATTGCAGCGGATGAATTTTTTACAGATCAAGCCGTTCTCTCAAGCTTGGAGATATATGAGCGGAATAGTTATACTTGGGCAAAGGACTTTTATGAAGGAACTATTTTTAATTTGGATTGGACCAATCCATTTCAGCAGATATTTTATGCCAATACAGTTTTGGATATCTTATCAGAAATCAAGGAGTCCAATAAAGAGTCCAGCACTAGAGGGTTGAACCTGCAGGGAGCAGCTCTTTTTCACCGGAGTTATGCTTTTTATAATTTGGCCCAATTATTCGCGGAAAACTATTTACCTTCATTCAATGACCAGGCACTAGGTATCCCGCTTAAACTAACAGGCAATATTCATGAACCTTTAACTAGGGCAAGTCTAAAGGATACTTATGCACTGATCATTTCGGATTTGAAGCTAGCTGATAATCTTTTGCCCAGTGAGGTGGAGAATTTTACAAGACCTTCCAAGGTTTCAGCAAAGGCACTCCTGGCAAGGATTTATTTGAGCATTAGTGATTATCACAATGCACTTAAGTACGCCCAGCAGGCCATGCCCACACTATCTTTACTGGATTATTCGGAAATTGATACCACCAGCCCTATTAAAAACTTATTTCCAGCGGCCTTACCTAAAGAAAACCCAGAGATAGCGTTTTATTCAGTGTCTAGAGGTTATTATTTTCCGGTATATAATAGCAGAGTAATGGTCGATTCCATGTTTTATGAAGATTATGAAAAGGGAGACCTTCGAAAAATAATTTTTTTCAGGAAACTAGCTAATAGCAAAAATGTAGTATTTCGAGGGAGTTACTCCAGTATTCACACTAGCGAATATTTTAGTGGGCTTGCCCTGGATGAGTTGTTATTAATCCAGGCAGAATGTTTGGCTAGAACAGGCAAAGGGAAACAAGCCATCCAGGTGCTAAATTCACTCAGAAGGGCAAGGTTTAGTAAAGGTGAATATGAAGATCTGCAGTGGCAGAGTGACCAGGAAACTCTCTCACTTGTGCTTCAGGAAAGACGTAAGGAATTATTTGCTAGAGGATTGCGACTTGGTGATCTAAAGCGATTAAATCGCGAAGATCAATTTAAAAAGACCCTAATCAGGAATCTGGATGGTAAAGAGTTGGTTTTAGAGCCTGATGATCCAAGGTATATTTTCCCAATTCCATCCGATGAGATCCAGAGCCACGGATTTGTTCAGAATAATAGGTAATAAATGGGTAATAAAATGGACGCCCACAATATTGGGCGTCCAAAAAAAATATTGACTGTTGAATGCTTATTTCAACTCATAACTTCCATTATCAATAAGTGGCATACCGCTATTATTTTCAGGGGTTTCACCTGGGGAAGGAGCAGTATTAAACTCGAACTTACAGGTAGTTTCTGGCCGAGGTTTACATTCATGGGTTTCATCATTCTCAGCAATCCATTCATTGGTGCTGTAATTATACCCGTACACATTTGAGGGTTTATTGGAAAATGCACTTGTAGCTAATGCTGAGCCAATTAACGCGAGTCCTAAGACTGTTTTTTGAGGAGTTTTCATTTTTATTGATTTAAGTGTTTATGATTCTTAAGTTTTTTAGACCGACCATTCCAATGATCAGGCAAAAAATATTGAAAATTAGATGTTCGCTCCAATCCAATGAACTGATCACGCCACCACAACTGCAAAAATTTTCTTCCATTTTAAATAAGAGTACTAGCCCCAGATAAATGGTGAAAATGCACATTAAAACTACAGATGCCATCAAAATACCTCGCAAAAAATTGCCCTTTGAAAATAAGAGGGAGATCCCCAGTAAAAGTTCGATTATCGGGATGCCCCAGCCAATCATTGATGCAAAATTGTTCAGTCTAGGTATTTTTTGGATTACGTCGATAAATTTATTGATATGCTGTAATTTGTCGGATCCTGTATAGATAAGCAAAAAAGCATAACCATAAATTACAGTTAAGGTAAAATGATATAAAATGAATGAATATTTAGTACCTGTCAATACTGACTTAATGCGGGTATTGGTGGATGGAGTTCTCATGTTTTTGGAATGGATATGGTGATCAGAAATATTTATAGTTAAACGGACCTTGTCTGTTTAGCCTGATTTTTCATTATTATTTCCCCTTTATGGGGGAAGACCGCAAACTTTCGATTATGACATTTCATATTTGTATATATTAAGATTCAATACAAATATCTTATCTCTATATCTCGCTATTGGGTCTATCTGGACAGGCTATTTTTTAAAGAAATAGGAAAAAAGAAGTTCTTTTTTTGATTTTTGAACTGTATCTCGTGAAATACCCAAGAGTTGGGATTGCTCTTTTTGAGTGGTTTGATTAAGAACTTCAGTCAAGAGGTGGGCAAATTGTCTGAATCGATCCCTTGGTGAACCATGGCTTGTCGCCAATCGTATGTTATGAAGAAAGCGTTGCTGTTTATTACTTAGGATCGAGATCAAAGTGTCAATGCAGGGATCCATATGCATCATTTTATGTAATTGGGAATATGAAATTCGCAGCACACTTCCTGATCGCAGGGCTATAATCTCACCTGAAACCTTTGATTTACTGAATAGGTGAGTGGTAGTGGTTAGAGCCATATTTGCCATAGCAATATTTAAAATTGTTCTTTTATTTTTCATTTGGATAATATTAGCTATCATTCCTCTGCAGACTAAGAACATGTTTTTTTGTGGATAAGAGTCTTCATAGAGAATCTGGTGCCTCTTTACCTCTATAAATTCAAAGTTTGAAGAAGCCCAATACACGTGCTCCTTTTCTAATGGGCAATAGTTCCTCCAGAATTCTATGAAGGATTTAAAAGATTTATTGTTGGGATGAATACATTTCATAGATTATTATTACTCTCTGGTTCCTGTTAAGAGGAGAGCTACATGAAAATCTTTCCTCTTTTCTAATAAATAAAACTCCATAATCCCAGCCCTAATTTTACTTCGTTTCGTTCCAAATTGCTTTTGCCTTGTATAAAACAAGGTTTTGTCAGTAAAATTAAGCTAAATGGTAACTCATTCATGTCAAATAGCCTCTTCATACATGGATTTTGGAACTAACATATCTTAATGTAAACTTTGTTGAGATCGATCATAAAGCCTTCATGGCATGAAGCCGCCTGTCTGATGCGAGATCAGATTATGGTAAAACATTTGATGACCTGATTATGGAAATGATTTCACTCATGGACTTCACCACAGTTCTTTCTGATTCTCCAATCTCAATGGAGGAAATGTTGGAATTTTTGGGAGATAATCCTGATGACGATCGGAAATGTAATATTGTCTTTCCGTTCTAATCTTTTGGCTATGCGTGCATCAATTATGCACGCAGCCATTTTTCCACACAGTAAATCAAGGGAACTTAGAAATTGTACAACCTATTAAAGCCTTAAAGTTCTCCATAATGATAGTATTATGAAATATTCATTTCGATCATTGTATGAAGCTCTCGGAAAGGAACAGTGGAGAGAATTCGTATATTTTACAGCAAACGCTCAACATATGCTGGGAGATTCAGATCTAGCGAGTAGTGTAAAGGACTTCTGCAAATTGTTGCGTTACACTAAAATGCAATCTCAACATAACCATACAGAAGGATTGCAGTGTTTGCCTGAGGATAGTGAAGTTTTTAATCGTATTATATCTTCTCCATCAATGATTGTTTCTTTTCATTATGGCGCTTACCGAACCATACCCCTTCGCTTAATTTCTTCAGGGATATCTTTGTGCGTGGTAATATCAAAAAATGTTCTCCATGATTACCAAGCATATTACCATAAGCTTATTCGTGGGGGAGGCTCCGGAGGGAAATTATTTCTTCTTGAAGCCGAGGATCCTACTTTATTCTTTAAACTACGAGCAATGGTGGAAAAGAATGTTAGTGTTTTTGTATATGCTGATGGAGCAAGAGGCACCTTTGATGTCTCCTCCGATAAGTCTGTTCACAGGGTTGAACTTCAAAATGCCAGTATAAAGGTCAGGAGTGGATTTCTTGATATGGCTTACCTTCTGGCTCTTCCGATTTATCTGGTTACAGATACTTCTGAAAATCCAATCAGTTTCCAGGCGTTGAGTTTACTGGAGTTTTATAATTGTAATTTGGAAATGGAAAGAAAAAAGTTTGTCAAGCAAACGATAGGTGATATATATAAACGATTCTTTGAACAATTAAAAATAGAGCCCTTTATTTGGGAAGGTTGGTTCTACCTGCACCGCTATTTTTTGCCTATCTCAAATGTTAGCAAATGGAAATCCTCAGACAGAATTATCCCTTTTACCAGAGCAGGATGTTATTTTATGCTTGATAAATATTCCTATAGGGTAATTCAAATAAGCGAGTTTCAATTTAATGAAATGCTTGATTGAAATTTTAATTCTTATGCAAATTTTTATATATTGTAATTTCTGTTTGGGTAAAAATCTCAAACAATGACCTCCATTTACCTATTATGTTTATTACTATTAATCCAATTATTAAGCAACATTTATTGTTTTGGGCAGCTTATTCGATATACTTTTACCTTATCAATTTAATGGGTAATTCTGGACTTTCATTTCTCACTGTTCTATATTCACTCCCTTTCTTTGTATTTATATTTTATTCTGTTTCCTTTTCCCTAAATAGGTTTGTTCCAAACCAGAAATGGCTTGTACTAATATTTTGGCTAACCTTAGTTTATGGTTTTAGTGGTTATTTGCTTTATGAATTGACATATGGAAGTTTTGCTCAAAGTTTAATATATGGAAAGTATCTGGTGGAAGGACGTGTCTTTAATTTAATGCAATTTCTTCAAATTTATTTAATTATGATTGGGCACTTTACCTTTTTGGCGATTTTGGATTTTCAGTATAGTAGTAAATTAAGAGCTAGTAAAGAAAGGATTTATGAAATGAACCTCAGGATTTCTGAAGAATCCAAAAGGAAACAATTTGAATATTTTACATTGTCTCAGCAGGTACCACCCCATTTCCTTGTCAATGTATTTCAGGCTTGGGAACAGCAACTTATGAAAACGGAATTGCCCATGAGGAATCAAGTTGGGGAGATGTATAAATTAATGCACTATTTCATGGTCTCCTGTATTCCGGAAGGGCCACGATTAATTTCACTTTATTCAGAAATCGATGCATGTCGCCGATATATTTCAATCCAAGAAGAATTTTCAAGAAAAGCTTCGTATATAGAATGGAATATTATGGGCAATACCAGGGGAGCACTAATTCCACCTACCGGATTATTAACACTCATAATGAATGTTTTCAAACATGGTCAGTTTAATAACATCGGAGAACCCGCCCGACTTGAGATAAGGGTAGATAATCAAGGATACCAAATAATATTAGAAAATAAGATTATGCGATCCAAAGATAAACTTTTAAGTCATGGATTGGGGCTGGGAAACCTTCGCAAAAGGTTGGAATTAGTATTTAAAGATCAGTATACTTTTAGTTCTGAACAAACAAAGGAATGGTTTACCACCAAGCTAATTGTTAAATTTTAAATATAGAAATATGAAACAATGGTCAGTTATTATTGTGGATGATCAGCAAGCATGTATTGATCACCTCTTGAAATGGTTAAAAATGATTCCTAATGTAAAAATCCTTGAAACATTCACCGAACCTATCAGAGCATTAACATTTTTAAGATTTAATAAGGTGGATCTAGTTATTTTAGATGTTCAAATGGAAGAGATGAATGGCCTTGATTTTATCTCCGCTCTACCAAAAATGAAAACTAAAATTATCCTTTATACGGCCTTTGCTGAATTTGAGGACAAGGGATACCAACGCCATGTTGTAGATGTACTATTAAAACCAGTTTCTTACACCAGATTGCTAGTTGCATTAGGAAGGTTTGATACAGAGATGCAGATTACTTCCCCGGAGCTTAATGATAGAGATTCGTTAGATCATTACGATGCCTATTTTAATATTAAAGGTCCTATTAGATACATGCGTAAATTAGTTAGGTTCAAAGATATTTTTTACATTTCTGCTTCCAATAGATATGTTCTTATTTACACCAATCTTACAAATGATCCTTTGGTAAGTAATAGTTCATTTCAGGAAATTAAAAATATGCTTCCCAGAAATTGGTTTATTCAGTGTGCTAAAGGATTTATATTTAATTCCATATACTTTAATTCTTATAAAAAACACATGATTAAGCTTAATCATGTAAAAAATGAAATTCCTGTAGGGGACTTAAATGTTTTCACTGACTTTAGAGACTTTATTCAACATAATGTGGTATAGTTTTCATAAGATTAAGTAGTAATAACATAATTCTATTGACCTCCAATTATATCAACAGTTCCTCTGATCAATAAATTAGAAATGGAAAATCATAAAAATTATCAATTTTCTTTCTTTGATTCTTTGATTGAAATTATCGAATCGAGTAATTTCCCCAAAGAAGATTTCATGTTTCACCAATGGGTACTTGAAACTAAGGAACAAATCTCATCTGAGATGCAATCTTTTCAAGAAATTATCAAGGAAAAAGCCGTATGTAGTATTTCCTCTCAAACACATCTTGTATTTATCCAGCAGCATTATGAAGAATCTGTTTACCTATTGGAACAAATTCAAAAGATGCAGATACCAGATAATAGTTTTAGATCCGAAATTAGGACCATACTCGAACTACTTTCAAAATCATTATTAAACATTAATAATTTATTGGAAAATAGATTCGGCAGATTAATGAGCCAAAATAGAAGATTAGCTCCAGCAATTCTTCAAAATGTCTTAAATGATTTAAGAAGCAGGTTGTTGGGTTTAAAAGAATCAATTCCTCCATGTTGCTTGTCTTCTCTGGTCGTGGGAAGGACTTTGGCATTTGTAAATCTAGAAGGTTTGTCTTTCAAAATCGATAAAAGGGCATTGGAATACAAAATATTCCTTCTTAAAACTTTAGAGGGATGGAATTGGCAAGAGAATGATTCATTATTTGGATCTGCGGATCGATTGGTTATTTATTTGAACTTTAATAGTAAAAGGGCGATGAATTTGATGCTAGATAAAATCAAACGACAGATTTCTGGAAAAGAAAGAATTTCAGACCAATTACTTGCCTTAATGAACTATCAAAGGGAATTTAAGCAGTTACATCGTAAACCTGAGGTAATTCTTAATCCAAAGTATATTACAGTAGATAACTTCGTGAACAATTATTTTGATGTTGAGATAGAATACTTGCAAAATCAAATGCATTCTGGTAATGATTTTAACCCTTCTGTAAATGGGAGTCCTCCTGAAAACAAAAAACGCAAGCCTTATAGCTTTGCAAAAATTAAATGTCTTTTATCAGTTGATCAAATGGCCTTGATTTTAAGATCGGTAGATGAGGCTGGCTTGGTACAGGCAAGATCCTTGTCACAAGTTTATAATGAAATAGTCCCTTTCTTATCATCCCAATATCGGACTGACCTTTCACCTGCTGGAATGCGAACCAAATCCTACCATCCCGAAGAAAGAGATAAAGCAATAGTAATTGAAAAATTGAAGATAATGATTGAAAAGGTAAAAAGCTGTTGAAAATTAATTTAATCCGAAAATTAAAATCTATTGGTTTTTGGTTCTGAATAATTGATTAAAAGGTTAATATTGGATTCAAAGAAATAAATTTTAACCTTGATAAATATTAGTTATTTAATTTTTTTGTTAAGGATAATTATAGCTAATGAATAATGAAGGGTTCTTATAAAAAATGTTACATTAAGAAATCATTTTTAAAGAGATTTAAGTTCCTATTTACCAGGTTATTATATTGCTTCGGTTGCACGTAGAAAACCAATCTGTAGTTCTTTAGCTATTTTTATTACGTTAAATAATTGTTATTCTTTTCACATCGCTATATTTGTTCATCATTTTCCTTAGAGGATTATGAACACTTGGTTAACAGGCCTTATCATTCGTGATAAGGCCTTATTTTTTTAATGGATTATTTCCTATCTGGGATTGTCATAAATAAAGAAGTATTAATTTTTTTAGTCCTTCATCCTTGTTAATTGTTATCAGATATTCATGCAAAACCCCTAATTTTTAATGTGGTTAACTTTTTTTATTTAGGTCTAACTACATAATTCAGTTTACTGGAATGAGAAGGGGGACTTTTCAATAAATATTTGTTTTTTAGCATAAGTTTCCAATTACATTGATGCCTGCCAGGAAATTTACCTTCATGTAACATCAGTAAAACATTTACTTCTTTTTTTAACCAGATAAGGCTACAATTTTAAATTTTAAATACTATTATTGTGCTTAGATTAAGATATTACCAAGTGTCATTAACTCTAGTATGGATAATTTTTCTAGCCCTAACAACAAGGATGCTACTGCAACCCTTATGAGACAGCAAATAGAGCTGTACCTCAATTATTGGAAATTTTTCTTGTTTTTTCTTATTTTATCTTTACTCTGTGGTGCTGTGTACCTTCGTTATGCTAAGAAGATATACTATACCCAGGCAATGATATTACTGCAGGATGAAAAACAAGCTTCTGGGGAAATGGCAGGACTTGCTGAATTGGCTAATCTTGCCGGTAGAACCTCATCCTCTGCTGCATATGTAAATGACCAAACTCAGATCTTACGTTCTAGGAGGATTCTCAGGAAAGTGGTCGATGCCAATGATCTTCATATAAGCTATTTTATTAAAGGTAAAATAACTGAAAAAGAAATATTAATAAAAGATAGCCCAATTCAGTTGTTTATTCACGAGCCTTCGAATTCAAGAATGGACAGTGTAGTTTATGAAATAATGGTTCTTAAGAACTCCGAAGGGTATCAGGTTTGGGACGAATATTCGGATAAAAGGAAATATAAATTGGGGCAAAAATTCGACTCTCCCTTAGGGCCAATCAGTATATTATCAACGGGATTGTATCCAGATTGGAACGGGGAAATTCGAATCCAGGTTTTACCCAAGGATTTTTCCGTCAATGTTCTGCAGGGCTTAGTAAATATTGAATCCAATTCCAAGGAACAATCATTTGCAATAAGAATGTCTATAGAGACATCCTCGCCCGCTAAAGGTGAAATGATATTAAACTCCTTGATTCAGCATTATGATCAGGACCGCAGTTTTGATAAAGAGAGCATCTTTAGGAATACTTCAATCTTTATCAATTCAAGGCTTGAACTGATAAATAAAGATTTAAAAGCAGCAGACTCTCGAATCGCAAACTTTAAGGGAGATAACGAACTGGCAGACATCCAGGCCCAAACTCAGCTGTTGATGAAAGATGCCTCCGAACAGGAACGTAAATTAGTAGAATACCAAACTCAACTTTATCTGTCGGGAATTATTCGTGAATCTTCACTTAAATCTGAATTTTCTCTCTTGCCATCTAATATAGGATTAACAGATCAAACCGTTCAAAGCATTGTCAAGACTTATAACGATTTGATCCTTGAAAGATCTGATCTCTTGCGTTCTAGCACTGATGAAAGTCCTATTGTTGTTAATTTAGATAAAAACTTATCAATCCTTAGAGACAATTTGAAGGTGTCACTTGATAACATGGAAAATGTTATAAAAGTCAATATTAACAGCTTGCAGAACCAAAAAAAAATGTTGGCAGGAAAGATGTCAAATTTTCCTAATCAGGAACTTCATTTCAGAGATCTTACAAGGCAACAAAAGGTTGTGGAGTCCATTTATTTATTTTTGCTCCAAAAACGAGAAGAAAACGAGATAAATGCCTCAGCCACTCCTGCAAATTTGAAAGTGGTGGATTACGCATATGGATATACGCGCCCAGTATCACCAAGAAAACTTTATGTATTTGGCGGGGCTTTGATAGTTGGGTTTTTAATTCCATTTTCATTTCTGTATCTAAAATTTTTGACGGATAATAAGATTCACTCCAAAAAAGAACTGGAAGATCTGATTGGTGCACCAATTCTAGGGCAGGTTCCAAAAGTTGCCGAAAAGATTGTCCAGACTAACTCCAGAACTCCACTTGCTGAAGCATTGAGAATTATTAGGACGAATATCTCCTTTATGCTTGGAGCCGAAAGTATCAAGGGCGGTAAGGTTCTATATGTCACTAGCACTATATCAGGCGAGGGCAAATCATTTCTAGCAACTAATCTAGCTAGCATATTCTCTCAATCAGGGAAAAAGGTGATTTTGATCGGTGCTGATATACGATCACCTAAAGTCCTTGAATATTTAGGAGTATCACACTTGAAACACAATAATATTGGTATTACCCAATATTTAGTTGATCCTACTACACCAATAAATAACCTGATTTTAAAATGTCCTGAAAAATACGATTTTGACTTTGTCTATTCAGGTTATATAGCTCCTAATCCGGCCGAGCTATTAATGAATGGTAATTTTAAGGGAATAATCGATTATGCACGCCAGGAATATGATTATGTAATTGTTGATACAGCTCCTGTAAGCCTTGTGACAGACACTTTGTTGATTGCAGATTCAGCAGATATAACAATATATGTAAGTCGTGCAGATTATCTAGATAGAAGATTGACTGAAATACCAAAAGAATTATATGCAGAGGGCAAACTAAAGAATATGGCCTTGGTCCTCAATGATGTAGATTTTAAGAGTGGGTATGGATATGGATATGGATATGGTTACGGATATGGTGATACTGATCAGGCAAACAAAATGGGATTGAGGTGGCTTTACACCTGGATTCGAAAAGTCACGGGCCTACCCAAGAACTAATTGGTCCTAGAAGAATTAGAAATCTATTTAAATTCAGACCCCAAAGTTAAAAGGAAATACGTATATTTTAAATTAAATGGAACTCTAAAAAAAATGTTAAATTTTGCTTTTGAAAAAACTTTTATCTAATATTGTTGTAGTTTAACAGGAATAAACTAATATTTTTTATTATCCAAATCAATAATAATTAATCAAGTAACCAAAAATTTCGATTATATTCTAATAGAGGCGAATTTGATCTTGCGAAAAGAATTGACTCACTTGGAATCCAATAAAATGTTCAATAAAATAAATTACTATGAATTAATATAATTTCAACTAAAAATTTAACCAAAAACAAGTGTTCATATGAAAAAAAAGGAAAATCAAGTGTACGAAGCGCCTGAAATGAAGGTGCTCATCGTAGAATTAGAACATGGGATCGCGGCAGCATCTGGTTCTGCATCCCCTGATCCTTCAGTTAATGACTGGAATGGTGGTGAGGGCGGTACATCAAACTCAGATTTTTAACGAATTTTTAATTTAAATACAACAATTATGAAATTCGTAACAAAAAGAATTGCCGTTAGAGTGGCAGGTGCCCTTCTATTGGCCGCAGTTGGTCAAACCATGTTCAGTTGCAGTAAGCAACAAGATTCAGATCAATTAAATACTTCCCCGACCAAATTATCCATTAAAGTAAGTGGTATTAATGAACTAAAATCGAACTCTGAGAAAAAATCTTCAGCACGAAAATCTTCACTGCAGAATTCAAAAGAAGCAAATCTTCTATCCTTTGATGAATTCGATGTTCAAGCTGTAGTCGATGACAAAGTTGAAACCAGAGCCAAAATGGAAACAATCCGCAACAAGACAAATAAAACTTCTTCATCTAGTGCAAAAGCAGCTGTTCTGGAAACAGGGGTGAAATACCGTCTGTTCCTTTATAAAGGTAGTACGTTAATAAGTTCGAATGAGCTTGAGGTGGATCCTAGCATTGTAAGCACAATTGATGTTGTTCCGGGAGAGACTTATAATTGGTATGCATTATCTTATAATAGCGAGGTAAACGTTCCAGATGTTGATCCTGCTGATCCCAAAATTGATTTGGCCGGTGGAAACGATGTGTTATATGCTACTGGTTCTATAGAAATTCCTACAGCAGGAGCTTCCGCACCTTTAGCTATTGTTTTTGATCATAAGGTTTCACAAATCGCAGTGGAACTTAACTCTATGGGTATGTTCGGCAAGTTTGCTGCAACCGGAAATGTAACTGTAACTGGATTGAATGTTCAGACAGGATCTTTCAATGTATTAACAGGCGAATGGTCAAATTTAGCACCTTACTCACAGAGCATTGCTTGGTCAAATTTTCAAAATATCGACGCAAATGGAGACCGAAAAGTATTTGTGACCTATACAGCATCTCCTGCACCCCTTACAGACGTGAAGCTAGGAATTTCTAATTTCAGCATTGATCACGTGGATGGTGTTACTCGTAACTTCACAACTGGAGGGGAATTTGAATTTGATGTTACACCGGTGATTGGTGAAAGCCATCGGTTATTAGCCAATTTGGTAGAATCCCCATTAACAGTTACAAAAGGGTCAACTACTGCTCGATGGGCTAGATCCAACTTATATTATGAAAATGCTCATAATCCATACCGTTTTTATGCTATAAATGAAGCTACTGGAGCCTCTGATGGAAGAGGATACTTCTCATTTGGAGGTATTATTCCTCGTAAGTTTGCAACTGATGGTAAAAAAGATCCATGTGCGTTAGTCTATCCTGAAGGTGTTTGGAGACAACCTACTAATGTAGAATTTGGGACCTTAACCACATCAGATGGACTCCTGACGAATGTTTTAGGAAATGTTTTACAGCTATTAGTATCTGCGCCAGCTAAAAATTATGATAATTCCAATGCAACGGGTGATGGAACTTATATTGAATATAAGGTTAACGCTGGTTCTGGGAATACTGCTTTTGGCACTACATCCAATGCTCTGCGCTTTTATTATAATGGACAAGTAACCAATGTTAGTGTAATCTCTGATATTGGGGCTGATGGATTAGTTCTACTTAACCTAGGAGGTTCTCGAGGTGTTGAAACTGCTCTATGGACGAATGATGGGGGATTAGATGTTCCTATTCTTGGACTTAGCGCCGGTGCCTGGGGATATCATGCAAGAAATAAGCGTACTTTGGCAGGTGTTAACTTTATAGGTGCTCAAGGTACAGCAGAGTTATTGTCAAATGTTGATCTACTTGGACTTAATGCCATTAGTTCAACCTTTAAAAATGTTCGCTGCGTAAGAAAATAACCCAAGTGTACATATCCGGGAAAAACCCGAAATCAGAGCGGCCCGGTCAAAAATGGGCCGCTTTATTAATTCTATTTAAATAATACAATTGCAAAATTTAATATTATTTAAAGTTTCTCAATGTATTTTGTCTTAATTTTTTTTCTGCTAAAAAGCAAGTAATTAATAAGCTATTTATTGGCTTTAAGGATGTAATTTAAGAATTTACTATTGAGACATTATTGATTATTCTGATTTCAAGCAGTTTTCTCCTATTTATTAATTCATCGAGAAGTAAAAAACGTAAAAAACATGAGATTAAGAAGCGATTTAATACTAAGGAAAATTGGAGACGAATATATGATAGTGGATCCAGGTAAAGAAATGATAGATTTATCAAAAGTATATTCACTAAATAGAACAGCGGCTTATTTATGGGATGAAATGAAAGGCCGTGATTTCTCAGAAGATGATGTTGCTACTTTCTTGGTGGAACGTTATGGCTTAAGTCCCCGACAAGCATATATGGACGGTTCAAAGTTGATTTATCAATTTAAATCGGAAAAGTTAATCACATAACCAAAAGATTATGGAAGATCAAAGAAGAGAAGGTTCTATTCGAACCTTTCTTGAAGCTCTAAAATCATCATTATGGGAAATTCCTATACAACAAAGTTATTTTGAAAACTTGGATAGGAAAATGTGGATTGATATTTTTTTGATGTCATTTCATCAGACAGTGGAAGGACATTTGGCCGATGCAATTCAACAACTCCCACAACCTTTGTTGCCCCCTCAAGATTTACTTCTTAAATGGATCGTCCGTCTGCAACATATTGAAGAGAAAAATGAAAAAATGTCTAAAGTCATTTCCGATCTAGGTAGGCTTTTTCAAGAATATGAGATTAGAGCATTTCTACAAAAAGGTCATGGTGTCTCTATGTATTATAATAAACCTGAGGTTCGAGTTAGTGGGGACATTGACTGGTATTTTCCGTCCAGGGAGGATTATAATAAAGCAAATGAATTAATTAAAAATAGAGTAGAGGGTTTTCATGTGCAGCCTGCATATAGCAGTGGTTACAACTTTGAAGGTGTGGAAATAGAACATCACCTTAAATTGATTCAACTTCGAAATCCTTTTGTGTTAAAATATCTCAAGACACTAATTATAGAATTAAGTAAGGATAATATTATTAAAGATTTCGAAAACTCTAAGGTCGAGATTCCATCACCAATGCTAAATATTATCCAAGTAAATGCTCATATTTTGAAGCATCAGGTCACCTACGGAATTGGATTGAGGCAACTTTGCGATGCGGCTGTTCTTTATCATAAATTTTCCGATCAAATCGATGGTCAGGAACTAAAATTTATTTATAAGAAATTAGGAATGCTGGATTGGTCGCATGTATTCCATCAGGTATTAGTCGATGTTCTAGGACTAAATAAAGACAAACTACCATTCAAAGTCGAAAAAAAGGAAGGAGTAACTTGGATGAAGGACTATATATTACGTACAGGAAATTTCGGATTTTATGACCCTGAAAATCCAGATATTAATAACCCCGGGGGAAGGGTCAAAAGAAGTAAAAGATTATTCAGCAATTTTAAAAAATTGTACCCTTTAGCACCAATAGAGGTTCTCTGTTTTCCATTTGTTCATTTATTTAGTAAGGTTCATCACTAATATTTTGGATCATTCTGTAAAATCACACATTAGATGGAGTCTGGGGTTTATCAAACATTATTGGCTTCAATTGGGGATATATCTAATAACAGAAGTATTTTCTCTGGCTTCCACTTTGTTTTTTATTTGGATGTCAAAACAAGCTATAGATTCAGCGCAACATGGAAATGCTCAAGATGTGACTACAAGTCTTTATTGGGTGGTTATTTCACTAATTACCTCTTTTATTACGAGCTTATTAGGAAATAGACTCAATGAACGTACCAAGGCTGCTATGCTAATTAACCTTCAGAATCAAATAACCTCACATCAGATGAATGCAAAGTGGAAGCAAACATCAGATTGGCATACTGGAGATATTTTGGTTCGTATGAATGTCGATAGTCAAGAAACAATTCAATTATTAGGGAATGTTTGGATATCGGTAATTATTACAATTATAAAAATAATAGCTTCTCTTTCCTTACTATATTGGATGGATCCACTGCTAGCACTTCTATTAGTTGGTATTTGTCCTTTGATAATTCTTTCCAAATCATTCTTCAAAAGATTGCGGAAATTAACCAAGACACTAAAAGAACAAGAAGGAGAATTAGGAAAAGTCTTACAGGAAAATTTTCGAAACCGTTTGTTTATACGTTCTGTGAATTGGGAGTCCCTGCGATGGGATAAAGTTCAGAAAAATCAGGAATCAATATATTTGAAGAAGTTAAAACTTCTTGATTTCTCAACTTTTTCAAAGGGGACCTTAGGTATAGTAATGCAATTAAGTTACCTGGTGACATTTATATGGGGGGTGAATAAGTTGCATTCAGCGGAAATAACGTTTGGTACCATGTCAGCTTTTCTTCAACTGGTAGGAAGAATCCAAGGTCCTTTAATCACCTTAATGAACTATGTTCCTATACTGGTTCGTTCACGCACATCATTAGATCGTGTAATGGACGTTCTCCAAGTAGATATTGAAGAAACAACTCAAGAGGATAAATTGGATTTTATTGATAGGATTTCATTGAAGAATATAACCTTCAGATATAATAATGAGACATTATTAAATGATGTTAATATGGAATTTCACAAGGGACAGCCAGTCGCTGTTTTTGGTCCTAGTGGAAAAGGAAAATCTACCCTATTGCGGATAATAATGGGGCTTTTCCCTCCAGAGGAGGGGTGTGTGAAATTACATAAAGGCAACCTAGAACTGTTTATGAAAGAAAGTTATAGATGTAACTTTGCGTACGTTCCGCAAGGAGATAAATTATTAAGCGGTACCATTCGAGAAAACCTGGTTCTTTCTCACAAATTTCATAAAGCGAATGATATTCGTGAAGCATTAATCCTGGCTTGTGCCGATTTTGTATTTGAATTGCCAAATGGGATAGATACAATTGTGGGAGAAGGGGGCTACGGGCTTTCAGAGGGACAGGCACAACGTATTGGAATCGCTCGAGCTATTTTGCAAGGTTCTAATGTCTGGTTATTTGATGAAATCACCTCCTCGTTGGATGAGCCTACCTCTTTGCGATTAGTGACAAACCTGATTGAAAAGGGTAGGGACAAAATTGTTGTTTTTGTAACACATGATAAAATATTAAGTAGATTCTGTAATTCCATTTACAAAATGGGTTAAAAACTATTAGTATGAAAGAATTTCAAATTCGCCCAAGGATTAGTTTTAATTATTATAAAATTGCTGAGCATTCAATATGTATAATTGATCGTATAGGAATTGATTTGGATAAAGCTCTTCCTAGTTTTATTCCATTTAAAACTCAAGAACCAAAACTTGGACCGAATCTTCTAAGTATTGATATAACAGATTCCCAATGTAACTTGAAAGGCCTGAAATTATCATTGTTAAGTGATATTTCTGTAGTATGGCAACAAAGATTCCGATTCGAAGAGAGTACGGATTCTTATTTTACCAGCATACAGGCAGAAAAATCGGAAAATATGTGGATAATGAAGAGTTCAAAGGATTTTGCTTATTCAAGCATTCATCTGAATTTGGATGAAATTTATATGACCACTAAATTAAGCTGGTTAATAATGGTGAGTTTTAGTCAAGCTTGTTTGAACAGTAGGACCGTCATCATTCATGCATCCGTTGTCATTAAGGGGGATATGGGCTTTGCCTTCTTAGGAAAAAGCGGAACCGGGAAAAGTACTCATAGTAATTTATGGCTTTCTCATATTGAAGGAACAGAACTTTTAAATGATGACAGTCCTGCCGTAAGAGTGTTTCAAAATGGGGAAATTTATATTTATGGCACCCCCTGGAGTGGTAAAACGATTTGTTACAATAATCGAAAGGTTAAATTATTTAGCATTACCCGGTTAGAACAATCTCCAAACCTTCGGTTTAATTGGCTAAAGGGTGCTCAAGCACTACTTTCTATTTTTCCAAGTGCAAATGCACTTAGATGGGATAATATTTTATATCCTCAAATGTTAAACATCATGGAATATATAGTAAAAAATATTCCTATTGCTCATTTTAAATGCACCCCTAAGGGCGATTCCGCTATATTGCACAATTTGAAATTGTTAGATGGAAAGGTAGATTAATAAAATATGTGCTTTATATAAATCAATGATCTAAATACATCTTTTATATTCACCTTCATAGGTTACAAGTTTTCTCTTTCCAATAAGACCTAATAACACTGATCCAGTTACCAATATTCTTATTTAATAACTATCTATTTGGCCAAGACAGGCTATAGGGAATCTCATTGGGTAGATATTAATAGATCCTAATAAATTGATCGATATTAAATTTTACATATATAGAAATTTGTGGGGAAAAGAATGTCGTTCACGTGTGTTTAATACTCAACATTGATTTTTTAATGAAGCATATTATGAAATGGATTTTACAGGGAGAACAAAATAAAATAATGATTGCGAAACATTCGAATTAACCCTTTTTAGGTGTTTGGGAATATGGGGTGAATTTGATTTTAGAAATATTTTAAAAACTCACTTTGTGGAATATTTTATATTATATAGGAGAATTATTGAATCATATTTAATTTTGACATTATTCTTTTCTCAGCACTGCAATAACTTGTCAATACTTCCAAATTATATCTATCTAGAAGTATACCTTTTTCTTAATAAAATGGAATAATCTCCTGTAGGCTATTTCGGATGATTTCATTTTTCAATTTTTAAGATAGATCTGTTTTTTTTGGGGGTTATTCTTTTTTTTAACCTTGAAAAGGAAATGCGCAAATTCTGGTATTTAATTTTAACCTGTAAAGGTGATTTTATGAAACTAGAAAAATAAGGTTATGAACCTGACCTGTAATGCTAGCAACAATTTCTACGATTTTTTAAACTCAAAATTAATTTATGTAGACCAGGAAGTGTAATTTAAAACATAGCAGAAAACAAATTAGAATCCCTAGTCCTTTCAAAGAAGTCACACCTTAAATTTGACTAGGGATTCGATATTTGGTGACTGTTTATTTAATTTTAAACTAACTGCTTAAATATAAATTTTTTATATAAAAAAATAAATAGTGCTGAAATCACAACACAATTGCACCAAATATCTGTACCTATGAAGCACCTAAAATAAGAATTTTAATTAATTTCTCAATATTCTTTTTAAAAAGGTGTTGGATTTGTTCTTAATTCGATAAACATTGAATTATCACATCATTATTGTTTCTTAAAGGCAAGGTGTTACGTGGATATTATTATCATCTATAATGTAATACTATTTATAATATGTTAATTCAAATACTTCTCAAAATAGTGATATATTTGAGTAGAAAGGATCATTTTTTCTTTATCTAAAGATAAATTCAGGATTGATAAATAAAAATTATCCATAAACATTTGTTCATTAATTTCTTATAATAGATGGATATGAAATAATGATTTACATTGATACTGGGAAAAGTGAGGTTTTAATAATTAATAAATTAAAAGTGATTTCATGAAATGCGTGTTTAGTTATATTTTATTTCAATATGTTTTTAGTGAATAATTTGCAGAAATTAAAAAAACTTACTCAAAGGGTAAGTGGGTACATCTTGTCTGTCGGGTATTTTCTTGAAGGAGAAAGTAAAATAATTAGGCTTTTACTATATGGGTATATATTTTTTACTTTTTTAATTGCTTTATCTTTGTTGCTGCTTGTTATAGTATAATAATTTCTTGAAATGGAGGGGTATCAAATTTTTAAAAACTTGACAAATAGGATTGGTTTTTAAAATTGATCGAAATGAATCGATTGCCTGTAAAAAGATTGGAGTATCCTATATAAGGTTGAAGAAAGAAGCAACATCTATCATTTCTCCAGAAGTCAAAGTCAACAAGAAACATACTTGATTTGAAAAGTTGTTTTGAATTTTCCAATATACTGATGATAACCTGCTGAAAGACTTGAAAAGATTGTCGAGTTGAGACCAGATTATGAAGTTTTTAAATTAACCTTACAAATAATATCGGTAAAGCATAATCTTCAAATTTAATGTAGATCAAGGCGGAGTCATATAAATTTCCTAGATGTTAAAGGAACTTTAAAAATCCCAATATTGTTAATCCAACGAGAGTGTCGAAAACTTCATAATAGAGGTTATTGTTGGAATTTCTACCCAGCTTCTAGACTCTTTTTTATTGTTTGAAATATTTGTATTTGTGCGGAGCTAGAAACAGATTTGATGGTGTCCTTCTCTTATTAGCCATTGGTAATAAATGATTATAAAATTAAGGTTTTCAAAATTTTGACCTGATGTCATCTTCGAAAAATCTCTGTTAGAAACTTTCTTTAAATTCAAAATTTTGCTTGCTTGCTCTTTTTTTAAAGACACATTTTTTTGGAATAGAAAGAATATTATTAAATTTTTAATTAGGTTTTATTAACGTATAAACTTTGTGTAAATGGATTGTGACATGAGCTTATTAATTATATATTTGCAATTGGAATCAATCTAACAGAAAAATTAGTAAGTACCCTGGGACTAATCAAAGGAATCCTATTCTCCAAATTTTAGGTCAAGTTATGGCATTAACTTTGTAGTTGGTGGTCATCATAGAGGCATTCCTAAATCTAACCAATAGTTTGGTTAATTATTTTAGAAAATATTATAGTAAATGAATATTCTGTTATTAAGGAAGTATTTTAAGAAAGATAGCCCAAGATGGGTAATCTTATTGATAGATATGTTTATAGTGTTGTTTTGTTATTATTTATCAAACTTCGTTATTAACAGTTTTAAGGGGAGATTTGCTGTAGATTTAATGGTTAAGAAGTCCATTATTGTTTCCCTGGTATATTATGCATCTTTCTTATATTATAATACCTATAGAGGAATTGTAAGGCAAACAGGATTTCGGGATGCTTGGGCTATATTTAAAGCAGTTTTTGCTGCTTGGGCTTGTTTGATGTTTATTTCTACCATCGTCAGGTTGAATTTTGAGCAAGGAGCATTAGTTAGTGATTATCTTAGACCATCCTATGCTGTATTATTTACCCATGCATTCTTTACGACAGTTTGTTTGGTTGCCGCTCGGGTTTCATATCGCACCGTTTATGAGAATTTCTTTTTTGGGGGACGGGAAGTTGAGAATGTATTAATATTTGGCGCTGGAAATATGGGTAATATCACATTAAACCTTTTAAGAAATGATACCCGCAGGAAAGTAAAGATTGTGGCTTTTGCTGATGATAATCCCAACCGAATTGGAAAGTTAATTAATGGATATCAAATCATTAATTTGAACCAACTTAATTCTCAGTTTGTTGAAAAACTTAAGATTGATAGTATAATAATCGCATTAGATGATAACAATAAAGATCGCCTATCTAGGATATCCTCTATAATAGAACCATTACCTGTTAAATTGAAAATAATGCCCACCTCAGCAAAATTATTGAATGGAAAAGTCGCAACCAGACAATTGAGGACTTTGCAAATAGATGATTTATTGGGAAGAGAGGCAATAAAGCTGGAGAACCCAGTAATTCATGAGATGATGAGAGAAAAGGTAATTCTAATTACTGGAGGGGCTGGATCTATTGGTTCGGAATTAGTTCGTCAGATTAGTTTTACGGATTTTGATAAGTTAATTGTAATAGATCAAGCAGAATCTGCACTATATGATATCCAACAGGAATTAAAAGGTAATTGCCATAAAGATACAATGTTTATTGTAGGAAATGTTCGGGACAGGCAATTCATGGAATCTATTTTTGAGTATTATAAACCTCAGATAGTATTCCATGCAGCAGCATATAAACATGTACCTTTGATGGAACAGAATCCTTATGAATCTATTTTAACCAATGTTTGGGGGTCGAAGAATCTTGCGGATATGTCCGATAAATATGGCGTTGAAAAATTCGTCATGGTTTCAACGGATAAGGCAGTGAATCCCACCAATGTGATGGGGGCAACCAAAAGAGTTTCAGAAATATATGTATCTGCCTTAAATAAAATCAGTAATACAAATTTTATAGTTACACGTTTTGGAAATGTTCTTGGATCCAATGGTTCAGTGATTCCATTATTTGAAAAGCAATTGAAAAGAGGCGGCCCTTTAACGGTTACTCATCCAGATATTACACGTTATTTTATGACGATACCTGAGGCCTGTCAATTGGTTCAAGAGGCAGCTGTAATGGGGCAAGGTGGAGAAATTTATGTCTTTGACATGGGGAAACCAGTGAAGATAATGGATCTTGCAATACGTATGATTAGGTTGAAGGGTTATAATTACCCTGATGATATAGGAATTGATGTGACTGGATTAAGGCCTGGGGAGAAGATATATGAAGAGTTATTGGCTGATAATGAAAACACTACTAAGACTCACCATGAAAAAATAATGATTGCAAGGGTTAGGACTGAAGATCTGGAACTGAATAAAAACAGGATCGATAACCTTTGCTCACAGGTTGCATCACAAAATTCTAATCACAGCCCTATGGCTCTTGTAGAATTGATCAAAGAGATTGTACCAGAGTACATTTCAAAAAATTCCGTATTTGAACAACTCGATGAAAAAAAATATCAATTAATAGTTAATAGTTTAAAATTTAAATAAATTTAAGCAACTCCTTTATACAAAAATATTTCATAGCTCATTTTAGCAAATTAACCTGAAAGCAGATGCTGTCCTTGATGTTCTGGAAGGACGGTCTCAGGAAGTCCGAGAGTAAGAATAATATTAACATTCATTTTTTGACACTATTCGCCAGTTTAATTTCTTTAATGTCTAAGATTCTTTTAATAAATGAATTAAAGCTATTCATTGGATATTCCTTCAACTAGAACATAGCCTTGAACCATGAGAGAGGTGTTCCTTGGGGGCACCTCAAGACCTTGCTAGTAATTGTTTGCCTCAGGATCTTAAGCCCATGGTTATCCGGTATAATAGACCTGAAATCGCTCGTAGGCACTAAAATTTAAATCTTACTAGTTAACCCCAATCTTTTTGCACTCAATGTTCACTCATGCGTATGATCTGGAACTTTTAGGTAGCTTGTTCTTAAAGCATAAAAGCATCATTTTATTAGCAGCTCTGGCAACCTGATGAAAAAACAGGTCTTAATTAGGGTATAATAAAATAAGCATCCAATAAATGAAGCGGGCTGGGGGAAAGAGAAAAACACTAGGAGCTTGAGCTTTTAGTCAGATCAGATCACGATATCTCCTTAATGGATCCAAATGTGGCTGTTCTTTGCATTTGAGCTAGAATTTCTTGAGGATTAGGAATGTTTTTTTTATTTTTCATTCCCATATTAGTGATAGGTTATAGGATTGAGGTCTTTCCATCAGATTGCCTACATATATGTTTGCTAATTTTTACCTATAAGGGTGTTGACCCACCTATTTTGATTCATTATCGAAAAATAGCAAAGACTTTTTAGGAACGCAGCAGCTCTTCTTTTTTTGTTGGTGTCATGATTTTGGATTGAGGATTAAGCCCGAGTATTAGTATATTTGTTGCTGGGATGATTAAAAATGAGACTATAGAGAAAGTACTGGATGCTGCTCGTATCGAGGAGGTGGTCGGCGACTTTGTGGATCTCAAAAAAAGAGGAACATCACTTATAGGAAACTGTCCTTTTCACAACGAGAAAACTCCTTCTTTCCATGTTTCGATATCTAAAGGAATCTATAAATGCTTCGGATGCGGAGCAGGGGGAGATTCCCTAAAATTCGTGATGGAGCATGAGAAGTATGCCTATCCTGAAGCCATCCGTTATCTTGCAGGAAAATATAATATTCCCATAGAGGAAGTAGAGCGAAGTCCCGCGCAGCTGGCAGCACAAGATAAAAGAGAAAGTCTATATGTGCTGAGTCAGTGGGCAGCAAGGTATTTCAAGAGCCAACTCTGGGAAACCGAGATGGGCAAGAGCATTGGCCTGAGCTATTTTCGGGAACGCGGATATCGGGAGGAAACCATCCAGAAGTTTGACCTAGGCTATTCCCCAGAAGCTTGGACAGGGCTGGTGGATGCAGCTTTGACCGAAGGATTTAGCAAAGAATACCTTACAGAGGTAGGTCTTGCAGTAGGAAGAGATGATGGCTCACTTTATGATCGATTCAGAGGGAGGGTCATTTTTCCAATTCACAACCTGACTGGGCGAGTGATCGGTTTTGGTGGGAGGACCCTAAAAACCGATAAAAACGTCCCCAAGTATGTGAACTCCCCAGAATCTGAGATATACCATAAATCAAATGTTCTTTACGGCCTTCATCAAGCGAAGAAAGCAATTTCTGAGAATGACTTATGTTATTTGGTAGAAGGTTATGCTGATGTTCTCTCTTGTCATCAAGCGGGCGTAGAAAACGTAGTCTCCTCTTCTGGAACATCCCTTACAACAGGGCAGATCAAACTGATATCACGATATACCAAAAATGTCGTCATTCTTTACGATGGTGATGAGGCAGGCATAAAGGCTTCATTGCGTGGAACCGATATGTTATTGGAAGATGGACTGAACGTGAAGGTCCTTCTGTTTCCAGATGGTAATGACCCTGATTCTTATGTTCAGAAATATGGAGCCTCTGCTTTCAAGGATCACATAGCTAAACACCAAGAGGATTTTGTCTTTTACAAAACCAACATTCTATTGCGTGAGGCCAAAGAAGATCCCATCAAACGTGCAGAGGTAATTCGTGAAGTGGTAAACAGCATCGCTCTTATCCCTGATGAAATAAAAGTATCAGTTTACCTTCGGCAATGTAGCGGACTATTGGATATAGAGGAACGTGTCCTGCTAACCGAACTGAACAAGATCCGAATGGAGCGGGCTAAGGCCAAAGACCGGAAGGTTACTAGTGCTAATCCGGTTTCTAGCCAAGATTTTGCAACTGATGATTTTATCCCAGCGGAGATGCTGGCGGCTATGGCGGCCGAAGGAATAGCAATTCCGGAACCCCAAGAACAGCAGATGACATCCGAAATCCTGATGGAAAGAGAACTCGTGCGCGTTCTGTTAAACTATGGGCGTGAGCTAGTGGTTTGGGAAGGGGATGGCGATATCCCAGTTGCCCCGTACCTTTTGGCGAGTATGGATGATGTCAAATTTGAGGACAAAGCCAGCCTCAAGATAATTGAAGAGTTTAAAAAGCAGGCTGAGAATTTTGTAGTTCCTGAAGCAAAATCCTTTTTCTCCCATGAGGATGAAGAAGTTTCTAGGTTAGCTGTCGACAGTATCGCAACAAAATACGAGATCAGCCCTAATTGGAACGACGATAAGCGCAAGATTTTCGTTCCAGAAGAAAAAGATCAATTGAAAGACTTGGTCAATCAGTTGATTTTTAGGGTGAAGAAGAATAAGATTGAACAAGAAATGCATCGGATCCGGGAAGAACTTAAAACATGTAAGGACTCTGATGATATGTTAGTTCTGATCACTAAATACCAGAAGCTCAAAGAAGGTGAGAAGCTGTTGGGAGATTTTTTAGGAAATACTATTGTTAAATAGTAATAATGGACTTCAAGGCAACTTTTGGAAGAGGTTAAGAGTAGACCTTTAAGCATACATAACTGGTCTGCCACAAATTATTATAGGATAAAATTGATGTTTTTTTTGAAGTAGCAGTTAACATTATTTATTTAGGAAAGTAAGGTCTGGATTTTGTAGTAGTAAAAAAAATAGGTCAACTACAACATTTATCCATAAAGTCACAATACGCAAAGAATAACTTGCCTAAGCATTGTCTGGTCAAGTACATCAATATCGATAAAATATTTCTGTAGTTATTTACATTTATCAATTTAAAATCAATTTTTAAAAAATCATTTTGGAATTATACATATGAACAAAAAAATAAAGCTTAGCATTCAGGCATTAACAATATTTACCATTTCTATGGTCATAGGTTGTAAGACCCAACAGAATAAAGTAGAATTTGTAAATCCAACCAATAATAGCAAGGTCCTCAAGGGGGAGAAAGTTCAAGTTAAGTTGAATTTTCCGGATGCCGGAATAGACTCCGTTGTCTACTCCGTTGATGGCAATGTATTCGGACGTATGACCGACACTACAGCGGTCATATTTGATACCGATTCTTATAGTTATGGTAACAAGAGATTAAGTGCCAAGGTGTATTATCAAGGCAAAGAGGAGTTCGCATATAGCGAAGTTTTGGTAGTTCCTCCAGCTCCAAAACAATACGCTTTTGATGTAATAGGAACATATCCACACGATCAGGGAGCTTTTACCCAAGGGCTATATTATGAAAACGGAACTTTATTCGAAACCACCGGCCAATTGGGTGAGTCCACATTAAGGAAAGTGGAACTGGCATCGGGAAAGGTCCTGCAAAAAGCTGATCTCGCCGCTGATGAGTTTGGTGAAGGGATGACGGTAGTTGGAAATAATATGTACGTGTTGACCTGGCAGAACAATAAAGGCCATGTTTATGACAAGAACAGCTTTAAATTATTGAAGTCATTTAATTACCAAAACAGCCAAGAAGGTTGGGGTCTTACTTATGATGGTAAACAGTTCATTAAGTCCGATGGTACCAATAATTTGTATTTCTTAGATCCGAAAACATTAGCTGAAACAGGCGTTATGCCCGTTTTTGACGATAACGGGCCTGTAGAGGAATTAAATGAGCTGGAGTTTATCGATGGTAAAGTTTACGCAAATCTCTATTATGGAGACAGGGATGAAATGGTAATCATCGATCCAAAGACAGGAATTGTTGAAGGTAGAATCAATTTTGTCGGTCTTTATAGCGATAAACGCGCTCCTTATGATAATGAGATGAACGGTATTGCATATAAATCTGATTCCAAAACCTTATTGGTAACTGGAAAACATTGGACAAAATTGTTTGAGGTCCGCATTAAAGAACGCTAGATCATTTTGTTCTCGGTCGTTATTTTAATCAACGACATCATATTTTTTGTCTTGAACTTGCTCATCATCCTTTTCCTATGGGTTTCGATGGTGAGCGGGGATAGGAACAATTCCTCTGCAATCTGTATTGAAGTCTTACCTATAGCTATCAGCTTCAGGATCTCGATCTCTCTTTTGGTCAGTTTTGGTAACAATGGAAGATCTGTACTGATGGGATTCGCAATGATCTCCTGGACTGCTGAACTGAAAACCAACTGTTTGTTAACAGCCTTATCCAGGCATTTCTCCAATTCAAAAATTTCGATGTTCTTGAGCAGATAGCCTGAAGCTCCATTCTGCATGAGCTGTAAGATAACACTTCGCTCCGTATGGTTGCTCAGGCCAAGGATGATAACATTGGGTGCAATACGCTTTATCTCCAGGCAAAGATCTATTCCGTTGATATCTGGAAGTGAAATATCCAAAAGAACAATGTCCACTTGATCTGTTTTAAGATATTTCAGTAATTCAGACCCCTTGGTGAAAGTTGCGGTAACCTCATAGGATTTTATGCGGTCCAAAAGGCTCACCAGCCCTTGTATGATTAATGAATGATCATCAACAATAGCTATGCTATAGGCTGAATTGTACATGGTTTTAAGGATAGTTGTCGAATAATAATAAAGATAACCAAGTTTTTAGAAAAAAAATGGTCAATGTGAAATATCCCTGTTTACAGGTACAGTGATCAGGCATCAATTTAAGGCCTAATACTATCTTTCTGAATAAAGAAATCTAATTCACCTTTCACAGGTATATACTCTTTCTTGTTTGCTTCCTCAATTCGATCAGGAAATAATATTCCGTAAAGATGGTCTACTTCATGTTGGAAAATAACAGCTGTAAAACCTTCTATCAACTCCTCCTTTACATTCCCTTTGCGATCGATGTGTTGTAATTTAATCGCATAACTACGTTTTACATTTTCTTTTAGATCTGGAATTGACAAACAACCCTCTGTCCCTTGGCGAGTTAGCTGTGAGCGCCAAATGATCTTCGGATTCAAATAGAATTCAAAAGGTTTATCATTCTTATCCAAACGCTGCACCCAAACAACATTTTTGTTGATGCCTACCTGTGGACCAGCTATTCCTACTCCTGGATGGTCAGGATCCCTGACCGTTTGCAACATCCTAGAGGCTAGTTTATCCAACAAAGGGTCATCAAATTTGATGTCCTCAGATGGTTTTTTCAGGACAGCCAGCTCCTTCTTATCTGTAATTTGGTATACATGCATCAATTTGTTTTCATCTCCGTCATTGATTAATGATCTCTCATGATCATTGAAATTCTTTGCTGTTTTCATATTAACCTTCCTTTGGTTTTTAGGGCCAATATATTTTTTCTCCCCAGCTTCTATGGCAGCACTCATTATATTGTTCTTCGGTGGTTGTGGGCACCGATATCCATTGCTGTAAGCACAATAAGGATTATAAGCCCTGTTGAAATCTATCCTGATTTTTCCATCTTTTATATCCGTAATGCTTAGATCCAGGTACCTCCCCCCTTCATAGGTCGTTTCTCCAGTCGTACTGTCCATAAAAGGCACAAAAAGATGGTTTTTATAGATCGCATTCTGAAATAGTGATACACTTTGGTAGGCAGTTAAACTATATATTTTTCCATCCAATTCAAATGTTAGTAATCCATACTTCTTGTATTCGTTAGAAGTTCCATCATAAGTGGGCATCCTGAAGGTCGGTTCATTGAAAACCAGCTCTATTGATGCTGTCACCACATAATCTTGCTTTGCAGGGTAGAAGGTCACATATTTTACCTGATCTTCTCGAAGTGGACCAAATTCATCCTTTACCATTTCCTGGATCTGATTATCCCGATAGGATTGAATTTCCTGTTCCAAAGATTGGCCCATTATAATTAACGGTGCAAAGAAGCTGATTAAATAGATAAATGCCTTCATTTTTATAATTAATATCTATCAAATGTATAGATATTTTGCGATTTTCGGATAGGGCTAATCTAAAGTTTAATTGTAATTTTGTAAAAAATGCAGTGACATGAGATTAATGGCTTTTGATTATGGGACCAAGAGGATTGGAATAGCTGTTTCGGACAGCATGCAGATAATTGCAAGCCCATTGACTAACATCCATCCAGAAGAGATCTGGAAATTTCTTTCCGAATACCTTGTTGAAGAACAGGTAGAAACCTTCATCATTGGCAAACCAAAGAAATTAGATGGAACGGCTTCTGAATCCGATCAGCATGTGGTTGGTTTCAGCAGGAAGCTACGTAAAACTTATCCCCATATTCCAATAGAAGAGGTGGATGAAAGATTCACCTCCAAGATCGCCTCGCAGGCCATTTCAGTATCTGGAATGAAAAAGAGTAAAAAACAGGATAAGGGATTGATTGATAAAGTTTCAGCAGTATTGATTCTGCAGAGTTATATGTACAGCAAATCTTTTTAATATGGCATTGAAGGATATACAGTTTTTTTCCCAGGACATCGATTTTACACTCAAGGAAAAACAAAAGGTAAGGCAGTGGATAGGAAAAACCATCAAAGAAGAAGGTTACAGTCGCGTTGGAGAAATGAGTTTCGTTTTTTGTTCAGATGCCTACCTTCTTGATATTAACAAGCAATATCTTAACCATGATACATTCACGGATATCGTGACCTTTGATTCATCTGAAAAGGAGGACCTCATTGCTGGAGATATCTTTATTTCCGTAGAAAGAACCATGGAAAATGCTCAAAAATTCAATGTTTCCAATCGTGATGAGTTGCATCGAGTAATCATCCATGGTGTACTCCACCTTTGTGGCTATTATGACAAGACAAAAGAGGAAAAAACCTTAATGACACAAAAAGAGGATTACTATCTCGCTAAACGGGATTTCTAAAAATTCCTTTTTCTGCTTATGCTCATAAACTCTTGGTAAATTTTTGAAAGACGGCAATAGGATGACCTTCACGTAATTTTTCTCCAGAGCGGGAATGACTCATCAACAGGCAAGTGAAGGCTCTAATATCATCAGTAACCAATTATGGCTCTCTCCAGAAGGGACCAGTCTGGAAGACCGGAATCCATGCGAGAGTAGTTTGTTATTGGATCGGAAAACAGATCCCAGAACTATTGATGAATTGGAGACTATGGGTTATTCCATTCAATTAGGAGGTAATACCAGTGATCTTATCAATGCAATATACTTTGATCCCAGGCAGGTTAGCCCCTGGAGAGGGAGTAGAAACAATTGGGAAGACGAAGGTATTGGTTGGAAGTTATACATTAATTGAGAAAATGTTTAATATTGTAGTGATATAAAAAGTTAGGAGTGGTTTTCCTAAAAAATAAATTACGAAAATTATTATATCAATGATAAATAAAATAATTACATCTGTACTTCTTTCAACAGGTTTTGTGGTTTGCTCTGCTGATCTTACTGCTCAAACGTTGCCGGTCATTAAAGAAGGCGAAGCCCAGATAGTTGAGGGGTTCAATACCCCTGATAAATGGATACGGGAGGACCTTTGGGTGGAAACTGATTTTGATACTGACGGTGATGGAAAACCTGATAGGATGCATGTCGATGTAACTCGCCCTTTCCAAACAGAAACCGAAAACCTTAAACTTCCAGTAATTTACGAGACTAGCCCATACTATGCTGGAATTGCTCAGATGGTCGATGGGATCATGTGGAACGTGAAACATGAAATTGGTGAAAAGGCCCCAAACCCAAGGGTTCATCCAGAGGTTCAGAGAACAGGAAAAAGACCTGTTATTTCCAATAGCCTTATTCATGAATGGATAAAACGTGGATTCATAGTTGTTCACTCTTCTTCACCAGGTACTGGTCTTTCGGATGGTTCCCCAAGTATAGGTGGCCTTAATGAATCTCTTGCTCCTAAAGCAGTCATTGAATGGCTGTCTGGTAAGGACAATGGATATACCAGTCGCGAAGGGAATCAAAAGGTTAAAGCCTATTGGTCCACAGGAAAGGTAGGGATGACCGGAACATCTTTTAACGGTACCCTACCATTGGCCGCTGCAACAACTGGAGTTGAAGGCCTGAAAGCCATTATTCCCATTGCTCCCAATACTTCATACTATCATTATTATAGATCCAACGGTTTGGTTCGCAGTCCCGGTGGTTATTTGGGGGAGGATATCGATGTACTTTATGATTTTGTCCATAGTGGGGATGAAGCTAAACGTCCATACGGAAATAAGTTAATTCGCGATACCGAAATGGCAAAAGGGTTGGATCGTGAATCTGGTGATTATAATGATTTCTGGAAAGGTCGAGATTATCTAAACCAAATGTCAGGGATGAAAGCTGCCCTTTTGATGTCCCATGGGTTCAATGATTGGAATGTAATGCCTGAACATAGCTACAGAATTTATAAAGCTGCTAAAGAATTAGGTATTCCAACCCAGCTCTATTATCATCAAGATGGACACGGAGGTCCTCCTCCCATGAAAATGATGAACCGCTGGTTTACACGGTATTTATTTGGTGTCCAAAATGGAGTTGAAAATGAACCCAAAGCTTGGATCGTGCGTGAAAATGAAAGACAAATGAATCCTACTCCCTATGCAGATTACCCAAATCCGTCGGCACTGAATGTGAAACTTTTTTTAGTTGCAGGTGCCCCTAAACATGGTGCTCTATCAACTAAACAGAAATCAGTAAAGGCCCTTGAAACCTTGGTTGATGACGTATCCATCAGTGGAGATTCATTGGCCCAATTGGAAACGTCCAATCATAGGTTGCTTTATCTAAGTCCAAAACTGACAAAAGATCTTCATATATCCGGATTGCCCCGTATTAATCTGCGTTTGGCGAGCAGTAAACCTGCAGCAAACCTATCTGTTTGGTTAGTTGCATTGCCTTGGGAAAAGGGTAAAGATATAAGAATCACTGATAATATCATTACCCGTGGGTGGGCTGATCCCCAAAACCATGAATCTTTGACCAAAAGCAATCCACTGAAACCAGGGAAGTTCTATGATTTAGCATTCGACCTTCAACCAGATGACCAAATTATTCCTGCAGGACAACAAATCGGACTGATGATATTCTCCTCTGATCAAGATTTTACCCTATGGCCAGAGCCCGGTACTGAACTGACGATTGATCTTGATGGATCTCATTTGACCTTACCGGTGGTTGGTGGACTTCAGGCATTTGATTCATCTTTAAAATAGATAAATCCCTAAAAATTTCACATAGTGTCTACTTGTGCAAGATCGGCTGTTTTGTATGTCTGGACAATTTCACTTGATTCTTACCAAAACTATTTGCGATATTGGGACATTGAATACCTGCCTAGGAATGATAATTTTGATCATATATCTTCCTTGTGCTGGATAAATTGGAACTCCTAAAGATACTGGCCTGATATACTAGGCAGGCCATTTTTAATTTTTCCTTCGTGGAATTCTCTTCCATTCCCTTAAAGTTGTAATTGAAAGTCCTTGTCATTTCTAGGAGTATTTCCTCATTTTACTGGCATTCTAGCATGAGGGGATATGAATAATACAATTGATTTTCATCTATCTCTAAAGCTCGAAGAGTTGCTCATGAACGTTAAACCTGTTTTGGCCAACATAAGTAAATATGAAGTTGAAAATAACGAAATGTTTTTAGCAATAGCCCTAATTGGGCAGAGCAGTAAGACGACCTTCACGAGCAGCTTTGTAGTTTATGGTCCTTTGATTTAGCGTGTTCTGACTAAGAGTTTAATAACTTGGAAAGCCTTTCTGATATTGCCCTGCAATTAGGAGTTTGTTTGATATGAATGTCCACAAAGGAGGCCTATGGAATAAAAGGCAGCAGATCCGGTTAGAGCATCATTTTTTGGGGATGACTAGGTGCCGGGTAGATGGATCCGATATCAACTTGTCCATTTCAGAATAGGTGATGTCCTGGATGTCTCGCTTGATCTGTTGATAATTTCTGACTACCATCCCTTGTTGGGGTTGGGTGACCTCTTTGGGCTGCTGGTAACTGGACTGCTCCTTTGCGATCGCCCGATGGTTGTTTATCACCCTGCCATGGAATCCTTTCAGAGAGATAGGTAATTGAGGGTCATCAGCTACCATCCCCACGAATTCACCGGAGGATAGGCTTGAAATCACCGAGGGGGGAATTGCTGCGTCCAGTTGGCTCGATAAGCCAATGGAAGTGTCGCTGGAATTGATCGATAGGCTCTGCCTGTCTTGCATGATCTTCCCAAATCTCTCAGAAAGTTGTTTTGCTGTCTCTCCGGAAACCTGCCCGCTGATTACGTTTCCTACTATGTTCAGTATGACATCTGCCTGGTCTCTGCCATAATCCTTACGGAGTTGGGAAATGTCTTGCACGCAGAGGGTGGTGGCAACTTTGTTGCTTCTGGCAGTAGCAATCAGGCTATCAATGTTGTTTAAGTAGATCGTTGGAAACTCATCGAAGATCAGGCTGCATTTAAGCATATCCTTTTTGTTGACCTGTTTAATCAATCTGTTCACGAAAAGTGAGATCACGGCCCCATAGATCTGGATCTTCTGAGGATTATTGCCCATGCAAACAATTTTGGGTGATTTTGGGTTGTTGATGTCAAGGGTGAAATCATTTCCCGAAAGAACGTAGTAGAGTTGGGGTGAGGACAGGCGGGCCAGCGCTATCTTTGCCGATGCTACCTGACCTTCGAGCTGTTCCATTACATTGTTCAAATAGGCATTGACAAATGGATTGATCAAGACCTGTATTTCTTCCTGACTTCTAAGCAATGTGAAAAGTCGGTCATAATCCTGCTGCATAAGCTCAATCACGTGAGGTAAGGTACAGAATTCTCCGTCCTGGTAGCACCTTAGATACCAGATTACTGCAGTTAGGAGGTTAATTGCCGATTCCACGAAGAAGTCCCCCTGTCGCTTAACCCACTCCCTGTTTAGGCCCAATAGAATGGTCCTGGCTGATTCTGCAGCATCAGTGATGTCATCCATTGCCGAGGGCTCCAGGGGATTGCACCTGTGGGTCCTGGAAAGGTTGTCAAAATCTATCCTATAGAAATTCATTTTCCTTTCCCCCATCATCCAGTGATGGTATGCTATCTTTGAGAGATCATCGTACTTAAAGTCGTATACTAACATGGAGAAGCCTTTTTTTATGTGTTGGGAAATAATATGACGTATCACGTAATAAGATTTACCCGAGCCAGGGTTACCCAAGACCAGGGTTGCTCTAAATGGGTTGATGATGTTGATCCAACCAAATCGCTTTCGGTTTCTTAAACGGTACTCGAATGGAAGGTTTATCGAAAAATCGTTTTCCAGTAGGTCTTCCTGCTGTGGAAAGGTCTGGTTCTGAAGGTTGAATATGTCTTGGTCTGCCAGTTGGGTCCAAAGGATTCTGGATATAATCGTGGTTCCCTTGATGACCGCAAGCATGCCCCATGTACTCAGCGTATAATATACCAATAGTACCAAAGGTGTAGCTGGTAGCACATTAAAAATGAGCCCACTGGAAAAAAAGAGACCGAACCCCAGTAAAAACCAGACTAATGCTCTGTTCATATTGAATTTTCTTTCCTTTTTACCATTTATTCCAATCATGGAAATCAGCAGGAAAAGTAGACAAAACCACTTGCAGCGGTTAAAGGTGTTCAGGAGCCCAGTTCCTGAAATGGATTTGAGAATCCTATCGGTTAGTTGCCATGTCATACCCAGCTTAATGAACCAATGGTAGCCCACATGGTAATAATGCAAGGCCAATAGGAACACCGCTATAAGCCGTCCCATGTCGGATATTTTTTTCAGAGCTTGAGCATTTTCGGTATTGTTCATTTTCGTTCTGGTTTATGTTATCATAATTTAATGGTCCTATGTTCGGCTATCTGAAGGTCCTTTCCCATTTTGCATTCAGCGCTATGGCCAAGCTTGAATGAATTGATATCAAAGCCTAGACCTAGCTTTCTTTCGTGTATTGCGCAATACAGCATGTGATCGATCACAACGGTTTCACTTGAAACTTTTCCTTTTCCAGGTAATTGAATGAGTTCAATGCCCTGGAACAATAGTTGTTGGGCATCCCACCCCTGGTTTGAGGAACTCATTTTTTCTTGCTGAATGACGGTCCGGAGACGAGTGATGGAAGTCTTTTCCCTTTGTGCTACATGAAAAAAAGAGAGTGGAAATTGGCATAAATCTGGGGAAAGATTGGCTTGAGGAATCCCTTTGGAAACGGTTCTGTAGGACTTGTCTGTCAAGTAATAGATCAGTCCTTTATTTTGATCATTTGTATGGGCCTTTGGCTTTAGGGCCAATATATTGAAAGGTTTGAGCAGCGCATTCCATTCCTGTAAATCCGAAAATGAGTATGTACGCTGAAGGTAGAGTAGGATGTCACGGAGGCTTTTATTGAGAGGCTGAGCAGCCTGGATAAGTTCCCTTATAGGGGTTGGCCTTTCGTTTTCTCCAAGTAAATTTTCCTGTGCAGGAACCAGGTCAAAATCAGCCTCTAGTTTTTTTGCTGCAGGAATGGAAAGTCGCTGTCCCAGCCTGTGCGTGTAGATTTGGCTTCCATCACTCCGGATATTCGTTGATACGATGTGCATGTGCGGGTGGTAGGTATCTGAATGCCGGTAAACTAGAAATGGCTGTAGACCAAAACCGATCAGCTCCATGTAACATTCGGCGATCAAGCGGAATTGAGAATTGGACAGTCTTCCATCAAGAGGGTGGAAGCCCAAAATGGAATGCAGACAGGGGAGCTTGATGTTTGCGTTTAGGGTACAGCGGTTGACCATGTATGAGGTCTTTTGTTGTATGCTAAGATCCTTAGATGATAGTGGCATGTTTCCCGCCATGAGACATTCCGCGATTCCAGAGGCAACCTTTTTCTCATGGTAGGCAATTATCCTAGAAACACTCGCCACGTCGTAAGTTAGTGCAACCATACCTTGAGAAGCTTTTTTATTAATGAAGTCTGTATGTACATTTCCTGCTCGATACGCTTGAAGATCACTAATAAGTCAGAACTCTCGCTTATGTCCCCTAATGCTTCAACCATCTGGACCTTGGATCTCTCCATGCATTTTCTAGAACGGGAAAGTTCCTCTAGGACATCATCCTGTGAGCGATTCCTTATTGTTGTTACGATTTTTCGGGAAAACAATCTTTTTCTGAGATAAAGGGCCATGTTCGGGCATGTACTGTTTTCTTTTTCTGTCTTTAGCTGGGAATATTCCTTTTCCGTAAAATTAAGGGTGACGGCCTTATTTCTTAGTTTGTTGTTTTTCATGTTGAATTTTTTGAGTGATTATTTGGATATCCTGCGGGCAGGAAGAGGTGTTTTCAATTTACCTATATTCATTGCCCAATCATTTAAATCTTTATGATTCTGGTACAATGCGCTCTGGTCTCGGTATCTATTGTCCAATGATAAGGCGTATCTGGTTAATTCTGTGCCGGCCCTGTCACGGTCAAGGTATAGGGAAATCTGCTGGTGAGACTCCATTTTTTCTCGTGCCCTTTCAAAGAAGGATACGGAGTTAAGGACCATGAAATCCACCTTTGATTCGTCTAAATTAGGATGGAGGGTTCTGAAGGTCAGGAAATCCATAAAGCCTTCAAAAACAAGGATTTCGTTGTGGCCTATTCCAAGACTGGAGATGTCTTTTGGAGAATTACTCAACTTATAATGGGGTGTTCGGATTTCAAAACCTCCTCCGTCATTGGGAAAGCCAATTCCAAGATAGCTATTCCCAGAAATTTCATATTTGAGCTCTCTACAATATTGATCTGCCAAGTGCACAGAGATGCGACGTTCTTGAATGTATTTAATAAGATGGTCTGACCTCAGGGAGCTGTTCTGGATTAAGGTGATTTTGTTTTCATGCTGGTGTGATTTCTTGGGGAATGCCATTTTGGAGGATACCGTGACAGGTAATTCCATTCTAAATCCTTCAATGAATTCGGAAATGCTGCAACCTTGGTAAAGAATTGCAAAATCGATGAGGTTGCCTCCCTTGCCTATGCCGTGGTCATACCAGCGGTTGATCCTGCGGTTTACCTTAAAGGAAGGTACGGTTTCTTTCCGAAATGGGGAAAGGTACCAAAAATCATTATTCCTGATTTTGGAGGGTTCATGGCCAAGATTCGCCAGGTAGCTTACCAGGTCCATTTCACGGATTTCCTGTAGGGAAATATTTCTATTGTTATTTTCCATATCCATGCTTTGAGTTATTAAAAAATTATCCTTCGATCCAAATTTAAAGAGGTGTGCTCCATTAAAACGAGCCTCAAAAAAATCGTATGTACCTCAAATCCTTAATGTTACTCCAGGATCGCTCTAGGGCAATAAGGTGAAAAGAGTCAAGTAACGTCCCATTGAGGGTACAACTTATTTACAGGTAATTGTTGTACTTGTAGTAAGAAACCCTTCCCTGTTTCTTTGTAAAACAATTGAACGGGTGACCATGCAGCTTTCCATAAGTATTCACCTGATTGTAGTCAAAAGTAAAAAAGGAGAAAATAATGTTGCAAAATTTAACCTGGACACAAATCTTACTACTACTAACCAGTGCCTTAGCGGTTTATTACGTATGGGCCCTATGGAGACTATATGGGAGGAAATTCCTGGATAGCTTCAAAAACGTTGATTCCAATTCTGGTTTCGAATGGGAGAAAGGAAATAAGTCGCTCTTCGACCCGCCTAGGGGAGCCCAGGAACATCCAACTCGCGTTTATGGGGGTGGCCAGGAATTCCTTGATCAGTTGCGCCTATATCTTGTTCCCTACAGAAATGCAGGAGATAGTCCGGTAATACAATGGGATACCCTCAGGGAATTATTGCAGAAGTACAATCCTTCAAATGACAGAAAACTCCAGAAAATCATGGTGGAAACCTTGGTAGTAGAGCTGGAAGTTTTTGGAATTGATATTCCTTTTTCTACTATTAAGGAGAAAATTGGTTGCTCTTAGAATTGGTTGAAAGTTGGCCGGCGCTCCCGGATCCTACCTGGTGAGAGCACCTTGATAATACCTTTTTTCAGGTATCGCGGGACCGCAAGCCATCTATCCATAAAAAATAAAATCCATATGTTTTATGATAAATAATATAGATAAAGATCATCAGACGACAGCTAGGTTGAACCTGCGCACTGGAACGGTGATTTTAACGGTTTACTTTCTACTGCCTTTGATCTGCAATGGACAGGATGGAAATGCAGGAATAGAAGCGGCAAATACTCAAATAAGGAGTTATTTCAGTGCAGGGACACAGCTCATGTATGGGGTTGGAGCCCTATTGGGGCTCATTGGGGCTGTAAAGGTCTTCCAGAAATGGAACAATGGAGACCCCGACACCGGGAAGGTTGCCGCCGCTTGGTTCGGCAGCTGTGTTTTCTTAGTCGTGGTAACTACAGTAATTGAATCGTTCTTTGGAATTCGATGAATATGGCAAATTCAATATATCGTATCCAACGTGACATCAACAGACCTATTGAATTCTTTGGGTTCCAATCACAATACATCTGGATGCTTGTTCTCGGGTTTGTTCTCTTGCTGGGGATTTTCCTGACATTATACTATTCAGGGGTTTCCAGGATATTTAGTCTTTCAGTTATTGTCATATCAGGAACTCTCTGGACAGTTCGTGTTCATGGGTGGAATAAGCGATATGGTAAATTTGGCTTTTTAAAGGCATATGCACGGGGAAAGCTGCCTACCGCTGTTCGAATCAGGGACAGAAGGTCATTTATTTACTTCAAAGACTGGGAGGGGGAGAAATGGACGTAGAATTCAATAAGATATTTCCTCTTTTGGACGTTGAGCAAGATTGTATCCTGAGCAAAAGTGGCGATGTAACCCTTGTCTTTCAGGCAAATATGCCAGAGATATTCAGTTTGTCAGATGCAGAGTTGGAAACTTTTCACCAAAGCTGGATCAGTGCTATAAAGGCTCTACCGCATGGGAGTATTATACATAAACAAGATTGGTTCGAGAAGAAAAACTATCGTGCGGAGCTTTCCGACCTAGAAGTTGGTTTTCTTGAAAGGGCAAGCGAACTTCATTTTAACGAAAGGAGTTACCTCGAGCATCATTGTTATGTCATGTTGTCCAAATCTCCTAATTCCAGAAAAGGAGCAAATAGCCTTTTCTCTACTTTGATAAGAGGGCACCTTGTTCCCCAAGAGACCATTGACCTTGAAGGCTTCAAGGAATTCTTTGGGGCCTGCGGGCAGTTCCAGAGGATACTTGAGGATTCTGGTTTGATCCAACTCAAAAGATTGACAGACGTTGAGTTAAAGAGCAAAAATGACCGTCAGGGACTCATTGAACGTTACTTCAGGCTGGGAGGGTCAGAAGAAGGTCCATTGATAAGGGATATAGATTTTTCCAAGGGGATCCAAGTTGGGGATCGGCATTGTCAACTGTTTACACTAAGTGATGCCAAAGATCTGCCCAACCTATGTGGTAGCAGGATCGATTACGAAAGATATTGTACTGAAAGAACACGCCTCAGTGTTGGGTTCAGTTCTTCATTAGGACAACTTCTTCCCTGTGACCACATCTATAACCAGTACATTTTTGTCTCTGACCATCAGGAGGTGATTAAGCGCTTGGAACGAAAACGCCTGAGGTTACAATCGCTTTCTGCTTATAGTCGAGCAAACAAGGTTGCCAGGGATGCCACGGAAGATTTCCTGAATGATGCCATTGCCAATCAACGATTGCCCGTAAGAGCCCATTTCAACGTGCTAGCGTGGACGTGCGATCAAAAGGAAATAAATTCTGTCAGGAATATGATTTCTTCGGCTTTGTCCAAGATCGATGCACTTTGCAAAGAGGAAACAGTTGGTGCTCCTCAAATTTTCTGGGCAGGAGTACCCGGGAATTCTGCCGACCTCCCGCTAAATGAGACCTTTGAGACTTTTGCCGAACAAGCAAGCTGTTTTCTCAACCTAGAAAGCAATAGTGAAACCTCCTTGAGCCCAACAGGAATTCGCCTGGGGGAACGTCTTTCGGGAAGACCCCTCCATGTCGATATTTCTGATGAGCCAATCATGAAAGGGATATGTACCAACCGCAACAAGTTTATTCTTGGCCCGACTGGTAGTGGCAAATCCTTCTTTACTAATCATATGCTCCGGAGCTACCATCAACAGGGTAGTCATGTTGTACTGGTGGATGTGGGGCATAGTTATAGAGGTTTGTGCCAATTGATCGGAGGGAAGTATTTTACCTATAGTGAAGAGGAACCGGTCAGTTTCAATCCATTTTTTATCAGTCCAGGGGATAGCCTTGATACTGAGAAAAAGGAAAGCATCAAGACCTTGCTACTTGCCCTATGGAAAAGGGACGATGAGGTCTTCAGGAGATCTGAATATGTTGGACTCTCCAATGCTATCTCCGGCTATTTTGCATTTCTGGGGTCACGGCCTCAGATATGGCCATGCTTTGATAGTTTCTATGAATATTTAAAAGAATTGTATGTGCCATCCCTTCAAAGAGATGGGGTCAGGCAGTGTGATTTTGATATTGAAAACTTCCTGTATGTGTTAAGACCATTTTATAAAGGGGGCGAATTTGATTACCTGCTCAATTCTACTCAGGCTCTCAACTTGCTGGAGGAGAGGTTCATAGTTTTTGAGTTGGACAGCATCAAAGAACATCCCATCCTATTTCCGGTGGTCACCATTATTATTATGGAAGTCTTCATCGGCAAGATGAGAAAGCTTAAAGGGGTTCGTAAGATCATCTTGATAGAGGAGGCCTGGAAGGCCCTGATGAAAGAAGGTTTCGCCCAGTACATAAAGTATCTTTTTAAGACAGTGCGCAAATTTTTCGGAGAGGCAATCGTAGTCACTCAGGATATTGATGACATCATATCTTCGCCCATAGTCAAACAGACAATTGTCAATAACAGCGATTGCAAGATCCTATTAGACCAGCGCAAGTTTCTAAACAAGTTCGACGAGATTCAGGCGATGTTAGGATTGACAGACAAGGAAAAGGCTCTTGTGCTTTCGGTTAACCGAGACAACGATCCTGCCCAGAGATATAAGGAGGTTTTCATTTCCTTGGGAGGTGTCCACTCCAGGGTCTACCGTACCCAGGTATCCCTGGAGGAATATCTATGTTATACCACCGAGGAATCAGAACGGGTTAAGTTATTGGAATATATCCGTAGCCAAGGTGGGAACTTTTCAAGAGCAATTGTGGCGATGGCAAGGGACATCAGAAATGGATTGCTAAAAATATGAATAGTATGAAAAGAGATTTTAAGAGAAGGATCGCCCTTTTGGGACTTGTCCTTGCAATGGGCACCTGCCAACTAGCACAGGCACAGATCGGCATAGCAGAGGTAATTAAAGCAGGGATAAAAAGGGTGGTAAGAGCCGTAGACCTAAAAGTCCAGAGGTTACAAAACCGGACCATCTGGCTTCAGAACGCACAAAAAGTACTGGAGAATACTCTCAGCAAGTTAAGGCTCCAAGAAATCTCTGAATGGACAAACAAGCATACGGAGCAATATAGAGAACATTATCAACAATTTAGCCAGGTAAGGTCGGCAATCGCAGGTTTCCGGCAAGTCCGCCAAGTTGTCCAGATTCAGTTAAATCTGGTCCAGGAATACAGTAAGGTTTGGGACCTGTTGAAAGGGGATGCGGTATTTAGTCGGGATGAGATTGTCCACATGGAAAAAGTATATGCAGTGATCCTTGATAGGAGCCTTACAAACCTTGAACAAGTTCGATCAATAGTAAGATCGTTCCACCTTGCAATGACCGATCTGCAGCGAATCCAACTGATAAATGAGACAATCAGCGATCTGTATGGGAATTATAGGGACCTTAAGACCTTCAACCGGCAAAACTTAATCTTGAGGTTCCAACGCTTATCCCAGAAGGAACAGGTTGGAAAAGTCAGTGAACTTTATAACCTATCCAAGACACCATGAAAGCTATACAGGTTTCCCTATTCATCCTTTGTTTCGCTTTCCTGGTGCCAGAAGCCGGCCAATGCCAGATAGTGAAGGAATGGATACGTCAAAAAAGAACCTACAAAGAGTACCAAATCCAGCAAATTGCGGCTCAGAGTGCCTATTTAAATCTAGTGGAGGAAGGAAAAGGTCTTTTGCAGTCCAGGCTGGGAACTATTCAGGAAGCAAAGATAGATGTATTTGCATTGCACCAACTTTTCTTCAAATCCATGGGCATGGTCAGCCCACATCTGAAAGGAAACCCGAAAGTGTCAATGATATTGGACATGCAGGCCATCACTATTAAGCATTGTATTTATGCCAAGGACCTACTAAAGTCGGCTGATAAACTTTCTGACAAAGAAGGGCAGTTCATTAAGGATATCTCCTCAAACATCCTAGCAGTCAGTGTCGAACTGCTTGAAGGGCTTACATACATAATGAAGAACGATGAGTTACAGATGGACGATGGCCAGCGATTGCAACGCCTTTGTGTGCTCCATAACAAGATGGTTGAGCTTCTGTCCGTCTCCAAGAGATTGATAGAGGATTCTTCCCTAATCTCCATTTTCAGGAAACGCGAACAAAGGGATCTGTGGATCCTTATTGAAAAATCGGGAACAAAAAAAAGAATTAAATGAAGATATGCAGATTATTGTTACTAACCACCCTGTGGTTAGTGCTGCCTGGAAAAAGGATCTTGGGACAAAGTGCTGAGATTTCACAATTGATCTTGAACGTCGAGAAATTGACACAAATGAAGAAAATCCTTTCTCAGATGAAGCAGACCTATTCCGTACTCAATAAAGGATATGGTATGATTAGGGACCTTAGTAAAGGTAACTTTGATCTGCACAGAATCTTTTTGCAAGGTTTGTTTGAAGCCAGTCCATCGGTTCGAAGGTACCACAAGGTCAAACTGGTTATTGACCTTCAGTTACAGGTGGTTTCTCTGACAAAAAGGTTCATTCAGCGGTTTCGGAATTCAGGTCTCTTTTCATTAGAGGAACTTCAATATCTGTCTTTGGTTCAGGAAAAAGCCCTAGAGGAAAGCTTAATGATCCTACAGGAGTTGATCGTCTTGGTGGTGGATGGAAAGTTAAAAATGAATGATGGGGAACGCCTGCTGGCCATTGACGTGCTTTACAGCAAAATGGAACGGTCGGTTGAATACCTCCGCACTATGGTGAACTCTACAGATATCCTCCGGTACCAACGGATGCGTGAGAGCAGGGACATCGACAGGATGGAAGAAATGACCCAGAAGGTCCCAGATTAATATTGACAAATAAACAAGAATATGAAAACAATCATAAAATATGGTTTAGCCTTGCTGACCCTAATTGGACCATTACGAGCCTCCTCTCAGGATCTTTCCGAGAACTTCAGCAATTTCCAACTCGTTCTAGAGCAACTCTATGATGAAATGATGCCCTTATGTTCCAACCTTATGGGTGTAGGTCAGGGACTTGCAGGATTTGCAGCCCTGTGGTTCATTTCTTCAAAGGTATGGAAACATATTGCAGCGGCAGAACCCATAGACATTTTCCCACTGTTGCGCCCATTTGCCATTGGTTTTTGCATTTCTGTCTTCCCATCCGTAATGGGGCTTGTGAACGGAGTACTTTCTCAAACTGTCCTAGCCACCTCGGCAATGGTAGGTGATTCAAACCAGGCCATATCAGAATTACTCATGCAAAAGCGCAAAGCATTGGAGGGGACTGAGCTCTTTCAGATTTACGTAGGTCTTAACGGCCAAGGTGACCGAGACAAGTGGTACCGATATACCAATCAAGGTGAAGATCCGCAATCAGAGGGGTTTTGGGAAGGCCTTGGCAATGATTACAAGTTCGCGATGGCCAAGGCGGCCTATAATTTTAGGAATTCCATTAAGGAATGGATGAGCGAAGTGTTGTCGCTCTTGTTCCAGGCGGCGGCACTCTGCATCGACTGCTTGAGAACCTTTCAGTTGGTAGTCCTCTCTGTTTTGGGTCCGATTGTATTTGGACTATCGGTCTTTGATGGATTTCAGCACAGCCTTGTCATTTGGTTGGCTAGGTACATAAATATATACCTATGGTTGCCAGTGGCCAATATTTTCGGAAGTCTAATCGGAAAAATCCAACAAAATATGCTCAGGTTGGATATATCTCAGATTGAGGAAAGTGGATATACCATGTTCTCTCCTTCAGACGGTGCTTATCTGATTTTCCTGATCATAGGAATTGTTGGCTATTTTGCAGTCCCTACAATCGCCAATTATATTGTAAACGCCTCGGAAAGCGGTGCATTTGTAAGGAACGTTACTAACATTTTCCTCGGAACCACTACTAGTCTGCCTACCCGTATGGTGCAAAATGTGTCAATGTCAGGTGATGCAATGGGAGATTCAGCAGCAAGGAACTCTAGCAACATGGTCCAAAGATCCCAGAGTGAACCTTATTTCAAGGATTCAGCTCCCAAAGACAACTATATGCAGGAGAAATTGAAAGGAAATCCATAAAGATAGAAAACAAAGAATATGTTCAGGAAAATGAAAAATATTGATTCGGCCTTTCGACTTGTCAGGGGGTTTACGGCGCTTGTTGTTCTTTTTAGCGGAGTGACCTGTTGTCTGTGCATTTACTGGAGCTTGGGGACAATCAGCCGACACCAGCAACAAATATATGTACTGGCAAATGGACAGGCTTTCCTGGCCCGATCGTCTTCCCGTCAGGACAACCTTTCGGCCGAAGCCAAGGAACATATCAAGCGTTTCCATGAGCTGTTTTTCACGCTGGACCCCGATGAATCTTCCATCCGTGAGAAAACCACCATTGCACTTTACTTAGCGGACCAGAGTGCCAAGAAAGTTTATGACAATCTCCGAGAAAGGGATTTCTATTCACAGCTGGTGGCAGCCAATGTGAACCAACGCCTCATTGTGGATAGTATCCGTGTGGACCTGTCAAAATATCCCTACAGTTTCCACTTCTTTGGCACTCAACTGATTACTAGACCCACCACTCAGACCACGCGGAACTTGGTATGTCGTGGAATGCTTAGGGAGGTTTCCAGGAGCGAGAATAATTCCCATGGTCTGTTAATCGAAAGGTGGGAGATCCTTGAAAATCGGGACCTAAGGACTAGGAATCGTAAATAAATTACAATGGAAAAGAAAAAAACAAATAAGCTACTTGAACTCCACAAGATATGGAGATTCAAAGGAAAGGTTAGAAGAAGAAGCTTTTCTAGGAGGACCCGGATAATCTGGCTTTCAATCTTTATACTATTGGCCGGATGTTGTTGCATTTTCCAGGTCTACAGTTCGATTTGGGGAGCCTCAAGATTAAAAATATCAATGCCAACATCCATAGAATTACCTACTATACAGCCTCCAGGCACTCATGAAGGTCAGGAGCCTGGTCAACCTCGTCCAAATTTCCAAGGACAATTAGATCATCAGAATCTTGAAGAAAAAAATCCCGGGATAGGGAAAGAAAAAAAACATTCATCGTGCAGAAAAAAATAATGGATCAATGAAAGATAATTGTCATGAAAACAAGAAAAATAATAAATAGGAAAAAGTTTAGCAATAGGTTCCTTCTGTTAGCTCCAGTGGTTGCCATACCCTTTTTAATTCTGATGTTCTGGAGAATGGGGGTGGGAAGTGGAACGCAACCCTACCTTAAGAAAGGTGAACAATCTGGTTTTCCTGCGGATCTTCCAAAGATGGGTGAAACATTAGGGGAAAAGCTCAATAAGCTCCAGCTTTATGAAAAGGCGGAACGTGATTCCTTAAGGCTTAGAGAGCTCATCAGGAACGACCCTTATTACTTGGACCCACAGGAACCTGGTGGATTTTCTTGGAAGGACCTAGGGCAAGCAGAAGGAGAACAGGGCAATGATTTTGAGCCCGAGGAAAGTGAATCAGCAGAGGATCTTTCCAAAGAGATCCTTAGCAGACTCTCCGTGCTTCGCAAAGAGCTGGATGATACTCAGATCAATAATACTCCCCAGACCAACTCTCAGTACAGGAATTCAGTGGCAGAGGTCATGCCTATTATAGAAGGTAAAAAAAAGGGTAAGATTGAAACAGATTTCCTGGATGTATACAGATCACGCTTGGATTCGCTGACCCATGATCCAGAACAGGACCTAGAAATCTCTCAACTCAATGACATGCTCGACAAAGTTCTAGACATCCAGCACCCCGAGAGGTTAAGGTCCAGGATAGATAAGGATAAAAGCAAGGCAAGTGATAACGTGTTACACGTAGAACCCTCATTGGAGCATGGAGACATCTCAATTTTAGAAAACCATGGACAAAAGTTGGATTCCTTTAAACGAGCGGTCAGGTTCTATTCAACCATGGTGCAAGACGAACTTCCTATTGAGAAAGGATCTATCCTTGCCGCTGTGCATGATAGGCAAGAGGTTACGAACGGTTCGTCCATTAAACTTCACCTGCTACAAAACGTAACCATTGCTGGCAATGAGATCCCAAAGGGAACTTTGGTATTTGCAAGGGTAAACCTTACCTCCCAGAGGATGGACATCAATGTCAGCAACATTCGAGTAGGGAATGTGATTTTACCTGTCGATCTGCAGGTGCATGATCTTGATGGAATGCAAGGTGTCAATGTCCCCGGAAACGTTGTACAGCAAGGAATTCAGGAATCATCCAATAGGTCCATCCAAGAGTTAGGTTTTACTGCACTGGATCCCTCATGGGAAACCAAGGCTGCCACTATGGGGATACAGGCAGCAAAGAGTTTGATTTCTAAAAGGATAAAAGTGAAAAAAGTAATTATGCCCGCAGATTATCGCGTGCTCTTATTGGATAAAAAAGGATCAAAATTTACTCAACCTTAGATAAAAATTTATGATGGATAATCAAATACAAAGCTTTTTATTTTCGCTCTTTCTCCTTCTGGCTTGGACTGGTGCTCAAGGGCAGGCTGAAAACATTCCACAGCGATTAAATGTCAGTGAACAAATGACGACTAATCTTATATTTCCAAGCCCAATCCTTAGCGTAGACCTGGGAAGCTTGGAACTTCTTGCCCAGAAGGCTAACGGAGTACAGAACATCCTTCAGGTCAAAGCCGCAAAAAGAGAGCTAGAAAAAACAAACCTTACAGTAATAACTCAAGATGGAAAGTTATATACTTTCTTGGTTAGTTATGCGGAATTTGCAGATCCAATAAATCTTATGGTCAAAGATTTATTGGGGCCTCCTACAGTTCGCGCGATCGTGAATGGAAAGAATGTCCCTCCGCACAAGGTAAGAAAAGGAATGGATTGGGCATGTAGAACCGACCTTGTTCCCTTTCTTATAAGAAAGCATTCGTACGGGATCTCCTTTAGCCTCGATGGTGTCTTTATACAGGATGGTAGGATGTACTTTCGATTCAGATTCTACAATAATTCTAACGTACCATTTCAACCTGACCAACTCAGGTTCTTCATTAAAGATAACAAAACGACAAAAAGAACCCCTTCACAAGACCTTGAGGTCACCCCCGAGTTTGTGGTAGGAGAGCATGGTAAGCTCATTGAATATGTTATGCATACATTGGTTTTCAGCCTCCCAAGTTTTACCCTCCCTAAGGGTAAACATCTAAGAGTGGAACTTATGGAACTTTCTGGTGGTAGGAACCTCGTACTGAAGGTACGAAATAGGCATATCCTAAAGACCCTTCCAGTTCCAAATCTTTAATAAATATTACGATTATGAATATAAAAAACTATGAATACCTCAAAGAACAGCTGTTTTATTCTGGATTTGGTCACCATCTAGAAGATTCACTGAAATCAAAGATTGCAAAGGGTACCCAAGAATTCCAATTGCAGTTCAATACACAGATCGAATCTGAGCCGGTAAAGGCTGAACTTCAGTTCTCCAAAAGCAAACAGACAGAAATGTATTTCTTCAATTCCTTTCGAATCGATCTTCCGCAAAATGGTGCACGGTTAGCAGACTCAAGAAGATTCAATATCAATGGAAACTTCAAGTTTACGTTAAAGGAAGCTTATAACTTGCTCAATGGCAGGTCAGTGTTAAAAAAAGTGTCCACCCCACAAGGTGACCTCTATCGTGCATGGTTTCAGCTCGATTCTAAAACCCTAGACATAAATGGCAATCATAAGATGCTCCAGTTCCACGAGAACTATGGATATGACCTAGAAAAACAGTTAATGCGCTATCCTATTATGGAACTTAGGGATGAGCAAAACAAAAAGATACTGCTGGATTCACTAGGAAGAGGCAACCGCCACCTTGTCACCTTTGAGCTAGGTTCAGGTCCAGAGAAACTTTACCTGGAGGCTTTGCCAAGATTCAAAGCTGTTTGCATTTACAATGAGATGGGGATTCGGCAGGAATTTATAGATGATCGTTCAAAACTTCACCAGAAACCAAGCGCTAAAAAACAGGAACAACAGCGGCAAATTCAGATAAGGAGCAGTCGAGGGGGTAATGGAGGACACAATCTATGAGACCTGAAACCTTCTATGCCTTAGCAAAGGTGTTGCCCAACTTCTTTGAGGCCATGGACCGAGACCCCAGGCTTTCAAGTACACATGTTTCGCTCTATTTCTCCCTGATTAGGCAGTGGGCAAGCTCAGAATTTAGTGATTGTATAAGAATTTATGCCAGACAGGGCGCCTTGAAGGCCAAGATCTCGACAGTGAGCTATACCAGATGCCTTAAGGACCTACATGCATTTGGCTATCTACATTATGTACCTTCTTATAACAGTGCAATAGCAAGTTCTATTTATCTTTGCTTTGAAGGAAATTTTAGAACAAGTGGTTTGAAGGAAATACCTGCGGATGGATTAACCCTTGACTAAATTGAAACCTAACTGTTACACAGTGTAATATTGGGATTGGTCGTTGTATTTTTTAGTGAATATATTATTTAGATTGGCACCATTGAGTTTAACGCAAACATTTTGTATGGATAGCGATTTTTTATCAATTCATAGTCTCATGGGTTGGCTATGAGGAATAACCCCTTATTGGAAGCGCAAAACTCTGGTGCAATCTTTATAGATAGCATAAACGCTGTTACCATTTGAATAATTCCGATAGAGGGTAGGGGCAGAGTTCTCCTGGTGAAAAAGAACCAATATAAAGGCTCTTACATATTCTTTGTATAAATAGTTGGGTTAATTGGAATAATTAATTGATTTTCTCAATTACCTTTCATTTTCTATGCAGACCTTCTTTGACAATTTTTGAAGAGTCTATGATAATTGCTCCAATTGAATATTGCCCAAACCCATACCAGGAGAATTACCTTTGCCGGATTTTTTTAGATTTCATCACTACTTCTTGATTCTTATTAGGTCTTAACAAACGAATTAGTAATGTTAGATAAAAGAGGATGGCTCTATATTATTAAACAAAATCCTTGTCACTTTGCTCGCAACAAGGATTCGATGGAACTAATTGAGGAAATGCTATTTCCTAAAGCCAATTGAAGAATTTAATATCGCTCAAATTGAGAGAAGAAAAAGCTGCCCTCAATCTCCGCGTTTTCGTTAGAGTCAGAACCGTGGATAGCGTTAGCATCGATAGATTTAGCGTATTTGTTACGTATTGTTCCTTCAGCAGCTTTTGAAGGATCGGTAGCACCGATTAACGTACGGAAATCTTCAACAGCATTATCTTTTTCTAAGATAGCTGCGACGATTGGTCCTGATGTCATAAAATTAACCAAGTCTCCATAAAAAGGACGTTCTTTATGAACCTCGTAAAACTTGCCCGCATTTACTTCGCTTAGCTGAATGTATTTCATTGCAACGATCTTGAAGCCGCCATTTATGATGTCATTCAAGATGGCGCCAGTGTGACCATTTGCAACTGCATCTGGCTTGATCATTGTAAAAGTTCTGTTTGTTGCCATTATACTCTAAAATTTTTTGCAAAGTTAATAAAATTAAAACAACTTGAAAAAGTTTTGGACAGAGGTTACTTTTCTAAGATTAGCAATATAATTCTCTAATTTAATATTTATATCAGACACCTGTAAGAAAGTCGGGGTTTATGGAGGTCAGAAATAATTGTCTTTCATTGCCTACATCAAAACGTTTAGATCTGCATTCGAAATTGTTTTTATTCCTTTTAAAGTGTGCCAAAGTCTACTTTTTCTTGAGATTGGAATTTTTTAAGAATGTTTGATTCCTCTCCTTTTGAAAGAATAGAGGTAAGGTTTCTGAGTCCTTCCTTTCATCAGTTATTTTCCTTTTCTTATTAGCTCCCTTATCCCCTTAGAGCATTCTGTTTTTTTGTTATCCAATTTCTTATTTATAGAATTTGTTGTTTTCCCCTAAACAAACATATTTAAATAAGGCCCTTCATTATTATTTATAATAACAGTATATAAAATATATTAAACATGATATTCCAAATATCACTTTGGACTTAATTTCAATGGACGGAGTAGGTATACTTTCTGAGGTATAACTTTTGATGCTGGGATTTCATGTAGCCTTGGATGAAAAGAACTTTGCCACTAGCTAAACAGGATGTTAATCCATTTATTATTTGGGGATAGATGGGGGTAATTTAATAGGTTTATCTGTTCATATGGAAAGGAGAAAGGAATATTTTTATAGCGATATCACAGGCCTTTTTCAACAAAAAGTTTTATGGATTGTTCTAGGATTACAGCTATTTTAAAGAATCCTTATGAAAATAAATGAAAAGAAATTAAATCGAATTGGGGAACAGATAAAGCTAAAGGGGTATAAAATGTCGTTGGCAGAAAGCATGCCAGCAGGTTTTTTTACGAGTATATGGAGCTTGCAGACTGAATCTGGAAATTATTTGCATGGTTCAATAGTATGTTATGCTGAAAAAATTAAAAAAGAAGTCTTAAAAGTTCCAGGATCCTTGATTGACCAGTACTCTGCAGAGTCCAAGCAGGTGACCGAGGCAATGTTGGTAGGTTTGGCAAAAGTAATACAAGCTGATATTCATATAGCTGTGACGGGTAAGGCTTTTAGTGATTCAGAGGAGAATTCTAATTCCATTAGAGGTGACGTATTTCTCTGTATTTCTTGTAAGAATAAAGTGATATCGCAGAAGTTTCAATATTCCTCTCGTAATGCCGCACACATATTTATATCAGCATTTAACACGAGCCTCGATATCTTAGAGTCCCTTCTTTTCAAATAAACAGGGGTTACCATAATCTTAGGTCTCTCTACATTGATTAACCGAAGGTCTTGTCTTATAAATTCAAAAAACACCTAATTTTTTGATTACTTCCTATTTTATTATAGAAAATAGAAACCTTCAATTTGATCCATTTTAATTTTGCTTATTACCCATAATTCATTTTTGATCTCCTATGTTTCTAATTTATTTTTTGAATTAAAGTTTCTACAACCAAACCTATTTTTCATTGAACCCTTTTCCGTCAATGATTTTCTGATAATGTTTTTGAATTCTAGCTTCTCTAGTTGTGGATCGCTTAGCTTGATTAAAATAAAATAAATATCCATTTTGGCGTCCAGGTGTCAAGGAATAAAAAGCTTTTGTTAGCACTGGGTCTTCATTTAATACTTTGTAAAATTCCTCAGGTATGGGATAGTCGCATGGTTTCCTCAACACTACCTCTTTTCCTGAATTTTCAATTGCCTCTTCTATAAAATGCTTAATACTAACATGGAGCTCCTTGATCTGTTCAATATTCTTAAATCGAATCTGCCTTGCTGATTGTACGTTTTTAGTTTGCTGAATTAGAATGTTTTTCGGATCCTTAAGCAAGGAACCTTTGTGAAAAAGTAAGGCACAATAATCTTTGAATCCGTGGATTAGTACAATATTCTTCCCTTGAAAAGTATAACATGGGTGATTCCATTTGTAAGATTCTTCAAGTGAGTTGTTTTCACGAACAATCTCTCGAAGTAATTGAATTTCGGCTTTCCATCTAACAGCATTGGCAAAATAATCCTCTATTCTTTGTTTCATAGGAGTTTCTTTAGTTTTAATTGAGAACAATTTTTCTTTCGGGTGGCATGAGGAACCATGACAAAACCTTTGAAAAAATCAATATCAATAAAGGTACGGTTTCTGCGAATGAATGTCCAACTGCCAAATGTGAAATAAAAGCCCCGGACCTCGCAAAGAAGAATCCTACATAAGCCCATTCTTTCAATATCAGAAATTTCGGAATTAGTAATACCAAAACACCCAATAATTTCCAGGTTTCAAGGATGTTCAATAGATAAAAGGGATATCCCAAAGAGCTTACAATTGAATTATAGCCACCGATCTGTAACAATTGTTGAATACCTCCTGCAATCATCCCAATTGACAAGAATATAGTCGCTGTCCAATAAATAATCCTGTAATGCATTTTCAACAATTTTACTTCCTTAAGTAATTCTTGGAGTCTGTTATGCACGCAATTAAGGCCATTTGCAAACGGCATATGTATTAATTGGTTTCTGAATTCAACTTTCCTTAATATTATTTGCATGTTCAGCTTGCTAGTTTCGTGGGTAAGTTTTTTATTATCCAAAAATTCAAGTTGAATGGGAAATTTTGGTTTTCCCATTTCAAATGTTCGTGTGATTCTCTAGATGGGAATACACTCATGAATAGTTCCGTTGGCACGAAACACCACATTTCCGTTATACGAAGTTTCTAATGCATAAAATCCATGGTTCTTGATGTCCATTTTCAGAACTTAGGTACTCATCCAATGTTCAAAAAGATTTGGGTCTTCATATGCTTTAAAAAGCAGTTGCCAGAGGCAAATCAAAAATCTTTGAGGTGAAAAATCAATGAGAGCCCAGGTAGGCAGTTGCTTTGGTATTTTGTATCATTTTTATTGATTTTGTCCCACATTTGCCGGAATGGTTGTATAAAATATTCGACCTCCTTCATCTTGTCTGCAATAGCCAGATAATAAATCTCCCTCCCACGATGTTCTTGTGTAAACAATTTACATTCGACCAGGATTTGTAGATGTTTGGAAACTGGTGGTCTTGACGTGCCAAAGTTTGAAGCGATTGCACCTGCAGTCATTGCTTGTGTAGCTACCAACATTAGAATTGCTCACCTGGTTGGATCAGAAATGTCTTGAAAAACGTCCCGCCTTAAATTCATTATGAGTAATTTAACTCAATATTTCTGCCTTTTTATTAAATAATCAAAATTAATAAATTGTTTTTCAAAGCATTAACTTTTCGAAATAATAATAAAATTACTGGCCCTCACATTGATGACCTAAGGTTTAAAATAGTATCTCGATTAAGTGGTTTGGTCAGGTATGATTTAACGAGTTCATCTTTTGAGGACTTCTCTATGTCCCGAGAGTCAATTGAAGAGGTTAGGATGTGGATGGAAAGGTCGAACTTTTCCTTTTGGGACCTTATGGCATCCAAGAATTCCCACCCGTTCATAACGGGCATATTTATGTCTAGGAAGATTATGTAAGAACTATTAGGATTATTCTTGATGTGTTCTATTGCCAACTCCCCGTTCTCCACAGCTATGATCTTGTTGTGAGAGAAAACACTTGAAATGATTGTTCTATGAATGAAGTTGATGACTGGATCGTCATCGACCAGAAGTATCGTTTTTTGTTCCATGTTGTGTTGAGTTTGACTTTTCTGTCATTGACCTAATAATTATGTCCAATTCCTCAGCTGATTCCTTGATGAGTTCCATGATCCGTACCTGAGATAGACCACCACCTCCATATTGTAGCGATACTTCCGCAAGTCCTAAAAGTCTTGTTAGAGGAGCCCTGAGTTCATGAGACTGAGCCCATGCAATCTCCCTTAGTAGCCGGTTCTGCTCCTCAATCATCTCCAGGTGCATACGGGATGTGGTCACGTCAAGCGCTGCACCGACTAATTGAATTGCATTTCCCTCGTCGTCTCGCAGAACTTGACACCTGTCCTCATAATGATGGAGGCAACCATCTGCTGAAACTCTTCGGTATTCGGCAGACCATGAACTCTTATATTTGTCGTCAATCACATTCCAGAGAGAGTCCCATACCTTTTGTCTATCGTTAGGTAAAATGGTGGAAAACCATGAATTTGCTATGGTAAACTCTTCGGAATTCTCTGGCTCTAGTGGTTGCTGCCCCCCCTTTCCCATAGTGAAAGTATTGACTGAGAGGTCGACGTGCCAGATCATCTCATTGCTCGCTAGCATGGCGAGCCTAAAAATTTCATAACTTATATTTAACCTTTCCTCATAAGTTTTCCGTTCCGTAATGTCCTGGATAGTCCCCTCGACCTTCACAGGCGTTCCGTCATCTTTGGTGACCAACAGTACTTCCTGTCTTACCCATTTAATTCTTCCTGAAGGGGTAATGATTCTATGCTCAAATCCCCTAGCGACATTTGGTGAGAGTAGTAATTCAGGTTTTTTTTCGATCAGGTAACGGTCATCGGGCAAAAATGTTTGTTTTAGGTTTTCCATGGTGGGAAGGAAGTTGCTGGAGGAGCGTTCATAGATATTGTAAGTCTCTTCGCTCCATACAGAAATTTGAGAGTCGATTGGCCTATACCAATACCCCAATTTAGCGATCCTCTGGGCATTTTGAAGCCTGTGGAGCGCGCCATGGAGCTCTTGCTCTGCTTTGTCCTGTTCGGTAACATCTTTTCCCACAACGATGATTCGCATAGATTCCCGAGATACGGCTGCTGACCAGAGCAGCGTTCGCAAATTGCCCTCTACATTTGCTATCCTGCTGCGGAATGGACCAATGTTCCATCCGTTGACCATGGAAATAAAATCCCGAATTGCACGACTGATGTCCTCAGGGTATACAAATTGGAGAATGGAAGTGTTTGGTGAAATTATACCATTTCTCGATACGAGTGCGGCAAATGCCCTATTGTATCTATCGATTTGACCGTCCCTGCCGAGGATACAGTGTGGGTCAGGAGAAATGTCGAAAAGCATGAGATATTCACTCTCTTTCATTTTGTGAGCAATCGGTGTTGCGATTTTTAAAGATACTCTCTCCAGAAATGAGGTAGTTGTATCCAGTTTGTCCAACGACTTTATTGAATAGCAAATGAAGCATCCTAGGAATTTTTCTGCGGCAATGATAGGGATTCCAAAGGCTAATCCAAGTTCTGGAGAGTCCATTCTTGTAACGACAATGCCCCTTTCCATCCATACCTTTCCTGGAAGACCTTCACCCTTATTGCAAGTGAAGCGTGGTGAAAATCCCTTTAGCAGATTTTGACCATCCCGCTTGCTAGCCCTACCGCTAAGGCTAAGAGATGTAGAATCCATTGATGCAAGCCAGATCTCTGACGTTCTTATATCTTCGAGCCCCAGGATAACCTGGATGGCCTTTTCCACGAGTATCTCTAGTGATGGAGATTCAGCAATCACTTTCTCGATTTGCTGGAGGGCTTGGTCACAAAGATCCCTTTCGGTCATTTCAGTAACGTCACAAAGCCCAAGCCTGACTGCCTTTCCTTTTCCTTCGAGGGTCACAACTGAAAGATTAAAATCTAACCATCGTTTTTCACCGTTTTTACGGATGATGGCAAATAACCCCTCAGAGATGGTTTGCTCCCTCAGGGTCCTTTTTAGTAGCCTAGTGATTAGTTCCTTGTCCTTCCCTTGAACAAAATCGAAAATATTATTCTCGGATAGCTCCTCTGGCTCGCAACCTAATAAACTGCTGTGGAGCTGAGAAACGAAAATGAATTTGCCTTCCTCATCGAGGACCGAATAGTGGGCAAAGTCCATGTTTTGCCCTGTTCCTTGGATACTATCCTGTTCGAGCTCCACTGCGTTTACTAATAACGCTTTCCTACCAGAATATGTGATTGGGGTTATGAATAGTTTCACCAAAAAGCTACCTCCTCCAGCGTTCCGGTGCCTCTGGATTACTTTGTCGGCTATATCGACCATATGTTCTTCTATCCTATGTTTTGGATCAGCAAGAACATCCTCTAGGGTCATACCCATGAGCTGGGTTAATGAAAATCCGTAGATCCTTTGAGCACACTTGTTGATGGCAAGGAAAGAGTGGTCGGAACTATCTAGTACCATCATGGGGATGGGGGAAAGGTTAAAGATATCGTCATGTTCCATCTTTTATCGAAATAAGTGTCTGGCTTTTATTTTGCCCAATAGAACAATGACGCCTAAAGGGAACCGAATTTACGTTTTTTTTCTAAGTCCCATGACACCGAACTGGGATTTTGTGGTTTTAACAGAATGGAAATTTTAAGTGATGCGTCCCAAATAAATTTGCTTTATATTCTAAAATGTTAAAAAAGTTGAAGATTCTCATTCCTCCTATCTTAGCTACCCCGAGTGGGTTAGTAAGGTTATGGGTTGGGTTCTGAGTAAATAATCAGCAAAAGCTAATTTGCCCTTAGTAGGTGTTTTTGTACCAAATCAATCCATAAATAATTTCAAGTTATAGTTGCAGGGGCCGCTCAAAGCATTGCGCCAGAAGGAGTGCATTCAAACGGTATGGAAGAGGGAAGTATTATGGAAGATCTTTGGTAAGTAAAGAAATTTTGACCAGAAGCCAATAATTATTGTTCTCTTTCACTATTGGAGTATTGAGTGAGGTTTCTCTTGCTCTCCCTTTTTATTATGACAGTTATCCATTTGTTCTTTCCATGGCTTGTAGAGTTACTTCATAGTAAGCTATCGGTGTAACAAACCCATGATACAAATCTCTAAAGAACCATTAGTATTCCCATTTTGCTCGGGGAGAGTCCTTGTTGGGACTATGTAAAAACTGGCATTTAAAACAAACAGGGTTTAACAAAATTACCTAACTTTGTACTATGTCAAAGAACCTGCAAGTAACAATAGATAAGGACTCGGGCTTCTGCTTTGGGGTCGTTTATGCGATCGATATGGCAGAAGAAATCCTGGACAGGGATGGCTATCTGTATTGTCTTGGTGACATTGTGCACAATGATGAAGAGGTCGCCAGACTTAAAGCCAAGGGTTTACGCATTATTTCTCATGAAGAATTGCACGACCTCAAGGACGAAAAGGTGCTGATACGTGCTCATGGCGAAGCTCCTGAGACTTATAGGACGGCATTAGAAAATAGTATTACGTTGATCGATGCTTCTTGTCCTGTTGTGTTGAAGTTACAGAACCGCATTAAAACTTCGCATGATGAAAATGAGAAGATATTGATATTCGGTAAGCATGGGCATGCTGAGGTCGTTGGTTTACAGGGACAGACCAACAATGAAGCCCTCGTGTTTCAAGATCTCCAAGAACTCGATGGAGCTGACTTGCCAGCGAAATTTACCCTTTACAGTCAGACCACAAAAAGTGTAGATCGTTTTTATGCGATCAAGGAAGAGCTTATTAATAGAGGTTATGAGGTAAAAGCTAATGATACCATTTGTAGGCAAGTATCAAACAGGTACGAGGATTTAGGGTTATTTGCACAGCAATATGATAAGATCATATTTGTTTCGGGAAAGAAGTCTTCAAATGGGAAGGTTTTATTTGAAGTTTGTAAGCAGGTAAATCCTAATACCTATTTTATTTCCGATCCAGCAGAATTGGAGTCTGACATCTTTTCAAACAATGAAACTATTGGAATTTGCGGAGCTACCTCCACTCCGATGTGGTTAATGAAGAAAGTAAAGGAAACTATCGAATCTTATTAATCGTCATTTTAATTTAAAATTCATTGATTCAGGCCGTTGAAATAAGCCATTGCGCCTGTTTTGCTATAAATATTGCCTAATTTTGTGTTTAGTATGAGTAAAAAAGCTAAAAAGGGTGTGTTATTGGTTCAGTTGGGTACCCCTAATTCACCTACTACAGGTGAGGTGAAGAAATATCTAACGGAGTTTTTAATGGATCCAAGGGTAATGGACATTCCTTATGTATCTCGGACTTTGTTGGTAAAAGGGATTATTGTGCCAAAAAGAGCTTCAAAATCAGCTCATACCTATTCCACTATCTGGAGTTCAGAGACCGGATCTCCATTAATGTATTATAGCGTTCAACAGCAAAAAATGCTTCAGGAAGAACTTGGAGAAGAATATCATGTTGAATTAGCAATGCGGTATCAAGAGCCTTCTATTCCGAATGCATTAAAAAATTTGGAAAGAATGTTTTTGGATTCGTTAATTGTCATTCCTTTATTTCCTCAATATGCATCTGCTACCACTGGTTCCGTTATCGACCGTGTAATGGAATTGATGCGTGGATGGCAATACTTTCCTAAGGTAAGTTTCGTTAGTAGTTATTGCGATAATCCTTTAATGGTTGATGTAATTGCGGAGCATGCTCAAAAACATGATTTGAATGATTATGATCATTTTCTGTTCAGTTATCATGGCCTACCTGTTCGTCAATTAGGTAAAGTCGATCCTACGGGGGAATTAAAGTGTCCAGATTTTGGGTGCGATTCTTGTAAGAAAGAAATTAATTCTTTTTGTTATTTATCACAGTGTTATGCAACCACACGGGCTATTGTTGAAAAATTAAATATTCCAGAGGAGAAGTATACCGTTTGTTTTCAGTCAAGGTTAGGAAAAACCCCTTGGATTCAGCCATATACTTCTGATACACTTCATGAATTGGCAAAGTCCGGTAAAAAGAAATTATTGGTATTCAGTCCTGCTTTTGTTGCTGATTGTATTGAAACATTAGATGAGATACAAGTAGAATACGCAGACGAGTTTAAAGCGTTAGGAGGGGAAGAAGTTCATATGGTTGAAAGCTTGAATGAAAACCCGAAGTGGATTGAAGCATTGAAAAGAATGGTGCTGGAAAACGGAAATTAAGATGTTAAAATTAAATGCAGTAATATTATTTCTATTAGATTTTTATATATTCTTTGCCTTACGAGCAACTAATATAAAGTTTATTAAGACAAAATGGTTTAGCATCCTTTGGTGGGGTTATTCCTTGTCATTGCTAATAGGTTTATTTATTTCATTTCAATATAGCATTCCATTATCTGTTCGTTCTATTATTTTAGTTGCATTCTTTTTGACAGCAGTCAGCAAATTTGTATATGCAATTGTTTTAATCATCGATGATGTTCGTCGTGGCGGGATCTGGATTGGTCGATTATTTTCAAGCAAGAAAGGTGAGGATCTTGAGGATCGACTAGAAAGACTTGAAGAACCATTGCCAGAAGTACCTAAAAAAGGAATATCTCGATCTGACTTTTTATTAAAATCTGGGATTATTGTAGCTGCCTTGCCAATGGTCCCATTAGCTTGGGGGGTAATTTCCACTGCATATGATTATCGAGTAAGACGTCAAAAATTAATTTTGCCAAATTTACCCAAAGAATTTCATGGGATGACCATTGGTCAAATTTCTGATGTTCATTCAGGTTCGTTTTATAATAAAAAGGCCGTTATGGGCGGGGTTCAAATGTTATTGAACGAAAAGCCAGATGCAATTTTTTTCACAGGAGATTTAGTGAACAACGTGGCTTCTGAGATGAGATATTACCAGGATATCTTTGCACACGTTAAAGCGGATCTAGGAGTTTATTCAACTTTAGGTAACCATGATTACGGAGATTATTATTTTGGTCCTGGTGATTCTCCAGCGAAAAGAAAAAATCTTCAAGACTTGATTGATACCCATAAAATCATGGGTTGGGATCTCTTAATGGATGAGAATCGCGTCTTAAAAATGGGTAATGAGGAAATCTCAATAGTGGGTGTACAGAACTGGGGAACTGGCAGATTTCCGAAGAAAGGAAATTTAGAGAAGGCTTTGTTAGGTACTGAAGATAAAGCCGTAAAATTATTGTTATCGCATGATCCATCACATTGGCGAGCACAAGTGCTAGATACTGATGTTGATGTTATGTTTGCTGGACACACCCATGGAATGCAATTTGGTGTAAGAGGAGAGAATTTTCAGTGGAGTCCAGCAAAATATATTTATAAAGAATGGGCTGGCCTTTACAAAGCAGGTCCTTCTCAATTGTATGTAAATACTGGATATGGGTTTTTAGGTTATCCTGGTAGGGTTGGTATTGCTCCTGAAATTACCATTTTTGAATTAGTAAAAGGATAATAAACCTCTTCTAACCAATTATTCTTGCAAAATGATTGTTTAAATGCTTCCTGATTGCAGCTCTATATGCTTCTGGATCTCTTAGTTTCAAAACTTGCACGAGTTCTTTATGCGAAATAAAATCCCCTTTGATTATATCCTTTTCCAATAATCCGCTTTGATGAACATATTGAAATATTGGGAATAGCATCTCTTGTAATTCTAAAAGTATTCTGTTTTTGGATATTTTATATAATTTTCCATGAAACCTAATTTCATCTTCTACATGCCAAGGATTAGCAGTATCCCCCGAAACAATCTCATTTGCAATTTTTTCCAATTCTGCTATATCTTCATCAGTAATATTATTGACAATGAAATCAGCCATTCCAACTTCCAAGGCTAACCTCATTTCAAACATATCTTTCAAAGTTTCATTATCTAGAATTGAGGGGTGAAATACCTTCCTGAGAGAACCAAGAACATCTGGATTTCTTAATACAGCTCCTTTATGCTTTATGGATTCAATTAATCCAATTGTTTTCAATCGAAGTAGTGCTTCTCTAACAACAGTCCTACTAACCCCAAGGCTTTCAGCTAAATCCAATTCTTTAGGCAATACATCGCCAACATTCAATTTATTTTCTTGAATAAATTGAATAATTCTTTCTTCTGCTTTATCTACAAGGCTGGAAGTATCAATACTGCCCAATTTCTCCATTGAAGGGGTATTCTGGTCCATAGGTTTTCTATGAAGATTTAATTTAATGTTACAATAATATTAAAAAAATGTTTGGATGTAAAATATTATGTATTACATTTGAATAATTATTATGTATAACATAATCCAATTTAATTATTCATTTATTATGAAAAACCTTTATTATCATTCTTTGCGAAAGGTCCTATTAATGGCCTTTATATGCTGCCTGAGCCTAGCAGCGTTTTCGCAAACCGCATTAAAAGGAACTGTTACTGACCCACAGGGAAGTCCACTTGTGGGAGTAACTGTAACTAATCAAACACAGGGTCAGGTTACAAAAACCGATGAACAAGGGGAGTTTAGCATTCAAGCTAAAGTGTCGGATGTAATTGCATTTTCTTCTTTGGGATACCAACCCCACAAACAAACCTTAGAAAATTTGGGTTCATTAAGAATTTCATTAAATCCAACAGGAGAAGATTTAGAGGAGGTGGTTGTTTTAGGTTATGGTAGCATTAAGAAATCTAACTTAACAGGTTCAGTTTCCCGATTGGATAAAAGAGTACTAGAAACTGGGGTTCGATCAAATCCAGCATCAGCATTGGCAGGAACCATTCCTGGGTTGAGAGTACAACAAACTTCAGGTCGTCCAGGTTCAGTGCCTAATATTGTTCTTCGTGGAGGAACAACCTATGGCGGAGGAGGTTCGCCATTGGTCATTGTCGATGGACTGATTCGCTCAGGTTTCTCAGATATTAATCAAGATGATATTGAATCGATTGATGTATTAAAAGACGCTTCTGCAACAGCAATTTATGGAGCTAGAGCTTCTAATGGTGTTGTATTAATTACCACGAAACGTGGTAAAGATGGAGTGTCCAATATCTCATTGAAGTCCAAAATAGGGGTTAATTCATTGAATATCCCTTTTGAGTTTTTGGATGCCAAGGACTATTTATATTGGTCAAGAAAGGGGGTGGAGACTTCAGGGATGTATCAACCCAACCAATTGAATCAATTGACTTCTGTTGGTCCATTCGGTACAGGGAATAAATATAAGGATGCTGACGGCAATATCTTGGATGGTAACAAAGTTAGCAATGCTGTTTGGAGTACCATGTTCTTAGATGATTCCAACAGAGAATTATTAAATCAAGGCTATCAAATTATGATAGATCCCGTAACAGAAAAAGAGTTAATCTATAAGGATTTTGATTATACAGACTATGCTTTGCGTAAGAATGCCATTACTCAAGACTATAACTTGGCTGTTCAAGGAGGAAATGAGAAAAGTAAGTATTATGCAAGTTTAGGGAAATACTATGAGCAAGGAGTTCCAATTGGAACCAACTATGACCGGTTAACCTTTATTCTTAATGGAGATTACAAGATTAAGCCATGGATTACATCTAATTCAGGGTTGAATTTCGCTAATACGAAATGGAGAGATGCCATTAATGGTGAAGGAAATTATATGACGCGTGCTTTGGGCGCTCCTCCAACCATGCGAGGGTTTAATGCAAATGGGGATTTATTGGTAGGTCGTGATTGGCAGGATGGGAACCCAGCGGTTAACAATGACCGTTTTATCCGCAATAACCAGAATCAGAAATTCACAATGTCCCAAGCATTTGTCATTGATTTATACAAGGGATTGAGTTTAAGGACAAGTGGTAACTGGTTTATCAACCAAACGAATAATGAATCATTCAACCGTGACTATTTGGCGAGTCCAGGCAACTGGGTTCGGACTCGTAATTCATCAGCTAGCTATGATAAGATATTAAATCAAACCTATAATGCCGTTTTAAACTATAAAACTACCATTGCTGAAAAGCATAATGTTGATGCTATGGCGGGTTGGGAATTTTTTGATTCTTATAACACAGGGTTTTCTGCATCTGGATCAGGTGCCCCATCGGATGACTTCATGGATTTGGGCTTGACTAGTACAGAAGCAAACCGTCGTGGTATAGATTCTTATCATGTTCGTAACAGGATTACTTCCTTTTTCGGACGTCTTAACTATGATTATGACCAACGCTATTTAATGACTTTGACTTTGCGTCGTGATGGTTACTCCAATCTATTGAATAATCGTTGGGGAACATTTCCAGGAGTTTCATTAGGTTGGAATTTGCATAATGAGGAATTCTTTGCAAGCAGCATTGGAGCAGACAATTTTATCAATACTTTAAAATTGAGAGCTAGTTATGGTGCGAACGGAAATATTGGAGGTATAGGAGCATATACCTTGCAAGGAACATATGGTACTTCAAAGTATGATGGAAATGTTGGCTATGCTATGACTAGTTTAAGTATCCCTAATCTGAAATGGGAAAGTTTGATTACCAAGGAAGTAGGTTTAGAAACTAGGTTGTTTAACAGACTAGATCTATCCGTTGCATATTATCATAGAACGACTTCGGATAAAATTGCAACCTTATTATTGCCAGCCTCAGCAGGGTTTACTTCAATTACCACCAATAATGGTGATATGCAAAACCAAGGGGTTGAGATAGACTTAAATTATCAAGCAATCCGAGCTAATGACTTCACATTGAGTTTCAACTGGAATACTGCCTACAACAAGAACAAGATTTTAAAGCTGCCATATAACGGTGTTGAAAATAACCGTCAGAATGGTTTCCAAGTATATAATCCAAGTACAATGGAATTAGAATGGGTTGGAGGTTTACAAGAAGGGCAAGATCCTAATGTGGCTTATGCATATGAGGCATTAGGAATCATTCGCACCCAACAAGATTTGGATAATTATGCTCTTCAATTAAAGGATTTGATTGGGTTTAGAACATTAGTGCATCCAGATGTATTCAATGCAATGACCGCTTCAGAGAAAGCCTTGCATTATCCATTAGCCTTAGGAGATGTTATGTGGAGAGATGTCAATAATGATGGAATCATCAATTCCTACGATAGGGTTTATATGGGAAATACTGTTCCGCGTTGGACCGGAGGATTTGGATTATATTCAACCTATAAGGATTTTTCTTTAAGTGCAAGGTTTGACTATGCACTTGGATATGTTGCCTATGATGGACCAAGAGCATGGTTTTTGGGAATGATGCAAGGAACATTCAATACCACTACTGAAGTATTTGATACCTATACCCCTGAAAACACGAATGCGAAATACCCAACCTATTACTGGGCAGATCAATTGTTTAAGAACAATACAAGTCGTGAAAGCAGTATGTTCTACAATAAAGGTAATTATTTGGCATTCAGAGAAATTTCTTTGGCCTATCGTTTACCAAGATCTTTGGCTAATAAGATGAAAATGGAAGATTTAAGTGTTTCAGTAACAGGGCAAAACCTTCATTATTGGACTGCCAATACCTTATTTTCTGCAGAAAGCGGATCGATAGGACAAGGTGGTGGTGGATACCCATTGCCAAGAACGGTCATTTTTGGTCTTCAAATAACCTTTTAAAACTTAAGTCATGAAAAAGATATTAATAGCCTTAGCAATAGCGGCAACTAGCATAACCTTTTCCTCTTGCAGCAAGATGGAATTAGATTTAACCCCAGAAGATTATTTTGCAAGCGGCTCTTTCTGGAAAACTCCGGACCAGGTGAAAGGAGCAATGGTTGGTATACATAGCCAATTAAGAAATGCACAGCAAACATTATGGAGTTTTGGGGAATTAAGAGGAGGAACGTTGAGGGACGGGACCAGTTTTACAGGTACAGCCTCTTTAAATTCAAGCTCAATTATTATTCAGGATATTCGGGAGAGTAGTCCCGGCTTTAGTAGTTGGGCGAATCTTTATGGACAGATTTTTCAGATCAACAACTTTATATTTCAGGTTGAATCTGCTACTTACCTTTCAGATTCTGAAAAAGGATATTATTTAGGTCAGGCTTATGGTTTGAGAGCATTTTACTACTTTAATCTTTTCAAAACTTGGGGGAGGGTTCCATTAGTAGCTGAAGCCAAGGTAGCGAATCAAGCGCCTAGTTCAGCAGAAGAGCTATATACAGCCCGCAGCAAAACGGAAAAAGAGACCTTAGACTTTATTAAAGCAGACGTAGAAAAATCAGTTTCTAGTTTCAACAATGACTATAATATCCTAAATCAAAAAGCGCAATGGTCATTAGCTGCTACACAGATGTTGAAAACCGAGGTTTACCTATGGTCAGCAAAGGTGAAGATCGATGGTGCTGCTTCTGCAAGTACAGCGCAAGATTTACAGACTGCCAAGGCGGCTGTGGAGAGCATTATTCCAAAATTCTCTTTGGTCAGTGATTTTGCTAATGTATTTGCCACAGCAAGTTCTGCCTCCAATAAAGGGAATTCTGAAACTATTTTTACCCTGAGGTATCAATATGGAGAGGCAACCAACTTCTTCAATAATTTTCTTTATGCGCAGAGTGATGATATTTCAGGCTATGTTGATGATAAAGGAAATGCAATTCCTGCTGATCCATTGAAGATTTCAAATACCGGAATTATTCGTTATGAATATAAGTATAACCTTTATCAATTATTTGATGCCGCGGATACAAGGGCAAATGCAACTTTTTTAAACTTTAATAAGGACGATGTACATGCAGTGGTTTTCCGAAAATTCTTGGGATCCATCGTCGAAGGAGTGAGGAGTTATTCCGATGACTATCCGATTTATCGTTTGTCTGATGCTTATCTTTTATTGGCAGAAATAAAAAATAAATTAGGTCAAGATCCTACCAATGAAATTATGTTGGTGAGAAACCGTGCCTACAAAGGGTCAGCCCCACAATTTGTAAACGGTAGCTTTGAATCCAATGAGCTTGCTATTTTCTACGAAAGAACAAAAGAGTTTGTATCTGAAGGAAAACGTTGGTTTGACCTTCGACGTATGCAAGATGCCTCAGGAAATCCATTAGTTTTTCGAAAAGACTTGAATTTGGTTGGTGTATTGGATAACAACGATTCCCAAAAACATAAAATTCTTTGGCCTATTGATCTTGGAACCCTATCGGCGGATCCAAAGTTAAATGGAGACCAAAATCCTGGATATTCAGGAACTTAATGCTAAATTTAATATTAACCTATCCTGAACCACAGGATAGGTTATCTAGTTTTTAATAATTTGTATATGCTAAACAACAAAATAGAAGGATTAATTGCTGCTCCATTTACAGCTTTTGATCAGAATGGTGAACTGAACCTAGACCTTATTCCAACTTATTATCAGTCCCTAAAGAAAAATAATGTAAAAGGAGCTTTCATCTGTGGATCTACAGGAGAAGGTGTGTCCTTGACTTTTGACGAAAAAGTTCAAGTCTTGAAGGCTTGGACAGCATTGACCAAAGCAGATCCGGATTTCGCCTTGATTATGTTTTTAGGCGGTACGAATGTTAAAGAATGTAAGCAATTGGCGGTAATCTCGGAGCAGGAAGGAGCAGATGCTATTTCCTTTACTTCCCCATATTATTTTAAACCTGCAAATGTGCAGCAATTGGCTAAATGCTGTCAAGAAATAGCTGCCTCTGCACCAAATACTGCATTTTATTATTACCATATCCCGGTTTTGACAGGCGGGAACTACAATATGATTGACCTGTTGGAAGCAGTGGATGATTTGGTTCCGACCTTCAAAGGCATCAAATATACGCATGAAGATTTTATGGATTTCTTGTCTTGTTTGAATTATAAAAACAGGAAGTACGATATGCTTTGGGGACGTGATGAAAACATGTTGTCCTCTTTGGTATTAGGGACTAAAGGCGCTGTAGGAAGTACCTACAATTATGCTGCTCCATTATACAATGATTTAATGGCAGCCTATGAGCAGGGTAATTTTGAGGAAGCCAATAAATTGCAACAGAAATCCATTGATATGATCCGTTTGTTAGGCAAATATGGAGGTATTGCGACTGGAAAAGCTTATATGAAATTGGTGAACTTGGATTGTGGCGAATTCCGTTTGCCAATAGCCAATATGTCAAAAGAGAATTTTGAGTTGTTCAAGGCTGATGTTGCGGCATTGGGTTTTGAATCCTTTAAATCAATCAATTAATGCGGATTAAGGCAATATTATCTATGGCGGTTTTAGTGGTTGGTTGTTCTGGTTCGCAGAGCAAGTCTGGATTAGTATGGGAAGAAGCAAGTCAATTGCCTGCGATTTCTGGGTCAAAAAATATAGGTGTCGCAGGACCGATAGCCGGTATCATTCAAGATAAACTGATTGTGGCAGGAGGAGCTAATTTTCCAAATGGATTGCCTTGGGACGGAGGGAAAAAGTTTTATCAATCTCAAGGATTTATCTATTCCATTTCAGGGTCAAGAATAAAACTGGATACGATATTTAACCTTCAAGACAGGATTGCCTATCCCGCCAATTTGAGCTATCAAAATTCGATTTTTATTGCAGGTGGTGAAAATGAAAATGGGCCATTGAAACAAGTTTCAAAATTTGAAATAGCGGAGAATGGTGATATAATAAAAAAGAATTTTCAGCCTTTGCCGATAGCATTAACCAATGCTGGTTTAGCAGTAGGAAATAACGAATTGTTCTTCGTAGGCGGTGAAAATGCTGAATCTGTTTCTGACAAGGTTTATTCCCTGAAATTGGATGACTCGACCTCAAATTGGATTGAATATATTCAGTTGCCTTATCCAATTAGCAACGCAATTGTAGTTGGAAACCAAAAGGATAAAATCTACATAGTTGGTGGTAGGAAGAAGAACCTGAATAGCATTAGTGAAATCTATGATGGAGTTCTAGAATTGGATATCCCATCAAAAAGCGTAAAAGAAATTTCTAATTTACCTAAACCTTTAGCTGCTGGGACTGGACTTTATAAAGATGGAAAGATTTATGTTTTCGGTGGCGATGATGGCGGGACATTTTCAAAGGTAGAGCAAGCAATTGCTGAAATTACACAAGAAAAAGACCCAAATCTCAAAGAACAGCTCATTTTAGCCAAGAATAAACTTCAAGAAAATCATCCAGGATTTTCTAAGGAGAACTGGGTTTATGACTTGAAGTCTGATTCATGGTCAAAATTGGAACCTATGCAAACTGAAAGTCCGGTAACAACAACAGCATTAATTAAAGAGAATCAATTTTTTATTCCATCAGGAGAGGTTCGAGCGGGGGTTCGTACTGATCAAATTCTTGTTGGACAGATAAAATAAACCTATGAAAAACAGTAATAAATATCCTTGGATCGTTGTAGGCTTGTTATGGTTTGTGGCACTCCTAAATTATATGGATCGCCAGATTTTATCAACCATGCGACCTGCAATGGCCATCGATATTTTGGAATTGGAAAGTGCTGCGGTATTTGGTAATCTGATGGCTGTATTTCTGTGGATATATGGCTTTATGAGTCCAGTAGCCGGAATTGTGGCCGATAAATGGAACCGAAAATGGTTGATTGTAGGGAGTTTGTTTGTATGGTCTGCAGTTACTATGGCTATGGGGTATGCCAATACTTATGAACAGTTATATGCTCTAAGAGCAATTATGGGCGTAAGTGAAGCCTTGTATATTCCTGCAGGACTTTCCTTGATTGCGGATTACCATTCGGATAAATCAAGGTCTTTAGCCGTTGGGGTACATATGACCGGGTTTTATTTTGGGCAGGCATTAGGTGGCTTTGGGGCTACTGTGGCTGCTTCTTACTCCTGGCATTATACCTTTATCTTGTTTGGATTGATCGGAATCATCTATTCCATCGTCCTTATTCTGTTTTTACAAGAAACTGATCATCGATCTGATGCCAAGAAGTTGGTTGAAAACAAGGTTCCCTTGTTAAAAGGGCTTTCCATCTTGTTCTCCAATATTGCATTCTGGGTCATCTTATTATATTTTGCTGTTCCTAGTTTGCCAGGCTGGGCAACCAAGAACTGGCTACCTACCTTATTCTCTGAAAACCTGCATATTCCTATGGAAAAGGCAGGTCCATTGGCGACTATTACCATTGCCCTTTCTTCATTCTTTGGAGTAATCCTAGGAGGAATTATTTCGGATAAATGGATACAAAAGAATGTCCGCGGAAGAATCTATACCAGTGCTATTGGCTTGGCATTGACCATTCCAGCGGTAATATTGATTGGATATGGGCACAGCGTCTTTGCAATCGTTGCTGCAGGCTTGATGTTTGGATTCGGTTTTGGGATGTTTGATGCAAATAATATGCCGATCCTGTGTCAGTTTGTGTCTTCAAAATACAGGGCTACAGCCTATGGGATCATGAATATGGTCGGTGTATTTGCGGGAGCATATATCACCAAGATCCTTGGTGCCTCTGCAGATGAAGGTCAATTGGGAAGTGATTTTGCTTTATTGGCGGGAATTGTGTTGATCGTTTTGATCATTCAATTGGCCGTTTTAAAACCGAAGGGGAATGAGGCTATCGATTAAAATACTTTTCTTATTTATTCTATCTATTAACTTTCTTTTTGCCCAACAAAAGAAGAAGGTAGCCTGTATTGGTGATTCAGTGACTAAAGGCTCTAATTTAGCCAAAGGGAAAACCTATCCTGAGCAATTGCAGCAATTGCTTGGCGATGGTTATGAAGTACGCAATTTTGGGAGAAATGGTGCAACGCTATTGGAAAAAGGGCATAACCCTTACCTGAAATCAGAAGAACTAGAGGCTGCGTTAGCCTTTAAACCTGATATGATTGTCATTTCCTTGGGCTTGAATGATACAGATCCAAGAAATTGGCCTAACTACCAAATTGACTTTCAAAGGGACTACAATAAACTAATTTCACTTTTTGAAAACGAAAATCCGAAAGTGGAGGTGTTTGTCTGTGAGATAAGCCCAATCTTTAGTGGTCATCCTCGGTTTCTATCCGGAACTCGGGATTGGTACTGGGATATCAAAAAGGAAATAGAGGCAGTAGCGGTGATTCATTTCCACAAGCTCGTTGATCTCTATTCGCCTTTAGCTTTTCGTATCGATCTATTTGATGATTATTTACACCCTTCTGAACAAGGCGCCGAAATTATTGCAAAGACCATTTTTGATAGAATTGTTCCTGTAAGGCAGAAGCTTTCCGTACATGAAAGTATAGGTTCGCATATGGTATTGCAACGTAATCAAACTAATCGAATAAAAGGAAAGGCGAATGCTGGACAGACTGTATTTATTGAAATGAAGGGTGGAACTACCTTATCCAATGCTGATAAAGAAGGGGAGTGGGCAATGGATGTGGATGCCATGCCCGCTGGTGGACCATATAGGATGAAAATCAGGACCGATCAGGATTCGATAATCTTAGAAGATATATTGTTCGGAGATGTGTTTTTAGCATCAGGACAGTCCAATATGGCTTTTCCATTAAAGGAGGCCAATGGATCAAAGGAATTGATTAAGGAGGCATCTAAACACAATAATATTCGAATTTTTAAGAACAAGGTCCTTAAGGAAACAAATAATGAAGAGTGGGATGAAGTTACTTTAAAGAAAGTAAATGATTTGGAATACTTCTCTGGAAACTGGGAAAAGTTAACAGCAGAAAATGCTGCCAACTTTTCCGCCATTGCTTTCAGTTTTGCAGAAGCATTGGAACAGGAAATGAAGGTTCCGATCGGTATCATTGAACTAGCCGTAGGTGGTTCGAATACTGAGTCTTGGATTCCGAGAAGAAGCTTGGAGGAAGACCCTCTTTTGGCGACCTATATCCACGGGTGGCGAAAATCTGATTTCATCCAGGATTTCTGCAGGAACAGAGCTGAGGTTAATCTGAAGAAATCTAAGGTCAAGAACCAAAGACATCCCTATGAACCGGCCTATAATTTTGAAGCTGGCTACAATAAGTGGAAGGATACTTCATTAAAAGGGGTACTGTGGTATCAGGGAGAAAGTAATGCACATAACGTTGAATTACACGAGCACTTATTCAAGACTTTAATAGATTCTTGGAGGGCGAATTATAAGCCTTTTTTGGGTAAACGGGAAAGGTTGCCATTCTATACGGTTCAACTTTCCAGTATAGATAGGCCATCTTGGCCAAAATTCAGGGATAGCCAAAGAAAGCTTAGCAATGAATTGAAGGATGTCTATATGGCAATCAGTTCTGATGTAGGTGATTCCTTGGATGTACATCCAAGGGAGAAGTTAATTATAGGAAATCGACTGGCAAATCTGGTCTTGAAGCATGAATTTGGGAAAGATAATAATGCGGACAGCCCGCAACCCATATATTCTTATCGCAAAGAAAGACAACATGAAATAAGGTTCAGTCATGCCAAGCAATTAAGGGCAGTGGGATCAAAAGAAGTTATAGGTTTTCAGGCTAAGGATGAAAACGGAAACTTGGTAGATCTCAGGGTGGTCGAAATAAAAGGGAATTCGGTTATCCTGGAAAATCCTAAAGGTTTAACAGAAATATATTATGGATATAAGCCTTTTTCAAGGGCTAATTTGGTGAATGAGGAGGGAGTTCCTGTTTCCACATTTTCGATTAAAAGATAAAAAAGAATGTACAATAACGAAGAGCTTACTGCATTAGCAGATTTTTATAAAGATCAATTGGTCAATGATACGGTTCCTTTTTGGTTTCCGAGATCATTTGATCATGAGTATGGCGGGTACCTATTAATGCGAGACCAAGATGGTTCGTTGATTGATACCGATAAGGCCGTTTGGATTCAAGGTCGTGCATGTTGGTTGCTTTCTACTCTTTACAACACAGTGGAGCCACGCGAAGAATGGTTGGCAGGTGCGCGTTTGGGCTATGAATTCTTAAAAAATAAATGCTTTAATGCAGAAGGGAAAATGTATTTCCATGTGGATCAGGAAGGCAATCCCATCCGTATGCGCCGTTATTTTTTCTCGGAAACCTTTGCTGTCATTGCCAGTGCTGCTTATGCAAAGGCTTCGGGTGATGAGGAAGCTGCTCAGTTGGCTCGTGATCTGTATGGGATTTGTTTGGAGTATGCCAGTGCTGAACGGAAAATGGAACCAAAATTTGAGAAAACTCGACCAAGCCGTGGAATAGGTATTCCAATGATTATGTGCAATACAGCCCAACAACTTCGGGAGACTATTGGGGACCCTCGATGTGATGAGGCAATTGCAAATTGGATTCAAGAGATAGAGCAGTATTTTGTGAAGGATGATATCCGCTGTGTGATGGAGCAAGTAGCTCCTGATGGCAGTATCATCGATCATATTGATGGACGGACGCTCAATCCTGGTCATGCTATTGAAGGAGCTTGGTTTATTCTCCATGAAGCTGTTCATAGAAATATGGATGAGAAATTGATCAACCTAGGATTACGGATGTTAGACTATATGTGGGAAAGAGGTTGGGACAAGGAATTTGGGGGTATTCTGTATTTTAGGGATGTTTATAATAAACCTGTTCAAGAGTATTGGCAAGATATGAAATTTTGGTGGCCGCAGAATGAAGCAATTATTGCAACCTTATTGGCTTATTTGATAACTAAGGATGAGAAATATGCTACAATGCATAAGTTGATCCATAAATATGCCTATTCTCATTTCCATGATAAAGAACATGGAGAATGGTTTGGTTATTTACATAGGGACGGGGGAAGAGCCCAGTCTGCTAAAGGGAATCTATTTAAAGGGCCTTTCCACTTGCCTAGACAAGAATGGTACTGTTGGTCTATTATCAACCAATTTAAGAACAAGGATAACCATGAATAGAATAGCTCAATATATTTTATTGTTTATCAGCTTTTTTGCTGTGAATAACCTGAGCGCTCAGGATGCTTTGATTCCAATGCCTCAAAATATACAGTGGTCGAAAGATAAACTGGACTTGTCTAAGGGGGTGCGTCTTGAAATTGGCAAAACAATTGAAAAGAATGAGGTTAATCTTTTAAGAAGTATTCTTCAAGAGCATTCTCTAGACATTAAAGAAAGGAGCAAAGGTCCAACCATTTCCTTGAATACTGTTTCAAGCCTAGAAAACATAGTTTCAGATGAAGGATATGAATTGAATATCGATTCTAAAGGTATCTATATTCAAGCCTTAGCTAGTAAAGGGATTTTCTATGCCCTTCAGACTTTAAGGCAAATGGACTATCATGATAAGCAAGTAGCCTTAGTGAACATAAAAGATCAACCTTCTTATTCCTTTAGAGGATTTTTGCTGGATGTGGGAAGGAATTACCAACCTATGTCCATGTTGAAGGAGCAGATCGATGTGATGGCAATGTATAAGCTCAATGTTCTGCATTTCCATTTTACCGAGGATATTGCCTGGCGTTTGGAAAGTAAAAAATATCCAGGGCTTACTGCTGCAGAGAACATGACCCGTTGGGCTGGGAAACATTATACGGTTGCTGAGTTTCAGGAGTTGATCGATTATTGTAGAGATAGGCATATCTTATTCTTGCCTGAGATTGACATGCCGGGGCATTCTGCTGCTTTTGAGCGGTTCTTTAAAGTCAATATGCAGAGTGAAGAAGGCATTGTTTACATCAAGGAACTGCTTAAGGAATTTGCAGATACCTTCCCAACTTTGAAGCATTTGCATATTGGAGGTGATGAAGTAAAGATTAGTAATAAGCAGTTTATGCCTGAAATCACAAAATATGTAGAATCCTTTGGCTTCAAAACATATGGTTGGGATCCGGGAAGTAATCTTGAGTCTTCCACTGTCCGTCAAATGTGGATGGGTGGTCCAAAAGCAATTGATCCAAATGCCAAACTTCAGTATTTAGATTCCAAGCATCTTTATATCAACCATATGGACCCTTTAGAGACGGTGACAACTTTGTTTTTCAGGAGGTTTGCAGAACAAGAAAAGGAAAGTTCACAATTGCCAGGAGCTATACTCTGTTCATGGCCAGACCGTGCAGTTGAAAAACCAGAAGACATGTTTCTTCAAAGTGCAATCTATCCAGGGATGATAACATTTGCTGAAAGAATATGGCGCGGTGGAGGTGAATTAGGATGGAAAGCCTTTTTACCTGATAGAAAATCGGAATCTTTTAGGCAGTTTGCTGATTTTGAAAAAAGGCTATTATCACATAAATCTAAATATTTTGCTAATCTACCATTTCCATATCAGCAACAAACTGAAATGTTTTGGGATATGATTGGTCCATATGATAATGCAGGCGATTTAACGAAGGGTTTTGCTATTGAAAAAGATCCTTTTGGAGAGCATTACCCCGTTTATAAGAACCAAGTAGGGGGGACCATTGTCTTAAGGCATTGGTGGGCAGACATTATTCCGGGAGTTATTGATGCTCCTAAACCCAACAGTACATTTTATGCGAGATCTAGGATCTGGACAGATAAAGCGGAGGAGAAGGCTTTTTGGATAGGTTTTGCAAACCTTTCCCGATCTTATGGCAGTGATTCACCAGCAGAAGGAGCTTGGGATGATCTGCACAGCCAGGTATTTGTAAATGGGGAGAAGATTCCTGCTCCAAAATGGAAACATCCAGGACAGAAAGGTGGTCTGGAATTGCCATTGACCGATGAAGGTTATTCTTTTAGGGAGCCAACTAAGATCCAGTTGAAAGAAGGTTGGAACGATATATTAATCAAATTGCCAGTCGGAGATTTTAAGGGTAAAGATTGGCAGAATCCGGTGAAATGGATGTTTACATTTATCCCTTATCAATAGAAATCAATACACACTATATATGAAAAAACTATTTTTATCAGTATTTGCCGCATGCTTATTGTCAGCAGTTTCAGCTCAGGAAACAGTTGTTTTTCGCTCTGGGGAGGATGGTTATGCTAGCTATCGTATTCCTGCACTTATTAAAAATAAAAATGGCGACTTAATCGCATTCTCTGAGGGTCGAGTAGATCATGCCGGTGATTATGGCAACGTAGATATTGTTTATAAGATCAGTAAAGACCAAGGCAAAACTTGGGGGAAGTTGAATGTTGCAGCCGATTATGATAAGCTGCAGGCAGGAAATGTTGCACCAGTAGTAGATTTAATGGATCCTGCTTATCCGGCCGGAAGGATATTTCTTTTCTATAATACCGGAAATAATCACGAAGGAGAAGTAAGGAAAGGCAAAGGATTACGTGAAGTATGGTACATAACTTCAACTGATGGCGCAAAGACCTGGTCCGAACCAGTGAATATCACGACCCAGACTCATAGGCCAAACCAGCCGGAGGCTAATTCTGCTTATACCTTTACAGAAGATTGGAGAACTTATGCCAATACTCCTGGACATGGATTTCAATTTGTTTCAGGACCTAAGAAGGGTAGGATTTATATCGCAGCGAACCATAGTGCCGGGGATCCTAATTCTCAAGGAAAGGATTGGAATGCACATGCTTTCTATTCAGATGACCATGGTAAAACATTTCAGTTGAGCCAAAATGTTCCTTATCCAGGAACTAATGAGTCTACAGCTGCTCAGGTTGGGGAAAATGAGGTGTATATGAGCTCCCGAAATCAGCAATTAAATCCTAAACAACGTGTTATTTCGATATCTAATGATGGCGGAGAAACTTGGCAGAGTTCAGCTCCAGACTCAAATTTGCCCGATCCTATAAACCAAGGTGCAGTTTTATCATGGAAGAAGGGAAAGAATTTCATTCTAGCGCATATTAATGCTGCTGATGAGAAAAATAGAGATAACCTAACTTTAAAACTTTCAAAGGATAAAGGCAAGACTTGGTATTTTACAAAACTGATTGCTAAGTCGCCTGAAGGTTATAAAGGGGCATATTCGGCCTATTCGGATATAGTCTTGATGAAACCTAAGCTAGTTGGTATCCTGTATGAAAAGGATAATTATAAAGACATCGTTTTTCTAACAGAAAAAATTAAATAGAGGTAAACCCTAAGTCTAATAAGCTTAGGGTTTTCTTTTTTAATCCCTTAATTCTCAGAAAATTCCTGTAAATTTAAATTTATCTACTTGTTTAACCTGTTTAAACTCAATCAAATTATGTTTCTGAAAAGTGTGGTCTATATAAAAACATTGATCTGTGTGCCTGCAGTTCGCAATTCAATGCTCATGTCTATTTTATTGCTGTCGGCTTCAGTTCTTGATTCCTGTGCAAGGAAAAATTCGGTGCTAACTACTTCATCTAGTCATATTTATCAGAACCCGGTTTTTGAACCAGTCCTCGCAGACCCTACGGTTATCCAAGATCCAAAAACGAAACTGTTCTATGCGTATGGCACTCAGGATAATTGGGATGATGGAAAAGGATCTCGCCTTGTGCCCATCCTTGAATCAAAGGATATGGTAAATTGGTCCTATGTTGGGCCAGCATTTCAAACGAAACCAAGTTGGAAGGAAGCCGGAGGAATATGGGCTCCCGATATTAATTTAGTTGATGGCAAATATTACCTTTATTATTCTTTTTCTACCTGGGGTGATAAAAATCCCGGATTAGGTCTGGCGATCTCTGATTCGCCCAAAGGACCATTTATTGATCAAGGAAAATTATTGGATTCCAAATCTGCTAATGTTCCAAATTCTATTGATCCCTTTTATATTGAAGAGAAAGGTAAAAAATATATTTTTTGGGGCAGTTTCTCAGATTCTCCCGAACAAGGAACATTTGCTTTGGAATTAACAGCAAATGGAAAAAATGTGCTAAATGGTCAAAAACATAAAATTGCCGCCGGTGATTTTGAAGCCGTTACTATCTTTAAAAAGAATGGATATTTTTATTTTCTAGGTTCAAAGGGGAGTTGTTGTGAAGGAGCTAATAGTAAATACCATGTATTAACAGCTCGCTCAAAAAACCTATTGGGTCCCTATCTAGATAAAGAAGGGCGTGATATTAAAGAAAGAAATTACGGCACTCTGGTTTTGGAGGGTTCAGATTCTATTGTTGGACCTGGTCATACCTCTGGAGTTATTACAGATAAAAAAGGGAAAGACTGGATATTATATCATGCAATTGATAAAAATAATGGTAAACTCAAAAATGGGACTAGTAGAAGGATGTTGATGTTGGATCCAATAAATTGGAAAGAGGGTTGGCCGTTGATTGGTTCGGGGAAACCGGAAAAAAATAACCTTCAAAAACCTATTATTTAATTTTTAGAAATGAACATACGATTTTTACTATTAGGTTTACTTTTCTTGTTCGGCATAGAAAGCATGGCACAAGAATTACCAGGAAACCCATTGTCAGTTGCATTGGGGGATCCATACATCATTTATGATGATCAGAGTGACCTCTATTACTTATATGGCACAGGTGGAACCAAGAATGGTTTTGTTGTTTATTCTTCAAAGGATTTGAAGGATTGGAAAAATGAAGGTGTAATCTATAATAACCAACAAGAAAAGTCATGGGGGACCAAAGATTTTTGGGCTCCAGAGGTTTATAAATGGGATAATAAGTTCTATTTATTTTACAGCGCCCATTGGAAAGAAAACCCAAATAATGAATTAGAAAACTATAAGATTGGGGTCGCTGTTGCAGATCAACCAACAGGACCATTTATGGATATAGATTCAGTGCCTTTATTTGATCCCGGCTACCCAATTATAGATGCGAATGTATATGTTGCTGATAATGGTAAGAAATTTCTCTATTACTCTAGGTGTTGTTACAAACATCCTGTTAAGTCAGAAATTGCAACTTGGGCAAAAAAGAATGGAATTTATGATGAGATAGAAGAAAGCTGGGTCTATGGAATTGAACTGAAATCTGATTTAAGTGGGGTTATTGGAAAGCCAAAATTATTGCTAAGGCCTCCTGTGAAAATGAATGACAAACAAGCAGAATGGGAAAGTAGGTCTGTCAACAATAAGGAGATTAATCGTCGCTGGACTGAAGGATCATATTTATTTAAACATAATGATCTGTACTACATGATGTATTCAGCTAATCATTATACTGGGCCATTTTATGCTGTAGGTTATGCCACTGCAAAGAGCCCATTGGGTCCTTTTGTAAAATCCGAGTTTAATCCCGTTTTGCAAAAAAATACAGAAAGTGGAGGAGATGTAACAGGAACTGGCCATAACTCAATTTTTGTTGGTAAAGATGGTAAAATGTATTGTGTCTATCATGGTAGGACAACCAAAACAGGAAATGATAGAGTTGTTTTCATCGATCCTATTGAAATTGATTCTAAGGGTGTGTTAAAAGTACACGGACCCACTACAATTAATTGATGGAATTTGTATATTAGGTGAACTAATATAAACGCAACCTATGCCTAATTTTGCAATTAACGACGTGCCACACAGGCGTTTGAACCTCTTAACAGGCGAAAGTATTCTAGTTTCACCGCATAGGAGCAAGCGTCCATGGCAAGGTCAAGTAGAAGATTTGCCAGCAGATAATCGACCTCAATATGATCCTACCTGTTATTTATGCCCTGGAAATTCAAGAGCCGATGGAAGCGTAAATCCTGATTATAAGGATAGTTTTGTTTTTGTAAATGATTTTTCAGCTTTATTGAAAGATTCAGAAGAAGGGGAAATAAATGAGGAAGGTTTGTTGGTTGCTGAAACTGAACGAGGGATTTGTAAAGTAATAGCCTTTACACCTAGACATGATTTAACATTGCCCGAAATGGATATTCCTTCAATCAAAAATCTAGTTGATGTATGGCAAAATGAATTTATTTCCCTTTCTCAAAATGATTGGATAAAATACATCCAGATCTTTGAGAATAAAGGAGCAATTATGGGATGTAGTAACCCACATCCACATGGACAGATTTGGGCTGAAAGTAAAATCCCAATGGAAATCCAAAAAGAAGAAAAGCAACAAAAGGAATATTTTGAAAAAAATAAAAGATCCCTTCTTACTGATTACATAGCCCTTGAATTGAAGAAAAATGAAAGGATTATTGTTGATAATGAATATTTTGTTGCCCTAGTTCCTTTCTGGGCAGCATGGCCTTTCGAAACGTTAGTCATCAGTAAAAGACAAGTAAAGGATATCAGAGAATTTACCGAAGATGAAAAATTAGACCTAGCCAAAACTCTTCAAGAATTAACAATCCGTTACGATAATATTTTTTCCACTTCATTTCCATATTCTGCAGGAATGCATCAAGCGCCTGTAAACTCCAATGATCAAGATTTTTGGCATTGGCATATGCATTTTTATCCGCCATTATTGCGGTCGTCAACCGTGAAAAAGTTTATGGTTGGTTATGAAATGCTAGCCAATCCCCAAAGGGATATTACAGCAGAAAAAGCTGCGGAAATAATTAGAAATCAACCTACAACACATTATAAAGGAAATATCAAATGATTGATAAACATCAGATTAGTATTCGGTTTAAAGAATTGTATGGATCTGAGCCTACATTAATTTCGAAATCCCCGGGGCGAATTAATATTATCGGAGAACATACTGATTATAACGAGGGATTTGTTCTCCCTACTGCCATAGACAAGGCAGTTTATGTAGCCCTTTCTAAACGTGATGATTCTGAAATTCATCTTTTTGCTGAAGATTTTAATGAAAGCTTTAGCATTGACTTGAAAGATATAAAACCTACTGAAAAAGGTTGGCCGAACTATATTTTAGGCGTTGTTAACCAGATATTATCAAGAGGATTGAAGATTTCAGGTTTTAACCTGTATATAAATGGAGATATTCCCGTAGGTGCCGGACTTTCCTCCTCTGCTGCGGTAGAATGTGCAACTGGCTTTGGATTGAATGCCTTGTTCGACTTAGGGTTAGACAAAGTAAGCATAGCCAAAATAGGACAATTGGCAGAACATACTTATGCAGGAGTGAAATGTGGAATTATGGATCAATTCGCTTCAGTTTTAAGTAAAGAAAATCATGTGGTTCGCTTAGATTGTCGTGATTTGAGTTATACCTATGTACCCTTGGAATTAGGAGACTACGAAATTGTATTACTGAATACCAATGTTAAGCATTCACTTGCTTCATCTGCTTATAATGATAGAAGGCATTCTTGTGAAAGAGCAGTTTCATTGGTTCAGGAAAAATATAAAGATGTCAATAGTTTAAGAGATGTAACCTTGGATATGCTTGTAGAATTGGTGAAACCTGTTGATGAAGACAGTTTTGTTAAGGCAAAATTCGTTGTTGAAGAAAATAAGAGACTTGAAAAAGCATGTTCAGCAATGGAAAGTGGCGATATAGCCGAAATGGGAAAGCAAATGTTTCAAGCACATAAAGGATTAAGTCAAGAATACGAAGTTAGCTGTAAAGAACTAGACTTCCTTGTCGATAAGGCAAAAGCCTTTCCTGAAGTTTTAGGTGCGAGGATGATGGGAGGTGGCTTCGGTGGTTGTACCATTAATATTGTGAAAAAGGGCTTTGGTCATGAATTAGTTGAGGCATTGGCTCCAGCTTATAAAAATGAATTTAATCTCGAATTAACGCCAATATTTGTAAAAACTGATAATGGCTCAGAATTAGTATATTAGAATCAATTATAAACAGAAAATGAAAAGATCAATTTTTAAACTAATGCTTGCCTTAGGCTTGTTGGCAGTTGTTGGCTGTCAGCAAAATTCTAAGCAGGAAAGCAGTCAAACCGCAGATTCTAGCATAAATAATACGCTTACTTTGGATTCAAATACTTTTACAGGTGATATTGATGGAAAAGTAGCAAAATTATATATGTTGAAGAATTCTTCGGGATCCAAAGCATACTTCACCAATTTCGGTGCCCGAGTAGTTTCACTTCAGGTTCCTGATAAAAATGGTACTTTGACTGATGTAGTTTTAGGCTTCAATAAAGCTTCTGACTATAATAACCCTAAAGAACCCTTCTTCGGGCCTATTGTTGGTCCATTTGGAAACCGAATTGCCAAAGGAAAATTTAGTTTAGATGGAGAGACTTTCACTTTACCAACTAATAATGGCCCTAATACCTTACATGGTGGCTTAAAAGGTGTGCATTTTGCAAATTGGGAGGTTAAATCTGCAAATGATAAGGCAATTACATTTGCTTATACTCTACCTGATAAGCAAGAAGGATTCCCAGGTCCAATCCATATGGAGGTAACCTATAGTTTGTCTGATAATAATGAACTTGGAATTTCGTATAAAGCGACTGCAGATAAAGCGACTGTAATTAATTTAACCAATCACGCATATTTCAATTTAAATGGGGAGGGAAGTGGTACTATCACTGATCATAGTTTACAACTGTATGCAGATAGGTTTACGCCAGTGGATAGCACTTTAATTCCAACGGGAGAATTAAAAGATGTAAAAGGGACTCCATTTGATTTCACTGTTCCTAAGGCTATTGGAAAGGAAATTGAAAACGATGATGAACAATTGAAATTTGGTAAAGGATATGACCACAATTGGGTGCTGAATGGAACTAAAGTTGATGGATTAAATCATGCTGCTACTTTAACGGGTGATAAATCAGGAATAGTAATGGATGTATATACCGAAGAGCCTGGTATCCAGTTTTATAGTGGTAATTTTATGGCTGAGAATGTAACGCTTAAGGGTGGAGTGAAAGATAGCTTCCGTACGGGTTTATGTTTAGAAACCCAACATTTCCCAGATTCCCCTAATCAACCGAGCTTCCCTACAACGACGTTGAAACCTGGAGATACCTATACAAGCAAATCAATTTATAAGTTTACCGCTAAATAAAACCAATGGAAATCAAAGACTATATTGTATTCCTGTGTTACTTCGTCATTGTTGCAGGATATGGACTTTACATTTATTACAAAAAGAAATCTGCTTCCGGAGATTCTAAAGATTACTTCTTAGCGGAGGGGTCTTTAACTTGGTGGGCAATTGGAGCCTCTTTAATTGCCTCCAATATTTCTGCTGAGCAATTCATCGGAATGAGCGGATCTGGCTTTAAGATAGGTCTGGCAATTGCCACCTATGAATGGATGGCGGCAGTGACCTTAGTTGTCGTCGCGATATTCTTCCTTCCGGTATATCTTAAGAACAAGATATTTACCATGCCACAGTTTTTAAGTCAACGATATAATGGTACTGTAGCCATGATTATGGCTGTATTCTGGTTGTTATTATATATCGTTGTTAACTTGACCTCAATCTTATTCTTAGGAGCATTGGCAGTATCTAGTATTTCGGGATTGGACTTTCAGGCCTGTATGATTGGATTAGCCGTGTTTGCCATCTTTATCACCCTTGGTGGTATGAAAGTAATTGGTTACACCGATGTTATTCAAGTATTCTTCTTAATCTTAGGAGGTTTGGCTACAACCTATCTGGCTTTGAATTTAGTATCAGACCATTTCGGCGGAACTGGTGTACTGGACGGATTTGGAATCGTACATAATAAGGCTCAAGACCATTTCCATATGATTTTGAAACCTGATAATCCTAATTATATTGACCTTCCAGGCCTTTCAGTATTGATTGGTGGTATGTGGGTTATTAACTTAAATTATTGGGGTTGTAATCAATACATCACACAACGAGCATTAGGAGCAGATCTTCCAACAGCTAGAAATGGATTATTGTTCGCTGCTGGATTAAAATTATTAATGCCTCTAATTGTTGTATTGCCAGGTATTGCTGCCTTTGTACTCTATAATGATGGATTGTTTCAACAAGAGATGTTAGCTGGAGGGGAATTGAATCCGGATAGAGCCTATCCTGTATTATTGAACCTTTTACCAACTGGATTAAAAGGCTTATCCTTTGCAGCATTAACCGCTGCCGTAGTGGCTTCCTTAGCTGGAAAAGCAAACTCGGTTGCCACAATTTTCACCTTGGATATTTATAAAAAAATCTTTGATAAGGATGCTACTGAAAAGAAATTAGTAAATGTGGGTAAAATCACCATTATTGTTTCCATGATCTTAGCCATTATAATAGCACCTTACCTTGGAATTGATAAAAAAGGAGGATTCCAATATATCCAAGAATATACTGGATTTGTATCTCCTGGGGTATTTGCTATGTTTTTACTAGGTTTCTTCTGGAAGAAAACAACTTCCAATGCAGCCTTATTTGCAACAATAGGTGGATTTATCCTTTCCATTCTGTTGAAAGCCTTACCTAATTACATGGATCTTTCTTTCTTGGCTTCAACTGGTTTTTCAATACCTGTTGATGGCGTATATGAAATTCCATTTATTGACCGTATTGGCTTTGTCTTTATCTTCTGTGTTATTGGTATGTATATTATCAGTATGTATGAACATAAAAAAGGAGTTGTTACCAAAGGACTTGAAATTGATGCTACAATGTTCAAGACTAAAACAGGCTTTGCAGTTGGTGCCTTATTAATAATAGGTATTACTGCCGCATTATATACCATTTTCTGGTAAATAGAAAAGCTAGAAGGGTTAATTTACCCTTCTAGCTTTATTTTTTTCTCATCCTGAATCCCCAAATTATGAAAGGTTTATTTATCTGTTCCTTAGGGCTGTTGTTCTCTACACATCTCTTAGGACAATCTCCTTCTCAAAAGATTTTCCCGATTAATTTTTCTAAAGTTGCTATTGAAGATAATTTTTGGTCTCCTCAACTGGAAAAAGTTGCTACCTCTACTATTGATGCTTGTGTAAGTTATACTGAGGAAAAAACTGGTCGCATTAGAAATTTTGAAAAGGTTGCTAAAGGATCTGGTCAACATGAAGGGATTTATTATGATGATTCCGATGTTTATAAAGCTATCGAAGCAATAGCCTATTCCCTAAAGAATTATCCAAATCAGGAATTGGAAGCCAATACCGATCAATGGATTGATAAAATAGCCGCAGCTCAACAGCCTGATGGTTATTTGAACACCTATTATACTTTAAATGGACTCGAGAATCGTTGGAAAGATATGGAGCGGCATGAGGATTATTGTGCAGGTCATTTGATTGAAGCAGGCATTGCCTATTACAATACAACGGGTAAGGTTAAACTTTTGAAAGTTGCAATTAAGTTTGCTGATCATATTGATAACTATTTTCGAATCCCCAATAAGCCTTGGGTAACTGGACATGAAGGAATTGAATTGGCTTTGATGAAATTATATCATCAAACAAATGAAAAACGATATTTACAGCTGGCAGATTGGTTTGTAGAGCAACGTGGTAAAGGTCATGGTGTTGGAAAGATATGGGATGAATGGAAAGCTCCTGAATATGCTCAGGATGATATTCCAGTACGTGATCAAAGAAAAATAACAGGTCATGCCGTCCGAGCGATGTATTTATATAGCGGAGTGGCGGATATTGCTTCTGAAACAAAAGATGTTGGTTATGTAAAAACAATGGATGCAATATGGGACGATGTAGTAAATAAACATTATTATATCACTGGTGGCATCGGGGCTCAAGGCTCCAATGAGGGCTTCGGAAAACCCTATGACCTCCCAAATGAATCTGCCTATTGCGAAACTTGTGCCTCGGTGGGTATGGTATTCTGGAACCAAAGAATGAATATGCTTTCCGCTCAATCGAAATATATCGATGTATTGGAAAGAACTTTGTACAATGCTGCAATAGATGGCATCAGTTTAACTGGAAACCGATTCTTCTATGGAAATCCTTTAGCTTCTGACGGGAATTATGAACGTAGTGAATGGTTTGGAACAGCTTGTTGTCCCTCTAATATTGCTAGACTAGTTTCTTCCTTAGGATCATATATTTACAGTCGCTCTGCAACAGATCTATATGTCAATTTATTTGTAGGTAGTGAAACTACAGTGGACCTGAATAAAAATGAAGTTTTTGTAAAACAATCAGGGAATTACCCTTGGAATGGAAATGTGTCTATTGAGATTAACCTTAAAAAAGCAAAAGCATTTGCTGTATTTCTTAGAATTCCAGGATGGTTAAAAGAACCAGTTCCAGGTTCATTGTACCACTATAAAAATAACAAAACCAATAATTATACAGTTACTGTAAATGGAAAACCAATCAAAGCTGCCCTTATTGATGGCTATTTAAAAATCAATAGAAAGTGGAAAAAAGGAGATAAAATCGATTTGAATATGGATATGGAAGTCCAAAGGATTGTCTCCTCGGATGCTATGAAGGCGAATAAAAATCGTGTTGCACTGCAATATGGTCCTATAGTTTACGCCGTTGAAGATATTGATAACCCTAATGCTAAAGATGGTTTAATTATCCCTGAAAACACGGAATTCAAGGTGAGTTATAAACCAGATTTATTGGGAGGAACAAATGTGATTCAATTTAGAGCTCCAATCATTTCTAATAACCTTCAGGAAGATAAAGAAATCACTGCGATTCCTTATTTTCTTTGGAATAATAGGGGTAAAAGTAAAATGCAGGTCTGGATACCAGAAGAAATCACAGATATAGGTAGGAACAAATAATATTCATAAACAAACATGCTTCGAGAGTTTCGAAGCATGTTTGTTTTAAGAGATTCTTCACTCAGTATGTTGTAATCCTTTTAGCGCATTGTCAAAATCTGCGATCAAATCGTCAATATGTTCAATTCCAACCGATATTCTTAGCATTCCTGTCGTAATTCCAGAAGTTGATTTTTGGGACTTATCATGGTGGCTCCCCCACATACTTGCAGGATGGACAACCAGAGATTCAACCCCACCTAGACTTGCTGCATTTGCAAAAATCTTTAATTTATTTAGAACAGATTGTGCATTCTTGTATGCTATATCTTCATTGTCACCAATAACCTCTATACATAACATCCCTGTTCCACCTCGCATCTGTTTTTGGACAAGATCATATTGTGGATGTGATTTTAAACCAACATAAGCAACATGTTTGATGGCTGGATGATTCTCAAAAAACTCAGCTAATGTCAAAGCGTTTTGGTTAATTTGATTCACCCGCATTGATAAAGTTTTTAATCCTCTCAGCAATAACCACGAATCAAATGGACTAAGTGAACCTCCCAGCATCAAGGATCTTTTCCAAACTTTCTCAATATAATCTTTTGTCCCACAAACAACTCCGGCAGTAAGATCACTATGGCCGCCTAGATATTTTGTGGCTGAATGTACAATGACATCAATTCCAAAATCCTTAGGGTTTTGGTTCATCGGTGAAGCAAAAGTATTATCAGCCATGGTCGTCAAATTATATTTCTTACCAAGGCTTCCAATAAATTGTAAGTCGGTTACATCAAGATTTGGATTAGAGGGTGTCTCTACATAAATAAGTCTTGTGTTCTCTTTAATTGCATTCTCAAATGCCGCATTATCCTTTTGATCAACATGGGTTACTTCTACAGCATACTCCGTTAAAAAGTTCTTGAAGAAGAGCATTGCTCCTGAGTATAAAGAATTTTGCGTGATAATATGATCACCAGCTTTAACCACTGATAATATCGCTGTACTGATCGCAGCCATTCCAGTTGCAAATACCAAAGCATCCTCAGTTTTTTCTAAGCTTGCAACAATTGCCGCAACCTGAGAATTTGTTGGATTACCATGTCGATGATAGAAATTCGGGTTCTTCGTTTCCGTGGCAGCAATAATATATTCATGCAAATCCGCATCTGCAAAGTAGGTGGATGTTTGATAAATAGGGGTCACAACAGCTTTGCTGTTGTTGAATTCATGGCCTTTATGGATCAGGTCGGTTTCTAAATGAGACATATCAGGTTGTTTTAATAAAATAAAGGACTGAAAATTAAAAAAATAAGTTGTAAATCCTTAATTTCAGCATCGAAATAATTAAATGTAATAAACCCTAATTAACCTCATATACTATGAAAAAAATGCTTGCCATCTTGGCTTGTTTTATTTCTACACTTTCCTTTGGACAAATTAAATCACCAGCTGAATTCCTGGGATATCAGGTCGGTTCAAAGGTGACACCTCATTGGAAAGTATTGGAGTACTATCAATATCTGGCCAATCAGGTGCCTAATCAAATAAAAATGGAATCCTATGGTGAAACAACCGAAGGAAGGCCTCTTCGAGTTTTTTACATTTCCTCAGCCCAAAACATCGGAAATCTAGAAAATATCCGGACGAATAATTTAAAATTAGCTCATGCCCTGGAAGGTGAAGGAAATAGTAGCAGCCCTGCTATCGTGTGGATAAGTAATAATATCCATGGTAACGAGACTTCTTCCATTGAAGCATCCATGATGACATTATTCGAATTAGTTAATCCCAACAACTCTAAAAGTAAAACCTGGCTAGAAAATACCTTGGTAATTATTGATCCATGTTTAAATCCGGATGGAACAGAACGTTATAATAATTGGTATAATTCTGTAGTTGGAGTAAAATATAACCCTGAATTGTATGCTAGAGAACATCGTGAACCATGGCCGGGAGGACGATATAATCATTACTACTTCGATATGAATAGAGATTGGGCTTGGCAAACCCAACGTGAGAGCACTTTAAGAGCCGTAATTTATAATAAATGGTTGCCACATATTCATGTTGACTTCCATGAACAAGGAATTAATTCTCCTTATTATTTCCCCCCAGCTGCCGAGCCTCTACATGAAGTGATAACTCCATGGCAACGTGAGTTTCAAACCACAATTGGAAAGCATAATGCTAAATATTTTGATTCAAAAGGCTGGTTATATTTTACTAAAGAACGCTTCGATTTGTTCTACCCTTCATATGGAGATACCTATCCAATTTACTCGGGTGCCATTGGTATGACCTTTGAAAAAGCAGGAAATGGATCAGCTGGTTTAGGGGTTTATACAGATGATAAAGATACTTTAACCTTAGTAGATCGTGCTATTCAACATCATGCATCAGGATTGAATGTCATTGAAATAGTTTCTCAAAATGCCGCAAAAGTGGTCTCAGAGTTTAAAAAATTTGGAGATGAAGCCGCTTCAGGTAAACTGTCATCTTTCCAAAGCTATATCATTAAATATGATAATTCACGAGATAAAAGTATTCGCGCCTTATTAGAACTATTGGATAAGAATAAAATCAACTATTATTCTTCTTCTGGATCAGTGAAAGGCATGGATTATTTCTCCAAAAAAGAACAAAATCATTCACTTACAGATAAAGACGTTGTCATTCCTGGGAATCAATCGAAAGCAGCATTGATTAGAGTGTTATTTGAGCCTGAAGCAAAACTTACAGATTCAGTTACTTACGATATAACAGCTTGGTCTTTGCCTTATGTATATGGATTGCCAGCAATTGCTAGTCAATCTAAAATCTCAAATCTAAATCCTTATCAATTAGAAAAAATTAATAATACAACAGGCTCTAATTTTGGATATGCTATAAAATGCGATGGCTTTACATCCGCAAAATTATTAGCTGCCCTACTCCGCAATAAAATCACAGTAAAGGTATCGGATCAAAGTTTTAAGATAGGTTCTGAAGATTTTCCGAAAGGATCTATTCTGGTGATGAAGAACGGCAATAAGCAGATTAATACTGAAAAAATATTGAAAGAGGAAGCTGATAGGCTTCAAGTAAAGACCTATGCTATAGCATCTGGAATTGTAGAAGGCGGCAAGGATTTAGGTAGTTCTGATGTTAAGACCATCAAAGCTCCTAAGGTAATGATGATGGCGGGAGAAGGAATTCGTGCAACTAATGTAGGTGAGGTATGGCATTATTTTGATCAGCAATTAGAATATCCTATTGTATTAATTAATCCTACTGACTTTTCAAGGGTAGAGTGGGATGAAATTGATGTGTTTATTATGCCTAATGGTAGTTATTCCTTTTTGAAAGATAAGACACAAAGTGATGAATTTTTTAATTGGATAAAAAAAGGAGGAAAGGTAATTGCTTTGGAAAGTGCTGTTAGTCAATTGGCTGGTCAAACTTGGTCAGGCTTAAAAACTGTGAAGCAAGATAGCTCCTCTAAAACCAAACCTAGTCCGTTGAAAAAATATGGAGACAGAGAACGTGGAGCATTGGAAAATTATACTGCCGGCGCTATTTTTAGGGTAACATTTGATGCTTCCCACCCGTTGATGTTTGGGGTACAAGATTATTTTACCTTAAAGCAAGATGAAAACTTATTTCAATACTTCGAACCTGGCAAAGGTTGGAATGTTGGATATATTACAGAAAACTCAAAAATGAGCGGTTTTGTCGGTCATAGCTTGGCAAAAAAATTAAAGAATGGATTGGTCTTTGGAACCGAAAATATTGGAAGAGGATCAGTTATTTACCTGACAGATAATGTGCTTTTCAGAAACTTCTGGGAAAGTGGTAAATTGATTATGGCCAATGCAACCTTCTTTGGAATAGAATAAATACCCAATTCTGGGGATTGATTTCAGTCCTAATGCTTATTAATTTTGATAATAAGTATTAGGACTTTTTTTTATGCAGAGAAATATATCAGTAAATAAAAAGAAATCGAGGCGAATACGTCATTATATAAAGTTTTTCTTAGGTTATTTTGTGTTTTTATACAATACAGCCATTAGACCCCAATATTAGATTAACGCATTTGTTTCAATAACTCAATAGCATATTCTATACTATTGACATTATTGATAGCAATTCTTAATTGACCTTTTACCTCTTTCATATTTGAATTGCTCGAATGCTGTTGGACAAAGGTTAATACCTTCCCAAAACTATCTGACTGATAATAACTGGACTTCGGATTATTAACAAAATAGCCCTTTAAAACATGTTTCTTGTAGGATATCTTCTCCAAGCCAATTTCTTTCCCAAGCCATTGTAGTCTAAGGGTATTAAACAATTCAAATACTTGTTCAGGAATGGGACCAAATCTATCAATTAATTCCTTTTCGAATTTTTGTAGTTGTCCCTCATCCTTTAACTTCGAAATATCGTTATATAGGTTATATCGCTCCGAAACATTGGTCACATATTCATCGGGAATCATGACCTCAAGGTCAGTGTCAATCTGTGTGAAGGTCACATATTTTCTGTTTTCCTCATCAGCGAATAACTCTCCAAATTCATCATCTTTTAACTCCTGAACCGCTTCATCGAGGATTTTATTATACATTTCAAAACCTATCTCAGCGATGAAACCGGATTGTTCTGCTCCTAATAAATTTCCAGATCCACGAATATCTAAATCACGCATGGCTACATTGAATCCAGATCCTAATTCAGAGAATTCCTCAATAGCAGAGAGACGTTTATAGGCCTCACTCGTCAGGGTAGATAATGGCGGACTTAGTAAATAACAGAAGGCCTTCTTGTTGGATCGACCAACACGTCCACGCATTTGGTGCAAATCACTTAATCCAAACATATGTGCCTGATTAATAATGATCGTATTTGCATTTGGAATGTCTAACCCTGCTTCAATAATAGTAGTAGCAATTAACACATCATATTCATGGTTAATAAACTTTAACATTACATCTTCTAGGTCATCACCTTCCAATTGACCATGCGCAATCCCAACTCTAACTCCAGGAACCAATTTTCGAATTAACATCCCTAATTGTGGAAGGTCAGCGACCCGATTGTGGATAAAGAAAACTTGACCCCCACGATCAACCTCAAAGCTAACTGCTTCTTTGATCAGGTTCTCATTGAAAACATGAAGTTCCGTTTGAACAGGTTGTCTGTTGGGTGGCGGAGTTGAAATAATACTCAAATCTCTCGCGCCCATTAGGGAAAAGTGTAATGTTCTTGGAATAGGTGTGGCTGTTAATGTTAAGGAGTCTACATTTGCTCGCATTACTTTTAATTTCTCCTTAACAGAAACCCCAAACTTTTGCTCCTCATCAATGATCATCAAGCCTAAGTCCTTAAACTTAACATCTTTACTTACCAACCGATGAGTTCCGATAATAATGTCGATTTTCCCCTCTTGGAGCCTTTTAAGGGTGTCCTTAATTTGTTTGGAAGTCTTGAAACGATTGATGTAGTCAATATTTACTGGCATCCCTTTTAAACGTTCAGAAAAGGTTCTGAAATGTTGAAGGGCTAAGATCGTCGTAGGAACTAATACCGCAACTTGCTTGCTGTCCGCCACGGCCTTAAAAGCAGCTCGAATCGCAACTTCTGTCTTGCCAAATCCCACATCTCCACAGACTAATCGATCCATTGGATGCGGTGACTCCATGTCTTTCTTAAAGTCTGCAGTAGCTTTTTCTTGATCAGGGGTGTCTTCATAAATAAATGAAGCCTCTAATTCTCGCTGTAAATATGTGTCAGGACTAAAAGCATTACCTGTCTGAGCCTTACGTTTCGCATAAAGCATAATCAAATCACGGGCAATATCCTTTACTTTTTTCTTTGTGGTTTTCTTTAGTTTTTCCCAAGCATCTGTTCCTAGTTTATTCATTTTAGGAACTGTACCCTCTTTTCCAGAGTATTTGGAAATTCTATTCAAGGAGTTGATATTGACATACAATAAATCATTGTCGGCATAAACCAACCTGATCATCTCCTGACTTTTTCCATTGACATCAACTTTCTCCAATCCCGCATACTTTCCAACTCCATGGTCAATATGGGTGATATAATCTCCCGGTTTAAGCTCACTTAACTCCTTTAAGGTAATCGCCTGTGAGCGTTCATAACCCTTTCGACGCTTATATTTATAATATCGATCAAAGATTTGATGGTCAGTATAACAAGCCACTTTAATCTTATCATCCCTAAAACCTTCTCGTAAAGCCTTGTAAATAGGAGTAAAGGTGACAGTGTTGTCCAAATCCTCTAGAATAGCATAAATCCTTTCAATTTGCTTGGTAGAATCCGAAAATATGTAATTATGTATCGCATGTTTTTCGTTTTCATTGAAATTGTGGATTAGCAAATTGAAATCCTTATTGAATGAGGGTTGAGGATGAGTATCAAAACTAAGTTCCAGATCCGGCTTATAGAAAAATTGTTTTCCAAATTCTACAAGCGGATACTCAAAAAGCATGGCGCTGAAGTTTTTGTCATCCGTAAAAGTAAATCTGGGATCTACCCAATCAGGATTATCCTTAATATCTTTCTCAGTTAAGGCTTTCCAATATTTGGATGCCTTTTTATACCCCTCGCTAATAATGTCTAATGTGAATTGCACATCCTTGATCCATATAACAGAATCTTTATCGATGTATTCTAAAAGAGAGATATGATTGTTGGTCAAAAATTTCGCTTGAACATTCGGTACAATAGTAACCGAATTTATCTTATTCACAGAAAGCTGTGATTCAATATCAAAGGTTCGGATACTCTCAATTTCATCCCCAAAAAACTCAATCCTATACGGTAAATCATTCGAGAATGAAAAAATGTCCACAATACCACCACGGATGGCAAATTGTCCCGGTTCATAAACAAAATCTACTCGCTCAAAATCATATTCATAGAGAAACTCATTTATGAAATCAATGCTTAATTTTATGCCAACCCGAATTTCTAACGTGTTTTTCTCAAGATCTTGTTTATTGATTACTTTCTCTGCTATAGCCTCTGGATAGGTTACCACAATTTTTGGTAATTCTGAATTCCGATTTAAGGAACTCAACGTTTCAGCACGCTGTAGTACATTCGCACTATCCAATATCGTGAAATCAAATGCTTTTCGATAAGAGGAAGGGAAAAACAATATTTGAGTATCAAATAAACTCTCTAAATCGCTCAAGAAATACGATGCATCCTCATGAGTAGGCAAAATAAATACGTTTAATTTTTTCTCCTCTGCATAACAAGCAGCAGCAAACATAGCATCTGATGAACCTACTAATCCTTTTAAATGAATTTTTGGTTTCCCATCTTGAATACTGTTGCTAAAGCGCTTGACTTGTTCGGATTGGATGTATTTATTTAATATTTCTTGGATATTCACGTTAGTATATTTTTGCAAATTTACAAAAAATGCTTGGGGATTTTATTTAGTCTATAGACCTATAAACCTTGATCTAATTTGTGATTGTGAGCAAATTCTAAAACATAATCCATTTGATCTTTAAGGTCAAACTGAAAATCCTCATGTAAGGCATCAAAGATTTTAACAACGTTCTTTATTCGTGCACTGATATACTTATGTAATTTGAATGCAGGGGATAGAGCTGAGGGGCCAAAAAGAGAAGGGTATCGATCAAATGCCTCCTGAAGTATTAATAATCGACATTCTACAACTGAGAACTTATCTTTTGTGATTTTTTCATGTTCATTAATCATTCCACTGGCCTGCCTAAATGTACTATTCAAACTCTTATAGTTTGAATATTGAGGCAGATTTTTTGTCTTATTATTGTTTATCTCAAACAAGGACTCCAGATTCTTCTTTAAATCAAAAATTCGATCTTCAAGGTCAGTTTCGTCTTCAAGTAATTCATAATGCAATTGTTTCAATAGCATTTTATCCTTATTTATTAACCTTACGAGGAGTTTATCTTTTTCTTTTGAAGGTAGATTGAGGACAGCTTCCTTGAGTTCTTGATCTTTGTGTAATGACATGAATAAAGATAAGTATACATCTATAATAATACAATAAATACCATATACGTTCCTGGCAATGGTACTATTTCAATCAAAATTAAGTTGATTTAATTTGTTATAAGTAAAAAACACCATTGATAATGGGTATTATACCATTCCTGATGGTAGTTATTGTTTACCTTTGTATTGTATGCACAAGATACCTGTTTTAGAGCAATGTACAGTATCCTATAAAGAGGATAAACACTTTCTGGCGGATCGTCTTGAGGTTTATTTGGGAAAGAATAATAACCTAGTATTCCCTCATCGACACAATTTCTACCAAATGTTGTTATTCCTTTCAGGGGCGGGAATGCATGAAATAGATTTTAAGCAATATAAGATCGTGCCTGGTCAGGTTTATTTTATGGGACCTGGACAAGTTCATTCTTGGATGTTTGAAGGTGAAATGAAAGGCTATATAGTCAACTTTGATATTGATTATTTTAAATCTTTATTAATTCAACCTGATTACGTCGAAAATCTGGATCTATTTTCATCTTTGAATGATGGGGTATTTGTTTTAGAAGAGTATCAAGTGAAGGAAATTTCACAATTGTTTGATCAATTAATAGAAATTAACAGTCGAACCGTATCGATCGACTTAAAACGATCTCTATTATTATATATCTTGTTGAGATTTGATCAAGCATATATTCCGAATTTTCCGGCAAAATCAATTGATTATCACTTGGTTTTAATCAAGAACTTTATTTCATTGGTAGATCAGAGATATAAGGAATTGCATTTGCCAAAGGAATATGCAGAATTATTATTCGTAACTCCCAATCATTTAAATTCCGTATGTAAGGAATATTTGGGCTTACAAGCAGGGGAGGTAATTAGGAATAGAATCATGTTGGAAGCTAAGCGCTTATTGATATTGCCTGATTGGACAATATCTCAAGTAGCTTATGAGTTGAGCTTTAATGATAACTCCTATTTTACTAAGTTTTTTAAAAAAGTAGAGGGTAAAACACCCGAAGAATTCAGAAAATCACAATGGACGTAAATATTAATATGGAAACAAAATATACCATTCCTTCCGAATTGAAAAGCGCGATCGAAGGGAAATGCCCGAGGTGTAGAACAGGAAATATGTTCGCTGCTCCGCTATTAAGTTTTAAATCAAAAAAAATGTTGGAAAGATGTCCAGCATGTGATTTGAAATTTGAAAAGGAACCCGGTTATTTTTATGTCGCTATGTACGTTAGCTATGCATTAAGTGTGGCTGAGTTAGTTACAGCTTGTGTGGCTACCTATTTATTGTCAGGAAATCTAGAAAGTCCCTGGTTATACGTAATAGTGGCATTGGCCGTAACTTTGATTATGGCACCTTTTAATAATCGTTATTCTAGAATCATCCTATTGTATTTGATGACTCCTTCATTTAAGTTCAATCCGAAAATATTTGAAAGAGTAAAAGAAGAAGGAAAATAGAATCTGCAATCAAATAAAGAAGGCTCTTGAAATTATCAAGAGCCTTCTTTGTATTTAAAATGAGATATTAAAATTGACAGTCTTTCTATCTCTTTATTGATATCTAAAAATTACTGAATAGGATTTTCCTTCAAATATTTTTCCCATTCCCAAGCAGAGGACATCATTTCATCAATTCCTAATTCTGCTTTCCATCCTAGTTCCTTCGTAGATTTTGTAACATCTCCCCAAACCTTGATGATGTCTCCTTCACGACGTGGTCCAACCTCATAATTTAACTTTTGACCTGATGCTGATTCAAATGCTTTGATAGCTTCTAATACAGAATATCCATTGCCAGTACCAATGTTGAATACATCATAATTACCGTTTGGATTTCCTTTTTCTAACAATTTAATCGCAGCCACGTGCGCTTTTGCTAAATCTACAACATGGATATAATCCCTAACTGCTGATCCATCTTCTGTCTCATAATCATCCCCAAATACAGTTAATTTTTCGCGCTTCCCAATGGCCGTTTGAGTGATGAATGGTAATAGATTCTGAGGAATTCCAATAGGCAATTCTCCAATAAGTGCAGAACTATGAGCACCAACTGGATTGAAATAACGTAAGGCTACAAATTGATAGTTTTGATTTGCCTTGGCTGTTTCTTCAAGAATTTCTTCAGCAATCTGCTTCGTGTTGCCATATGGTGAGGTCGCCTTTTTTACTGGAGCACTTTCCGTTACAGGAAGCGCATCTGGCTCCCCATAAACCGTACAACTTGAGGAAAATACAAAGTTGATTGGTTTATCGCGATATGCCTCTAATAAATTGATTAATGAGAAGAAATTGTTATGATAGTATTTCAAAGGGTTCTGAACTGATTCTCCTACTGCCTTTGAAGCAGCAAAATGGATAATACCTGAAATATCTGGATTTGACTTTACAAATTCATTTACTTTCTCAGTGTCGCATAGGTCAAATTGATGAAATTCTGGCTTCACACCAATGATTTTTTCAATTTGATCCAAGATTTTAATATTTGAATTTGAAAGATTATCAACTAGAACAGGAGTATAGCCTGCATTGTGAAGTTCTACAACTGTATGTGATCCAATAAATCCGGTACCACCGGTAACTAGTATTTTACTCATTTTATTTCGATTTTATCGTTGCTTGTTCTTTAAATAATGTTTTATAGTATTTAATTGTTTTTTCAAGTCCTTCTAGCCTTGAAATCTTCGGCTCCCAATTTAGAATTTCCCTGGCCTTCGAAATATCAGGACGCCTTTTTTTAGGATCATCTACTGGAAGGGCCTCAAAAATAATATTTGAACTACTTTCCGTTAATTCAATGATCTCTTTTGCCATATCTATTAAAGTCATCTCATCAGGATTTCCTATGTTGATTGGAAATTGATAATCACTGAATAATAGCTTACAAATCCCTTCCACTTGGTCAGAGACATATATAAATGATCGGGTTTGTTGGCCATCTCCAAAAACAGTTACATCTTGGTTCTGTAAAGCTTGGGAAATAAAAGTCGGTAATGCTCGACCATCCTCAAGGCGCATCCGCGGGCCAAAGGTGTTGAAAATCCTGGCTATTCTAGTCTCAAGTCCATGAAAATTATGATAGGCCATGGTCATCGCTTCTTGGAACCGCTTCGCCTCATCATAAACCCCTCTTGGTCCTACAGGATTTACATTCCCCCAATATTCTTCATTTTGTGGTGAAACCAAAGGATCTCCATAAACTTCAGAGGTTGAGGCAACAAGGATTCTAGCGTTTTTACTTTTGGCTAACCCTAATAAATTATGTGTTCCCAATGAACCTACCTTTAAGGTTTGAATCGGAATCTTCAGATAATCAATGGGGCTTGCCGGTGAAGCAAAGTGTAGAATATAATGGAGTTCCCCCGGGACATGTACAAATTTGGAAACATCATGATGGTAAAACTCGAAATTCGGTAGATGGAAGAGATGTTCGATATTTCTAAGGTCTCCCGTCACTAAATTATCCATCCCTATGACATGAAATCCTAATTCAATAAAATGGTCACATAGATGGGATCCTAAAAATCCAGCCGCTCCAGTGATTAATATTCGTTTGCGCTTGTTTTCTTGCACAATAGTGAATTTGAAAAGGTTTAAATATCTTTGACGAATATAAGTAATATTTTAACATGATGCGTTTTCTTTACGACTTGGGGATTTTAATTTACGGCTTGTTGCTACGGGTCTTTGCTCTCTTTAATGCCAAAGCAAAGCTCCTCCTAAACGGTCGTAAGGATCTGCTCCAACGTATTGAACAAACGGTTGAAAAAGATCAAGAATACATTTGGTTCCACTTCGCATCCTTAGGAGAATTTGAACAGGGTAGAGCCGTAATGGAGCAAATCAAAATACGTTATCCTAACGAAAAAATAATTGTAACATTTTTCTCGCCCTCAGGTTATGAAATCAGAAAAAACACAGCCTTGGCAGATTATGTCTTCTATTTACCAGCAGATACTCCTAGGAATTCACGTAGATTTTTAGATTTGATAAACCCAAAATTTGCCGTGTTCACAAAATATGAATACTGGTACCATTACTTTAAGGAATTAAATAAGAGAAAAATTAGATTATTAATGATATCAGCGATCTTTAGAGAAAACCAGGTGTTCTTTAAGCAATACGGTGGTTTCTTTAGGTCTATTCTCAAAAATGTGTCCTTCTTTTTTACCCAGAATAACGAAAGTGTTCATATGTTAAAATGGATAGGAATAACGAATGCCGGATTAGCCGGTGATACTCGATTTGACCGTGTTGTCGAATTGCCAAAACAACATAAAGATATTCCAGAAGTTCAAAGATTTGTAGGTAAGGATTCTGTTCTAGTCGCTGGAAGTACATGGCAACCTGATGAAATCCTGCTAAAAGATTTATTGGAAAAAAATAAAGATTTGAAAGCAATTATTGCTCCTCATGAAATTCATCAAGAGCATATTGACCAAATCTTAAAGCTATTCCCGCATGCCTTATTGTTTTCAAAATTCAATACCTATACCGACCAACAAATTGCTGTATCCAGACAATTGATTATTGATAATATTGGCATGTTATCCTCCTTGTATTATTTTGGAAGAATTGCTTATATCGGCGGTGGATTTGGGGTAGGGATCCATAATACCTTGGAAGCGGCTACTTATGGAATGCCCGTCATATTTGGTCCTAAATATGAAAAGTTTCAGGAAGCCATAGATTTATTGGAATTAGGTGCTGGATTCTCGATCGCAAATGAAAAAGAGCTTAATGAAGTCTACCAAGCTCTGTCAAATTCCGAGAAACTATTGAAAGCCAGTTTGGCTGCAAAAAACTATGTTCAACAACGTTCCGGTGCAACCCAAATTATTATGAAATATCTGGAAACCGAAAAATTGTTGAACAGAGTATAATTCTTATTGATAATCCTTAGGATATTTTCCCTTTTTATGAGTCCCAAAGCCAAACATAATTGGTTGGTAATCTCCAATTGGGTCAACATTGGAATCAGCTTTAATTTCGTTTTCTAATCCTACTGCCCAATAACTCGCATTCACAATTAATCTTCTTAAGTTTTGATCCAAAAGATCAATTGAAGATCCCATTGTGGTTGTAAAAACCTTTCCTTTTTTTCCTCCTGGAATTTGATAATCTTTAGTCCAGGCAACTGGCATAATGGATTTCTTTCTATTTACAGGGCTTTCTGCAGTCATACCCAAAGTTGGTTGACCAAAGACAAGGATTTTTGCCTGTTGAAGATCATCCTTGATTCCATATACATCTGATGGAACCCAAATATCTTCAACCCCAATTAAAATAGGGTTTTTTGCATTTACTTGAAGACCATTAGTCAAACCTAATGAACCTTCTGTACCATGGTCTCCATGATGGTTAATCCATGTTTCACCAAGTACAAAGCCTCCAAAACCACCTTTCCATTCACCCTCCTGATTGCTGAACCCATAATGCTTATAGGCACTTTTGGACTCCTTAGGGAAATTAAAGGCATGGGTCGCAGTGCGAAGCCCAATGACTGGTTTGCCCGCTTTTAGAAAATTGTCGACAAATTTCATTTGGTAATCAGGCAATTCCCTAAATCGACTTGCAATAATCATTAAATCCGCATTTTGTAGATTCTCCAACCCTGGAATGTTTTTCTGATATTCTGGGTCAATCTGCTTAGTGTCTGGATTTATGGCAAATAAAACAATAGTTTCAAAACCATGTTTTTGTGTCAAAATTTTCGCCAACATGGGTAAACTCTCCTCAGACCGATATTCTTCATCCCCTGAAATAAGTACCACTTTTTTACCTTTGGAAACAGATTTTTCAGGGCTGTAGTGTAGCCAGTTTGACTGTTGAGCAATACAATTATGAAACCCAAAACTGATCGATAGAAAAGCTACCAATAAGATTTTTCGGCTCCAAAATGAAAGAATTCGGTTAGGTTTGAGTTGATTTTTCATTTTTGTGTTGGAAATTTTTGATATTAATTCAATAGAACTTTCATGGACTTTGGAGATTCCAAGATTTCATGAAAGTTCTATTACGATTTTAATTTTTATTAAACGGTTTCTACTTGTGCGTCAGATGCACCTTCCGTTGTTTCTTGATGACCTTTGTATGTTCTTTTTTGCCAGAAATAGAAAAATAAGAATAGAACAATTAATATCCCTGGAAAAATAGCCAATTTAGCTAAGGTAATTTGTCCTACAACTAAATCTAAATTTTCTATGACCTCTCCAGATTGTTGTACAGCCGCTTTAGATTGATCTATCCATCGCCCTATGATAGGTTGGAAAATTGAAGTCGAGAACATTCCTACACCTCCAATTACTGACATCCCTATTGCACCGCTCAAAGGTACTCGCTGAGCCGTAGTTGAAATCATTGTTGGCCAGAAATAACATACTCCAATTGCAAATAATATTGCCGCAACGTAGACCATGCCTCCTGTTGCAATCGAGAATAAATATACTCCAATGGTAGCAAAAATCGCTCCTCCGAGTAAAACCCCGGTTTGACCCAATGCCTTCACTACTGGTCCGGCAAAAAACCTTCCTACAGCCATTAATCCAGTGACTAATGCTAACACTAACATCGGACTGGCACCGCTATTTGCCATAATAATCCCTACCCATTGTTGTGGGCCAAATTCTGAAATAGCTGTTAATGCCATACAACAGAATAAGAAGATAAAAATAGGGGAGAACATTGCCTTTACATTATTTGAAAGCGAAGTGGCACTTTCTTCCTTTGGCTTCGGAAATGCTTTGCCGTAAAATAGAATAGCATATAAAATGGTTGGAATCATAATTACCCACATCTGTGTTTGCCAAGATGCTCCCCATTTGGTCAATACCAAGGAAATCAAACTACCCAATACAATTCCTCCCGGAAACCACATATGGAATCTGTTTAGCATTTTGTCCATCTTCTTGCCGGAATATAAATCCGCAATAAGTGGATTACAGGCTGCCTCAGTACATCCATTGCCTAAACCAATAAATAAAGTGGAAATTAATAAAGTTGAATACCCGTTCGCAAAAATCGTCAACAAAATCCCAAGGGTATGGGAGATAAATGCAAAACGCATAATGTTGCTAGGCCCAATTTTGTAATAAAATATTCCTCCCAGAATCATCGAAATAGGGAATCCCAGAAACCACATGGAATTGATAAATCCCAATTGTTCTGCTGATAAATTAAAACTTTCACCTAGCTGAGGTAAAATCCCAGCACGAATGGAAAAGGTAAGACCTGTTGTAATTAGGGCTAAACAGCTTCCTAAAAACAAGGCACTAGGGTTAACTTGTTTACTCATAATGTGGTTTATTTGTGGTTAAATTATTATGTGTTGATTACAATTCAATCAACAAGATAACTTATTTTTTTTCAAATTTCGTTAGATTATTTTTGATAAAATGATAACCTTCTTCCGCAATCTCCCATGGATCAGAATATTCGCGCCAAACATTTATTGCATTTGCAAAGTCTGGATCCGCTCTAGAAAAGGATTCAATAGTATACCAACCTGAATAATCAATGTCACTCAATGTCTGAAAAACTTCGTCCCAATGCACTAAACCTTTCCCAGGTGTACCACGATCATTTTCACTGATGTGAACATGTGCTAATACTGGTGCCATCTTTTGAATTGAACCTTTTACACTTTTTTCTTCTATATGGGAATGATGGGTATCATACATCCCCCGAACATTCGGATGGTTCGTTAGCTCGATTAAATGCGAAAGATGGTCTATACAACTTGCTAAATAGTTCTCAAAACGATTTACAGCCTCTGGCGTAAGAATTATACCCGCTTGCTGCGCATGGTCACCAGCAATTCTCAATGCCTCAGCAGCCCACTCATATTCCTGTTCCGTAGGAGCTGCTCTTGAAAAATAACCATGTGCCGAATGAAAAGGCCCGCAAAGGATCTCTGAACCCATATCATGTGCCCTATCTATAACCCATTTAATACGGTCTATCCCTCGATTCCTAATCGATTTATCTGTTGAAATAGGACTTTCATTCTCTGCAAGAACAGTTACGGCATTTACCTCTAAACCCAAATCATGAGCATGTTTGGCTAAGGCTTTGTATTCTCCCTCATCTGGAGAACCTATAAAAACCTCAACACCATCATAGCCAATCTCTTTCAATCTATCTAGTAAAGGAAATGCCTTCGCCGAAACTCCGGCAGTCCATGGTAAAATATTAAATCCTATTTTATTCATTCTATTTTCGTTATGTATTCTTTCTTTTTTATTTCTCCAATGGATGTGCTTTCAAAAGTTCCTCTGGCGAATAGAACCCTTTCTTATCCTTAATGGATTCTCTAATTTCTTTCACTTTAGAAGCAGAAATCGGGCTGGCTTCATTCCCAAAGGTATTTCTTACATAAGTTAATACATCAGCTATTTCCTGATCATTTAACATCATGCCAAATGGTGTCATCGGTACTTGTCCTGGATATTTTTTACCATTAACCTCAATGGGTCCTAATAATCCATTTAATGTTAATTTAATTAATCTATCCTCATTCCCAGTTACCCATTTGCTAGCATGTAATGGTGGGAAGCCTGAAGCATCTAATCCTTTACCATTTGGTTGATGACAGGTAATACAAAATCCCTCTTTGGAGTAGATAACAGAGCCTCGCTTAAACTGATCTAATGCAGGTCCTGATAATTTACTAATCGTTTTACTTGTTTCCCTATTCTCTTTAACTGATTTATTATTTAAGTGAGCTAAAGAAGTTAAATATGCTGGTTTATTCCACTTGTCAAGACTACTTGTATCTATGGCATTCATCAAATCCAATCCTTCAGCTGGTTTCATCCATGATGCCGCAGCAATCAGTTCTAATTTTACTCGACCACTTTCATCCTTCGTCGCTTTGGTCATCATCTCCTTGTAGTTTTTTATCTTGTCAGTATTATAACGCAGGGCATGTATAGCAGCTGCTCTTGCATGATAGTCATTAGATTCCAAGAGCTTTTGTACTAAGTCCGCATTGATTTTATCTGCACCCCAAGTTACCCACATTGCCTCTACTAAATTGTGCAAATATTTAGGGTCTTTTTGATCTAGATTATTAGCCCACTCTGTTGCTTTTTTAGCAACTTCATTGTTGTCACGCATTCTTAATTCAGTACGTGTTCTATAGCGAGTTCTAATTTCATGCAATTTTAAATTCTCAAGCAATTCCTCAATTGATGCTCCATCTATCTTGGCAGGTTTTACCAATGGCCTTGAAGGATAGGTTACTCGATAAATACGACCATGAACATGGTCACGAAGTGGATCCCTAGCGTTATGCTGCATGTGGCCAATCAACATATTATGCCAATCAACAATATACAATGAACCATCGGGTGCAATTTCTGCATCTACGGGACGGAAGTTTTTGTCATCCGACCAAAATAAATCCTGACGATGTTTTGATTTATAACCAGTTCCATCATCTTCAAATGTATGTTGCTTACCTCCTAAAAATCCAATCGTATTATTTAATAAATAATCGCCTTGAACAGAGTCAGGGAAATGACTAGACGATATAAATTCCAGTCCTGAAGTAGGACGAACTCGGTGGTTTTCATCAACTAAACTGAAAGATTTATCATTTGATTCCCCATATCTAGGTTTTACACTTCCTGGCAACATCCACCTTACATCTGGTCCTGATGTCTCTAAGTAAATAGTTTGTCCCCAGTCATCTGTTGCAATTCCCCATGGATTTGGAATAGAAACTTGTGCTACGCGCTCTAACTTTTTAGTTTGAGGTGCATATCTGTAAAATCCACCATTAACTCCTCTAACAGGGCCATATGAAGTCTCTACATTGGTATGAAGGAAAACTCCTTCTGCCATTAAAATAGCTCCCGACGGATCCATGCTGTAAGCACTATGTGCATGATGGGTATCATGATCATCAAATCCGCTGAGTATTACCTCTTTTTTATCTGCTTTGCCATCATTATCCGTGTCCTTTAATAGCACAAGATTCTTTCCTTGGGATAAATAAACCCCCTCAGGTGCAAATTCAAAACCAATTGGCAAGTGTAGATGATCGGCAAATATTGATTGTTTATCCGCCTTGCCATCACCATCAGTATCCTCAAGAATAATAATTTTATCATTTGGCTTACCATCTCCAGCTTTATAATGCGGATAACTAGGCATCGTTGCTACCCAAAGTCTTCCTTTTGAGTCAAAGGATATTTGAACAGGGTTGGCTAGGTCTGGAAACTCTTTCTCCGAGGCAAATAAATCAATTTTATATCCCGGAGCAGTATGAAATTTCGCAAGCGCTTCTTCCCCATATAAATACCTGGAATTAGGGTCTTGACCAAAATCAACATTGGTTTTTACTTCAGGAAGTGTCAATGTGTTCTTATCCATTGCCGCTAAATCGTAAGATTCCCCTTTCGCAGCCTTCCAAATTGCTGTATCCCGAATATAACCCATCTCACGAAGCTTTTTGATCTCAAATGGATAGTTCTCCGGACCGAATGGATTAAACCTACGACCGTAAGCATGTACGCCATTTGGAATTTTAAAATCCTGCGTCCAAATCCAGTCTTTCTCTAAAACTGCCTTTTTTATCTCTTCTTTATGACTCGAAGCTGCTCCCTCACCTTTACCAAAAATGCTAGTTACTAAGTAGTCAGCAAATTTCTCGTATGATTTTTCTGATAATTGAGAACCATCTATGGTGAGATAATCTGAGTTTTGATCATACCACTTCTTCGTAATATCAAAGACATCCAAAAATGTTGTGTTTTTCTCTTTCGCAACTTGCTCCATAGCATCAGCATATAATTGAATGTTCTTGTTGAATTCCTTGCCATCTGGCAGATCAAACTTGTCCGTAAGATCCTCAAAAGCAATAGGAGAGATCAAAACCAATTTGGTGCCTTTACCTCCATTATAGTCTGTGCTATTGGTATGATCGATGAATGCTGCGATTTCACCCTTGAAATCCTCAAGGCCCTCTTCTCCACGAAAGGATTCGTTGTAACCGAAAAACCCTAAGATAACATCAGGTTTTAATTCTGTTAACCATTCATCCTCGGTAGGAAAATGACCTTCACTACCCGTATTTATATCAAATTCCGGATTGAATTTCTCAGCACCCGGAAATGCCCATGGCGAATTCCTCGATGGGTGAGGCCTGAATCCAGCAGTGTTTCCCGGATTACAGATATTACGGATAAAAAGATTGTAATCTGGAAACCGAGTTTGGAGTTCAGTGTCAAAATCCCCATATTCCATCATTCTGGAACCCAGGTTATTCCCTATTAATACTATTCGTGAATCCTTTTGGATTTTTATTGGCTCCATGCTTGGTTTATGTGTACAACCAAATAGGAGTAGAACCAATGAAATTATAAAAAATTGCCTTAAGCGGTTCATAATTATTGTTGTAGGCTTAGATTAGATTTACGGAAACCGTGCGCATTGGTAATACGGCCCCATTAAACCAAATATAGGCTTATATTTTAGTTGAGGTATCCTGTACTGTCCTGAATAATAAAATTTTTACATTCAAGCTCTTACTATACTAATTCAATTACCAGATTTAACACTGATTGTCAACGATATTATTACAATATGTCCATTTAATCCGATAATTTTATCCCATCATAAACAAACAAGTATGCCAATCCAACAAACTTGTTTGCTCTGCCAGTAAAACATTATTAACCAACCAATCTTTATGAAAAATATAGCTGAAATTATTTTTTGGTAGCTCCTATCTGATATTAATAATTAGTATGGGAGTTGCAATGATAATAAAATCAAGAAATCGAAAATTAGTCCTCTTGTTTGGAATTATGGCATTAGTTCTAGGAATTGGTGATTCATTTCATTTGATTCCTAGAATTTATGCCTTAAGTACAGATGGTCTTCAAAACCATAAACAACTACTGAGTATAGGTACATTCGTTGCCTCGATCTCAATGACGGTTTTTTATGTAATTCTATTTCATATTGCAAAAATCAGGTACTCATTCCAAGGAAAACAATTAGCCTTCTGGATTTATATCTTGGCAGCACTAAGGATTCTTCTTTGTTTATGCCCAGAAAATGGATGGCTGGATGAAAACCCGTCATATGAATGGGAGATTTATCGAAATATTCCTTTTTGAATACTAGGAATATTGATGATAATATTATTTGGTCAAGAAGCTAAAAGGTCTAACGATGTGGAATTTCGTTGGATGTGGCTAGCAATTACTTTAAGCTTTGCATTTTATTTGCCGGTCGTAATATGGTCGCGCTTCTATCCACAAATCGGATTTTTGATGATACCTAAAACTCTTGCTTATGTTTGGATTGTTTGGATGGGATTTAGATTGATTAAATCTGAAAAAGAAGTATAAATAAAAAGGGATTCGTTATTGAATCCCTTCTCATCTTATTAATAATAGGTATATCTCCTAACACCGGCGATATGTCTCGCTAATCGCATGACTTGGTGGGAATACCCGTATTCATTATCATACCATACATAAATAATTGCGGTTTTACCATCATCGGAAACAATATTGGCTGGTGAATCAATAACCGAGGCTGCCGAAGTTCCGATAATATCCGAAGATACCAATTCGGAGTTATTTGTATAAGCTATCTGTTCAACCAGATCCCCATTTAATGCTGCGGTCTTCAAGATATTATTTAAATCATTCAATGTAGTCTTTTTCTTTAATTCTACATTCAATATTGCTAAAGAACCATTTGGAACTGGCACGCGAATGGCATTGGAGGTCAGCTTTCCAGCTAATGATGGCAATACTTTGGCAACAGCAGAACCAGCTCCCGTTTCAGTTATTACCATATTCAAAGCCGCTGCACGTCCTCTTCTGGATTTCTTATGCATATTGTCTACCAAATTCTGATCATTCGTATAGGAGTGGATAGTTTCTATATGTCCTTTCTCAATTCCCAATTCTTTTTCCAATATGGCTAAAACTGGTGATATTGCATTGGTGGTACAGGAGGCCGCTGAAAAAATATTGTCCTTTTTAGGGTCAGCATCTAATTCATTTACTCCATAAACTATATTAGGAACTCCCTTTCCTGGAGCTGTTAATAATACCATCGTTGCTCCCTTTGAACTCAAATGTCTTGAAAGCTCCTTGTCATCTCTAAAAGCACCAGTATTATCAATAACTAATGCATCTTCAATACCATACTTGCTGTAATCAATTTCCTCAGGGCCTTTCGCAGAAATTACATAAACAGGAATTCCATTGATAATTAATGCATCATGCTCGGTATCTACTAAGACTTCACCATCAAAATTTCCATGTATCGAATCTTGTCTCAATAAACTTGCTCTTTTCTTCAATGATTTTTCATCAACCAAGTCACGGGTGACAATCGCTCTTAATCTCAGCTGTTTCCCCGCACCAACCTTGCTGACAAGTTCTCGAGCTAATAACCTTCCAATCCTACCAAAACCATATAGAACAACATCTTTCGGTAAGAACGTTAAATGCTCCTTTCCAGGCTCTAATTCTTTCTGAACAAATTCTTGAATGTTTACAGCCTTAATTCCTTCATTACGGATATTCAAAGCTAATTTACCAATGTCAAGCCTAGATGGTTTCAAATCTAATGCATGAATGGCCTCTGCAACAAGCAAGGTCTCCTGAATGGTTAATTCAATACCCGCATATTCCTTCGACTGCTGATGTAAATTTAAAATAAAACTAACTCTGCGATCAATTAATTGATTCCTAAATAGCACAAGCTCAATCGATTGGTTGAACCATAAATCGCTAATCAGCTGGATAAGCTTAACGCAAGCATTTTGGTTTGATTTGTAACTTTTGATTTGGTCCTCAAAAGTAGAAGTGTGTATCATAATTATTGATTGTAGAAATTTGATGCAAACTTAGAGCTTTTGTATTGCTAAAAAAATAAAAATTGAAAATTTGATAAAACACGCTGCTAATTTTGGGACTGAATTTTTATAATAATAATTCTTTAGCTGTATTGTTGATAATTTATCAAACGTTTAAAGAGTGCTAAACGCTTTTTGCTGATTTTTATCCCAATTTCTTATTCTACAATAAATAAATCGGCAGCAATCTGATCTGCCAATAATTTCCCTGAGGGGCTCAAAGTAATTATGCCTTCGTCTGAAATTAGGACCTCTTTGTTATAAACATATTGTTCAATTGTTTTTAGGATGCTGTTTAAGTAATCATCCCCAAACTCTTGTAGAACATATTTCTTGTCAACTCCCCATTTGGTTCTTAAGGAAGTCATGACATATTCATTAAATCGATCGTTTTTACTTAGAAGCTCTGTTTTTAATGCTAACTCCTTTAAAAGTATACCCTTTATATACAAGGCATTATTTGCAATATTCCACGATCTCGAAGCTCCATTGAATGAATGTGCAGATGGTCCAATGCCTAAGTAGGATTTACCTTTCCAATAATTGCTATTATGCCTCGCATATCTGCCTGGTTTAGCAAAATTTGAAATTTCATAATGTTCATATCCTGATGATGTAAGAGTATCTATCAGCATGAGCATTTGTTCAGCACTTTGATCCTCATTAAGGGCTGCGGTTTTTCCTGTATTGATGAGATGAGCTAATGCTGTTTTCTTTTCAACTGTCATCGAATAAGATGAGATATGCGGAACCTCCAAATTGATCAATTCCTGCATATTTGATCTCCATTTATTATTGGTCAATAAAGGGTAGCCATAAATTAAATCACATGTAATGTTTTCAAAACCCGCATCTTGAACTCGCATAATAGAAGATTTAGCCTCCTCCGAATTATGTGCTCGATTCATCCATTTCAAATCCTCTTCGTAAAAAGATTGAATACCAATACTAAATCTGTTAATCTCAGTACCCCTTAATTCCTGAACCTTTTTTCTATCTAAATCATCTGGGTTAGCCTCTAAGGTAATTTCCGCATCTGAACTTATTTCAAAGTATTTGGCAACTTGCCCAATCAAAGAGTCTATTTCCTTCGCCTGAAGAATGGATGGAGTTCCACCACCAAAGTAAAGTGATTCTACCTTCTTGTTTTCAAGGTAAGATGCCCGAAGTTCAATCTCCGAAAGCATAGCCTGGAGCAACTCCTCCTTGTACTTTAAGGAAGTACTAAAGTGAAAGTCGCAATAGTGACATGCTTGTTTGCAAAATGGAATATGAAAGTAGAACATGGGTGCCCGTTCAGTTTGTTAAGAGGCAAAGATATAGATTTCTGTTTAATGCTTGTTGTATTCTTCATCGGTAACAGGTTTTAACCACACGGCACCACCAATATTTGTGTTAGTTCCGATAGCGATGTGTGTCATCGTATCGGTTGGAGTTGCACCATGCCAATGTTCAATATTTGGTGGACATTTTACAACTTCGCCTGTTTCAATAAATTCTACTGGCTTTCCTTTCTCTTGATACAAACCACGACCAGCTGTAACCAATAATATTTGTCCACCTTTGTGATAATGCCAGTTTGTTCGAGCATCTGGAGCAAATGTCACAGAACCAATATTTACGTTATGAACACTATCCGTCTCTGCTAAGTAATTCAACCAAACTGTCCCTGTGAAATTGCTATTAGTAACCAAATCTCCTTTTTCAAAGGGTGCTTTTTGTACTGTTTGTGAATCCATCTTTTGATTACATGACAGCACTAACCCACACAAACCCAGCATTATTGTTTTTATCTTCGAATTCATCATCTAAGTTCTATTTATTTAATACTTCTGTTAATACTTTTGCAGCATCCGTTGCTCGCTCTACACCTTGGGCGTCTTTAATTATTTGCAAAAATTGCTGTAATTGCTCGGAACTACAGCCCAAATTAACACAAATGCTCAGATGCGATTTTAGCATGGGTTCTACTTTGCCTATACTAGCTAATACCGAAATAGTCACCAATTCACGCTCCGAATAATTCAATAAATCACGTTCGAATAGATCCGCAAATAGATGTTCTTTCAGAAAAATTTCTATAGTTGGCGCAAATGCAGCATAACCTGTTTTCACGTCATTCTCTTTCACGCCAGTAAGTTGTTGTAAAATAGCTTTTCCGCGATCGTATTTGGTCTTTTCTGTCGAAATAGATGAAGCATCGCTCCCTACTTCATCCTTTATCCCATTTTTTTGACGTTCATCCACAACAGTTATTAACGTTTGCAAGCCGCGAATACTTCGCGGAAAACCCGCATAAGCATGTAAATGGATCAAACTTTCCTTCACCTTATTAATCGTCAATCCAGCATCCAAACCTCTGTGTAGTTCATCACGTAATTTATCCAGCTCACCAACCGCGGCTTGTGATGAAATCCGAATAAGCGCTTCATGTTCCTTGGTTAAAGCTGTATGATTCTCTTTAGATTGTGCATTAGTGGTTTGTATTGTGAGACAAAAACAAAGAACTAAAACCGATAGCAAGTTATTTACCATATCTATTTAATTTGGCGTCATTGTCTTGGTGAATGAAAGCGAAAGAAGTTCCCATTTATCATTCTCATTCACATAAACTTCGGTTACGATGAAGGGGTTTGTTACTTCATTCCCGCCTACAACTGCAAGTAAATCTATCCTATTTAATAATACGGCTGTATTGTTTACGATCTCCACGGATACATCATGTACAATCGCTTTTTTATACCAGATACCACCGCTTTTAATCACCGCCAATTCTCTTTCTTTGCCCCAAGATCCACCCATATGTACATAAACAGATTTCTCATGAAATAAACTATCCAAAACATCTACATTTTTATCGGCCATCCATTGCCATTTATTTTTTGACAAGGTGATAATTTCCTGTTCAACAGCTTTTTCTTGAGCAAACGTGCATGAAATATTCCACGTAAGAAACAATCCGACCACAAAACATTTAACAAAAATCTTCATATCTAATTATTTTAAAGTATCACCATAAAAACTAACCAACTTATCCACCGCTTGCTTGACATAGACTTCTTTCCAATAGGTCTCTATATGTGAAGCACCTTCTAACACAAAAAACTCTTTATGCAGCATACTGATAGCATTAGAATATACTTCGTCGCTCATGTATTTGGTATCTGCTTTGCTTCCCACAATCATTAGCAAAGGTCGAGTTATTAAATCCATATTCGTATTAGCATCAAAGGTCATTAAATCTATCAAACTACTTTCGGTGTATTTAAACGTAGAATTGGGATGTGCATGTGTACGGTAATAATAAGCATAACCTTCACGATACAAATCGGTAGAAATTTTTTCGATTTCCTCATCCGTAGGATTTGCAGTTCCCAAATAGGAAACTTCGCCAGTTAAAATTTCCTGCTGACGCGCTTGAGACGCCTTAACCAAACGCTCTTGAACAGTCTTTACATCCCTATCCAAAAAACCATTGCGACGAACGCGCCCCGAATTAAACATACTCAACGTAGCTATGGATTGAAAACGCTTATCACCTTGCGCAGCCTTGAGGGCATAGCCACCTCCACCACATATTCCTAACAAACCAATTTTATCAGTATCGACACCTGGGAATTTGGAAATAAAATCTGCCATTCCATGAATATCTTCAATACGATTTGATGGCTTATCTACATTTCGTGGCAATCCACCTGAAGCGCCCTGATACGCTGCATCTGCCACAATCGTAATATAGCCCTGCTCCGCTAAACGTTGTGCGTACATCCCCGAAACTTGCTCTTTTACACCTCCGTTAGGATGAGCAATGACGATAGCGGCATGCTTTTTTGAATTATTATATCCTGCGGGCGTGTACACATTTGCAGCGATATTAATTCCATTCAACGAATAATTAACAGAATGAATTTGAACTGTACCATCCATATTTTTTGTAATAGCTCCTTTGTAGACTAAGCCGAAAGGATTTTCTGGTTTTTTTTGACCAAAACTTAGTAAGCTAATAGTCAATCCAACACCTGCCATAACTATTTTCAGTGAAATTATCATATTCATCTTACTTGTCTAAACCTTTACTTTTTAACCAATCTGAAAGCGCTTCTGCGACCTCCACGTTATTCAAATCTGAAAATGGAAAATGCGTATTTCCTTTTATTCCAATTTCTGGAAGATGTACCACGGTCGCATCGCCACCATACTTGTTAATCACTTCTGCCCACTTTAGAGCCATTTCTAATCCTGATCGCCAATGATCTTTATTCCAAATATCAGTTGGTGCATCAGCGATGTTATCTCCGTAATAAATGACAATAGGAATTTTAGTGAGCTTAAGAAAATCTTCCAAAGGAATAGCTTGCCCTTTTAAAGCGCCGAATAATCCAGTAGAAGAAATGGGCGTAGGCACTTCACCTTCTGGAAATAAAAAACTACTATACGGTTCGTAAGCCACAATCGCTTTCACATTGGTATTTAGGATGGCTGTCATCCAGCCTGGTCCGCCGCCTTGTGAATGGGTAACCAAAATACCACTCCCTATTCTGTCAAATAAACCTGAAATCGCATCAGAAATGACCTTCGCATCAAATGCACCTGTATTCGGAGTCATCTGTCTATAAAACTGTGCTAAGGATTGTTCATCACGCGGAAATTGAACATTCTCAAAATAGTTAGGATAGTTACCAATCCTAAATTGTGTGAACCAAAATTGTTCGTCGGCTGTAGTCGAAATAGCCGATGCTACTGTTGTCCGTCCTGCGGCAGCTCTTCGAGGCTGGTCAAGCAAGTAGACTGGATATTTTTTTCGCAAGAATATATTTTGAAATCCTTCACGTCCATCCGGTGTGGATTCCCACGTTTTTTTGGACTGCCCTGCACCATGTAAAAAAACGAGAGGCAATTTCTTGCTTTTATCTGGAACTTGATAAAAGACATAAGCATGATCTCCATGCAAAGTTTGCCCTTCGGGTTTCAGCGCATCTTGCACATTAAAAGTTCCTGGATTTGTGATCTTAATCCCACCAACAGCAAAACTTCCTTGCTCAACAATGACCAATGGCTTTATCTTCTTCTGCTGCGCAATAGTATTTTCAGTTGTCATCATTCCTAATAAAATGGTACTCAGACAAATTATCATTCCATTTCTCATATTCCTTTGTATTACGTCATTATCCTTACTAGAATAAACAACAATTCATTTCATCTTTGTGTTCATCAAATATCTGAAATCATAATTCCTCATACGTATATGTATTACAGAATATGCTACCATAATCACTTATTTATATATTTTTTAAAAAGGAGGACTTCTAATTACTTATTTTTGAGTAGATAACAGCAGAAACTATGAGCAATAAATTTATCTTCAACACAGTACATGAATATAATGTTTTCAATAATCATGAAACGTTACACCCTCTTGTTTCAGTAATAGATTTTTCTAAAGCTCATAAACGGACAGGTTCCAAAATGACATTTGGACTTTATTGTATTTTCCTTAAAAACGTGCATTGTGGTGATTTAAAATATGGGTGTAATACCTATGATTATGAAGACGGAACACTTGTTTTTATTTCACCAGGACAAGTTATCGACGTTGAAAACAAAGTTGATATTTATCAGCCTAAGGGACACGGGCTTATTTTTCATCCTAATCTTATCAAAGGCACTTCGCTCAACAATATGATCGAAGATTATCACTTTTTTCGATACAATACAAATGAAGCATTGCACTTATCAAGGAATGAACGGAATATCATAATGGACTGTTTCAAAAAGATTCAATACGAATTGAACCATGCTATTGATAAACATAGTAAGAAGTTAATTGCTTCCAACATTGAACTTTTTTTAAATTATTGTGAACGCTTCTATGATAGACAATTTATTACCAGAGAGTCTGCTAATAAAGGAGTTTTGGAAAAATTTGAACAGGTGTTGAATGCCTATTTCTCCTCAGAAAAACCAACTACGCTAGGATTGCCGACAGTTTCCAACATGGCAGAATCACTCAATTTATCGGCAAACTATTTTGGAGACTTGATAAAAAAAGAAACTGGTAAAACAGCACAGGAATACATTCAATTAAAAACAATTGATATCGCGAAGTCTAAAATCTTTGAAACCGACAAAACCATTAATGAAATCGCTTATGAATTAGGATTCAAATATCCGCAGCATTTTAGTCGATTATTTAAAAATAAAGAGGGAATCACGCCATTACAATTTAGAACATTGAATTCTAATTAAGTAGTTCTAAATATATAAATTGGATTATAAATTTTCAGGAATTTATAATCCAATTGTCAAAAACCAACTAGAAATCAATGTTTTTCATTTGTTAGTTTTGGTTTGTAACTTACTGATTTTTAAAGCAATTAAACATACTGGGTGCCCGTTCAGTTTTGAAAAAGTAAAGTTAAGGAATTAAGTATAAAAAGATATTTATATAGAATTATTAAAACCTTTATGTATATCTTTTAACGTGTCTACAACACTTTCAATAGTTGAATCATCATTTGATGGATTAACCATTAATCGTACAAATGCACTATTTTCACCCTCTTGTATATGCTTTTCTAAAATGTTATTAAGTCTTATTACTAAACCCACGTTGCTATTTCCAATTTTTCTCATTTCTCTCCCTAATACAATAGGCCCAATACTTTCGAAAACGATACCTTTTGTTTCATCAAATAAATCGTTATGATGTTCATATATCATTTCATCATTTAATGTAAAAAAATGGACAACCAGATTCGAGATATCAGTAGCATCTTTTTGACGCTGTTCTGGTCTATCATCGTAAGCAATGAACTTGAGTAAGGCTATTGCAGGTAATGTTGCTACTTTGAATGAATGTCCAGTCTCAAAATCTACATCTTCTATCCCATTATTATATACATCTATTAATCCATCTACACGAATACTGGTCATGCCTTGTCCTTTAACAGTGACACTTCCATCATCTTCAATTTCACCAAATGGTAATATGTCCACTTGCGTACCATCTGGGGCAATTAGAACAAATGCATTACCTCTAAATATATGGTGTGAATTTTTCTGTATCTATTAGATACTCTCTGATCCGCTGGTATTCATCTTGATTACTCACCAATACAGCATAATCAACATCTTTTGTTGTTCTAAAACTTAAGTTACCTTTTTCGTACCATATCTGTCTAGCTAATGCACCTATTAAGTAAAAGTCTATATTTAATTGATTAAAGCTGCGCTCCAATACATCAAATATATGTTTAAGTTCTCCGTGTCTCATATTAGTAAAAATCAGTTTTTAAATAACTGTTAAAAATAAAATCTGCAACCTCTATATTTCTTGGATCTTGACTAAGGATTAAATCAGCATAAATTAATATTGGCGGAGCACAGTTTTTCTCTAAACTATCCGCTTCTTGCCAAAAATGCTGTATGATTTCAATATCTCCTTTAGAGTCCGGTACAAGCATCATTTTTGTCATAAGCTCCATCTTCGATAAATTGGTGTAAAGTATTTTTATTTCGGGTTCAATATAATTTGATATTATGTTCGCACCAGCTTCTCCTCCCCAAACATCACCAGGCGCAAGTTGTTGCTCTTTCCAATACTTGTTACTTTTTAAAAATCGATATCGCCCTACCTTTAGTTTTGGTTTTAAGGTCTCACCATAGCCTGTGATCCAGCGGTCTAGTAGCTCTCGTTTACGAGTTATTATATATTTATTTCTATTTTTGGCGATTAGATAACCGGCTTCTTGTAAGTTATTTATAACTAAAGGAACGTTGCCTAATGCTACATTTGCTCGATGAGCAATTTCCCTATAAGACAAATTTAAAGCATTCTTTTCAGTAAGCAATAAAAACACTATTTTCAGTCCTGTAGGAGTAAATGCTCTGTTAGGTTTTTCTTTTTCCACTGTTGGTATTTTGTTTCCCTCAATAAAAATATAGTAGTTCTCATTGCGGAAATAGAAATTTCCAGCTATATCTAAATACGCTATATTCTCATTTCTTAGCATTTCCTTAGCTTTAGGGAAAATATTTTTCGCCAAAAGCAAAAACATATCATTTACGTAAGCTCGAGTTCTAATTCGCTCTAAATGTGTATGGCGGATTTCGTTCTTAACGTCCGTTTTAAATTTAATTCGATTTTCGCCTAAAGTAATTGTCAATATTCCATTTATCTCTGTATTATCAGTATGTTCCCACTCTCCATGTATACCCGCTACATTTTCGAGATTGTTCAATGCTTTATTTACCGTCGTGATTTCCTGTTGAGTCACCATTTGTTCATTTTTTTAAACTGTTCACGTTACGTGAACAAACGAATTTAGTGAACATTGTTTAATAATCAAAGAGATATTATAATAATTAATAAAAAAATTGAATTAAATATATAAAAGTGTACCTAGTACATTGTAAAACAAATAATGGTTCTATTCTCCGGATATTATCTAGCGTTATATAATCCAAATGTCAAAAAACACAGATAAATCTATGTTTTCCATTTGTTACTTTAAAAATGCAACTATCTGATTTTTAAAGCAATTAAACATTCTGGGAACCGTTTTGAAAAGGCAAAGTTAAGGAATTAAGCATAAACGGTAATTAAAAAAAGAATTGATTCCTTTGATGTGATATTCCTAACTTCTTTAGACGATGTAATAATTTTAGGTGAGGCGTCCCGAAAAAAAATTGGACGACACTTTTAAAAAATCATCTTTGAGCATCTTGCGGAATCCAACAACCAGTTCGTTGGTTATTCTTTTAGCTACTTTCCTGCTTTCTATGCCTAAATTATATAATTCAGCCATTCCTAAGTTTTGTTCACTTTTCTATATTATGTTATTTCGGATATTCATTTAATTAAAAAATTATGAACAAGCGATTTAATATTACTATCCTATTCTTCCTTGCAGCATTGTTTGCCAGTCTTTTATCTTGTAAAAAAGAATCAAAGAACCCCGATTCAGAAACAGAATCAGGCTTTGAAGAATATGCTGGAACTGAAGTCTATGTTGCGGGGGATTTGAAGACTGATTCACCGGTGTTATGGAAAAATGGTATACCGAAATATATTTTAGATAACGGCAAACTTGGAATGGCTAACCATATTATTGGTTATGGAAATGATATCTATATCGCCGGAATGACCCAGGAATTTACCGATGCTAACCCTTCCAATTTTAGGTCTGCAATGTATTGGAAAAATGAGGAGAAAATCCTCGTCGATAAATCAAATGATACCGAGTTGGAACAGATCCATAGAGCCGAAAGTGGAGATATATACCTATATGGATATAGTTATGGCGTTGACCCAACATGGGATAGTATCTGGAAAAATGGAAAACCATATAAATTGGAACCCGTGGGGTCTCGATGGGGGATGGGTAATATGCTGACCATTGGAAATGATTTTTATGTGGCAGGAAGTGCTTTGGCAAATAATAAATGGAATGGAATTGTATGGAAAAATGGTAAGCTCTTTAAACGTTTTTCTTATAATTCATCGGTAGATATTGCAACTAATGGAACCGACTTGTTTTATTATGTCTATGCTACAGAAGATCCTCAAACAAAAAAGAAAAGTTTTAAAGTTTATAAAAATTCAAGCCTATTTTACAGTATTAATTTTGCGGAAAATGAATGGAGCTTTGCTGGAAATAGAAAAATATTTCATGAAGGGAATAATAGCTATGTCGCATGGATAACCAGTACAAATAATAATACGGAATTAAATAATGTCAAAGTTTGGAAAAACGGAAACCAAATGAATATCAATATCAGAAATGTTTACACTGCAACAGCTTTGTTTGTGAAAGGAAATGATGTCTATTTGGCTACTCTAAAGGAAGATCCTGACTTTGATCTTAAACCTGAACTCTATAAAAATAATAAACTTATGCCAATGGACTACGAAAATAATAATAGAGCGAGATTCAATTCTATCTATGTGAAATAATTTAATTAACTCTAACCTAAGCAGTAAAACTATACGAGTTATTGCTGAAATATTCTTGTTCTTTTATTCCTATTTCTGGCCCTCGTTGTAGAAAATATATAATCCATCTTTTCCAGCGACAATAACATCCTTCCTTCCGGTATTCCGAAGGTCGGTTACAGAAAAATATATCCCTGCCCCTTTACCTTCATCCAAGGGGCCATAGCTTATTATATTTTTCGTAAAAGACTCTCCGTTCCATTTGAAATAATACAAACCCACTGGGTCATTCGCCCCAGGATCCTTTCCGTTATGAGCTCTATATCGCTTGCCCGTAACTAGCTCTTGTTCTCCATCAGCATCGATATCAACCCATTCCATAGTATGATATTGAGAATTGTTCAAATCTATGGGATGTTCTATCCACTCCCGTTTGCCTTGTGATGAAACCTTCTGTTCATACCAATGCAGCCCATAGGAATGCCCTTGCCCAACAATAAGATCGTTTTTCCCATCCTTATTGATATCGAAAACCAAAACTGGAATACTTGCATCTCCAAAATCAAATTCCTGATGTAAAATCCACTTCCCTTTTGCGTCTGAGGGAGCTTCCAACCAACCGTTGTTGACAATGATATCCATTCTTTTATCACCATTCACATCTCCAAAACCCATTCCATGACCTTGAGTTGCTGCTACATCTACCTTATCAAACTTCCCTGTTCCTTTGCCATTGCCATCCAAGACCAATTTATAGTACTTTAGGGGATGGCCTGGATTGTTTGGAATAATTTCTAGATGACCATCGCCATCCAAGTCAAATGCTCTGGCAGTTTCAATATTGCCCGTTGAATCAATACTATGTTTCTTCCAAGCACCATTGTCCCCAGGATTTTCCATCCAAAATAGCGTTCCAGCAAACCATCCGCCTGTTATATAATCCATCTTTCCGTCTCCATTGACATCCATCGGTATATGCATGAACTCGTCCCAGTATTCATCAACTCGCTTTACTTCTGCAATAAAATGTCTTTGAACATAGTCGGGACCTTCATACCAAAAAGCTCCAGAAACCAAGTCAGGCTTTCCATCCCCATTTACATCAAATACCCCTACAGATTCATAGGTCTCCGATGAAACTTTTACCTTCTTAAAGTGAACTGGACCAATGAATTTAGCTTGTTTCTGGTCCTGGCCAGAAGCGGAATAGGTTATCCCTAAGCTAATTAAAAGCAAAATGGTTAGACGCATAGTTCAAGTTAATAAACTCCTTTAGTTTATCCATCATGTGGTGTCATGTGCCCAAAAATTGATAAGTTCTGGATTCAATAGAATGCCCACAATGTTCTTTTGGTATAAAAATTGAGTATTCTTTCCTGAGACCAACTATAAATTTTATTTAAAAAAAACTACTATGAAACACAAATTAATTATTTCCTTTGGTATGGGTCTGGTATTAGCAACTTCTTGCTCTAATTCCAATAAGGAAAATACCAGCCAAAATGATACCGATACAATTGTAGAAGTTGTACCCGAAACTAAATTAATTGTAGAAGAAGTCGAAAAAACTGATTCTGCCAAACCTGAAACCCACGTTATTGCTACTAAACAAGTAAATGATGGTACTTTGAACGTAACTAAAGTAAGTGTCGTTGGCAGTATTTTGAATGTGGAATTAATCTTAGATAATTCCGAGAAAAACGCCATAAATATTAATTTCCCTCCCTCAACAATTTATTATATAGATGATGCAACAGCAAAGAAAAACAGCCTTCTGAAAGATGATGCCGGTCAATTTATGATTACTCCAACTAAAGCAGACGGTCAAAAATTATGGTATCTCGGATCGGATAAAATCGTTTTGATAAGTTTAAAATTTGCTGTCCCTGCTCCCGATTCAAAAACTATTAGCTTAACGCTAGGAGATTACGGAAGTTTTGACGCATTACCAATTACCAGATAGTATGAGGAAAATAGGTTTATGGAATGGACTCGCTCTAGTAATTCTGCTCGGAGCCTGTAATAATGATGGGAATAAAAAAAATGTTCAGCAGACTTCTGAAACTTTATCAACCAGTGACTCTGTCCAAATAACAGAAAAGTCGCCGGATTCTTTGTCTCAAGAACACAAAACCGTCAGCGTTGAAAGTAACACATTAACTACTACTGGTAGTAATTTATCTGCTGACCAAAGTAACCTTAATGTGGATGTGCAACTGGGAGCTGACCAATTGTTCGATTTCAATAAATCAACATTAAAACCTGAAGCCGAGCAAGTGTTAGGTAAATTAGCCGCAAATCTGGAAGCAATGGGAGGGGAGCCCGTGAAAATTACTGGACATACCGATTCTAAAGGGGAGGATAGCTACAATAAAAAACTATCCTTAGAACGGGCAAATTCCGTAAAAGACTGGCTGCTTAAACACGGTTTGGAAAATAAGTTTATTACGGAAGGTAAGGGTGAAGATGAACCGATTGCTGAGAATACCACAGCTGATGGTAAAGATTCTGAAGAAGGTAGAGCAAAAAATCGAAGAGTGGAAGTCAAATATCTTGGTACCCAAAGTATCAGTAAATAGAAATTATTATAAAATTAAAAGGTCGGAAAATCAATTTCCGACCTTACTCTAGATAATTTATTTGGTAATATTTTAACCACCAAGGTTTAGCCGTAATTACATCAGACCCAGAGTATTGACTTTGAATCGCTGCAGCAACATTGGTAGGATTTGTTAAATATTCCGATTGTGGATACATCCATCGGTATGCAACATGATTGGGATTGGTCTTTGCAAAACTTGGATATCCTGTTCTTAAATGACCATAATATGCTGACCATGCACCCTGATGAAAGGAACGAAGGTATTTCTGCATCAAGATTCTCTCAATCTTTTGATCCTTTGAACTTACAGTGGATAGTTTATTATTTTATTAGTTTATTTATGTTAAATAAATATAAAGTAAAAGTCGGTTTGTTTAATATTGTTTGTAAACTAAAAATCAGCTTTAATTATTTGTTTAAACAGGTTTTCTTGTGAGTGAAGAAGATTTTCTTTCTATTGAAATCATGGAACGGCTTTTGAAATATTTGTTAAAAATCAATCACATAAAACTATTTCACATGAAAAAATTATTATTTGCTGGAGCCATGCTACTATTTGGCTTAGGTGCCAATGCACAAATCGCTGGACAATTTAAAATTGGAGCCAATGTGGGTCTTCCGCTAGGAGATATTAAAGATGCAACTTCTTTCTCAGCAGGGGTAGATGCTGCTTATCTATGGAATATTAGCGATAAATTCCAAGCTGGTGCAACCGTAGGCTTTCAAAATTTCTTCCTGAAAAAAGAATGGAAAGATGAAGGCTTTTCTGATTTTAACTATATCCCTGTCGCAGCTTCTGGACAATATTCTATCGTACCTGAATTCTTTATCGGTGCCGACTTAGGATATGCCATTACTACCTCTGGTGGTGAAGATGGCGGTGGCTTTAAATACTTGCCAAAAGTAGGTTATCAACAATCAAAATGGGAAGTCTTCGCTGGTTATCGTGGAGTTTCTAATGATGCAAATTTTGGCGCTGCTAACTTAGGTTTTAACTTCAAATTCTAAATACTAAGATTAATTTAAGACAGCAATTTTATTGCTGGCTTTTTTTGTCTCCTAATCCTCTGATTATTTCTTTTTTACAGAATATTTTTCGCCTAATTCACTCAACTCTTTTAATAATTAGCTTGTTATATTATTGTTAAGTTATTGCCATTCCTGAAAATATTAATAAATTTAGTCTATATTTTATCCAAACTTATTAACATAAATACTATGAGTAATATCAAAGAAAGGGTGCTCCTAATTGCTGAATCTAAAGGAATCCATAAAGTGGAATTTTTTAAAGGGTTGGGTCTTTCCTATGCCAATTTCAAAGGAGTACAAAAGAACTCCGCCTTGGGTTCTGATGCAATAGCCACAATTTTATCTAGCTATGCCGATATATCGCCAGAATGGTTGATCTCTGGTGCTGGTGAAATGCGCCGTGAAGATAATCAACAACTCCACGAAGTCGCAATAACACTCCCCTCTAAAATAGATAAACCCGTTGATAATGGCTCCCTAGCTGCAGCCCTCGAAAAAGTAATTAATGCTCAACAAGCAACAATACAATCTCAAGAAATAACTATTGCTGCTTTGACCGCCCGAATAGATCAACTTGAAAAGAAAAAGAAAAGTAAGAAAAAACGTTAATGCATTTTTAATAAAGTCCCTGTCATATAAAGCTGACTTTTTGCTAATCTTTAATGTATGAAACTACTATTAATTTTATGTGCTTTCTTGCTTCCTAACGTCCTTTTCTCGCAAACCAGTAGAAACCTAAAAGCATTCTATAATGCCGATTCGACTCAGGTCGGCTATCATGACCAACAAGGAAAAGTTATTATTCCTCTCTCCCTAAAACCAGTCTCCGGTATCCCCAGTTCTTTTGAGAATATCATTTCAGTAATAGAGCAAAACGATCAGGAAGATTTTGATTATTATTTCCTGACCAAGACCGGGAGAAAGCTTGGGTATGACAGCCTCTATTTTTTCGACAATGTTCCTGATTGCGAAAATGAAGGCTTTATCAGATTCTATGATCGTGAAAACGATATGGTAGGCATGCTAAACGCCAAAGGCGAAATCCAAATTCCAGCAATCTATAATGATCTCGGACATGTCAAAAATGGATTTATTAATGCACTAAAGGGAGCCCAAAGGAAAAGAGATACCCCAGATGATGAACACTCCTATTTTGTTGGTGGGAAAAGCATGTTGATCGATACAAATAATCAAATAATTATTGAGGATTTCCCTTACAATGATGACCTGAATTTTTACCAAGTGAGTATTAATGGTTCCATTCCTGAAGATAGCACATGGATAAAATTTAATGGAATAGATGGGAATACATATGCATTTATGGACTATAATAAAGAGTTTGAACAGCTCTTCCCCAAACTTTTCCCCTTAGAAATAACAGCTGAACAGTTGATCGCCAATTCCTATGACAGCATCGCCTTTTGGGATGACTACCAAAGTAAATGGGGATTTGAGGAAAGCCCTAGATTTATCAACCGACACATTGATAAATTAAAGGAACTGTTCGAATCTGTTATAAACGGGTCGAAAAAATTCTGCATTTATAAATCCAGCTTAAATTATTTCATATTTGAGGGCGAGTCCTATAGAAGGTTCCTGGATCAATGTGGTGATTCATTAGATGCAAAGTATCCGGTCATTACCTTGTCTTTTTACGATGAATTTCCTTTTGCAGCGGAATCATTTGAATTCCTTCGGACTGATGACGGGTATAAACTCATCCTCGTCAATTTTTAGATTAATCTTTATCTTAGGGCAAAAAATTTATAACAATGATTATTAGAAGAGGATTAAAGGAGGATTCAGAACAGATCGCAGAATATTTACTATTGGCAATGGAAGAAATTGCTTACCGTTTTATCGGAAAGCAGGATAAACAACTTGCATTGGAATTTTTAACTGATCTGGTGAAGGAGGAAGGAAATCAATATTCTTATAACCATAATTGGGTGATTGAAGAAAATGGAACCGTGATAGCAACTGCCCTTGTTTATGATGGCGCAAACCTTTACGAACTTAGAAAACCTGTGGCAGACTTAGTGGAAAACAAATATCAAAGGAGTTTTAACCCCGAAGATGAAACTCAAGCTGGTGAATTTTATATTGATTGCATTGCAGTAAATCCTAATCAACAAGGAAAGGGCTTGGGATCGATTATTATTAAATATTTAATTGATGAATATATCTTGAAACAAAAGGCTGTCCTAGGTTTGTTGGTCGATGAAGATAATCCAAAAGCGAAAAAATTGTATGAAAGATTAGGTTTCAAAGTTGTTGGAATGAAAAGCCTAATGGGTAAAAACCTTGAACATATGCAATTGAAATAATTTAATATTTATATATACATCAAAATCCCATTTTTCTAATGGGATTTTTTTATGTGAAAATGTTACTTAAAATTATAGCTAAAACCTTTTTATCATGACTATTATTAATAATTTTTTTTATTAAATTTGAGTGTTGCCCTATTGTAAACCGATAAGAATTCCCTTTCTATAAAAGTTTTTATAACGGTAATGCTAAATCTAAAATTTAAATCAAGATCAAATGCTGAAAATTAAGATCCCTCAGTTTACTAGGATTTGGAACAAAGGAAGAAACTTTGCAACCGTTGCTATGATTTTTATTTCTGTCGCTCAAGTTCAAGCACAAAAAACAGAAGTAGACTATGTAAACCCCTATATGGGAAATATCTCCCACCTATTGGTACCAACTTATCCAACAGTTCACTTGCCAAACTCATTATTGCGAGTTTATCCCGAAAGGTCAGATTATACTTCCGATAGATTGCGTGGTTTACCTTTGATTGTTACCAGTCATCGCGGAAGCTCTGCCTTCAATCTTAGCCCTTTAACTGCCGGTACTCGAGATTTAAAGCCGATCTTGAACTATAGCTATGACCAGGAAATCATAAATCCTTACAGCTATTCTGTTTATTTGGATGAGGATAACATTGATGTCAAATTTGCCGTATCGCATCAAGCAGCCATATATGAATTGGATTTTGAAAAATCAGGACAAAATCAATTAATCTTTAACAGCCGTCGGGGAGAGGTTAAATGGGATAACACTGGGATTTCAGGTAGCCAAGATATCGGCAATAATACTAAAGTGTATATCTATGCTGAAATTGATCAAAAACCTACTTCTGTTGAAAGTATCGTCAATGGCCAACTTAATAAAGCCTCTGATGCTACTGGTGAACAGGCTAACCTGATTTTGACTTTCCCTAATTCTGCACAGAAATTAAAGGTCCGCTATGGAATATCTTTTATTGATGCCGCACAAGCTAAGGCAAATCTTAATCGCGAAATTAAAAACTTTGACCTGGCAAAAGTTAAAGAAAATGGAAAAGCAATTTGGAATAAAGCTTTAGGAAAACTTAAAGTGGAAGGAAATAATGAAAATGATAAGAATATCTTTTATACCTCTCTTTATAGAACTTTTGAAAGACCTGTAAACATCTCTGAAGATGGCCGCTATTATAGCGCATTCGATGGGAAAATTCATACAGACGAAGGTGTCCCCTTCTTTACTGATGATTGGATCTGGGATTCTTATCGTGCTCATCACCCTTTGAATGTCCTTATTGATACCAAAAAGGAAGGAAATATTCTGCAGTCATTTGTCCGGATGTCTGAGCAAATGGATAATTTCTGGCTTCCCACTTTCCCTGAAATTACTGGTGACAGCCGTAGAATGAATTCTAATCATGGTGTAGCTGCAATCTTGGATGCATATGAAAAAGGAATCTGTTCCTTTAACATCGAAGAAGCTTACCGTGCTGCAAAAGGTGCTATAACAGAAAAAACATTAGCCCCATGGTCAGGAAAACCTGCCGGAAAACTAGATCAATTCTTCTATGAAAAGGGATACATTCCTGCCTTACATCCAGGTGAAAAAGAAACTATCCCCGAAGTAAATGATTTTGAAAAACGTCAGCCTGTAGCAGTTACACTAGGAACTTCCTATGATCTATGGTGTCTTGCGCAATTAGCAAAACAGCTTGGAAAAACTGAAGATTATGAGAAGTTTATCAAGCTTTCTCAGAACTATAGAAACCTGTTCAATCAGGAAACTAAGTTTTTCCACCCTAAGGATGAAAAAGGTAAGTTTATTGAACCTTTTGATTATGTTTTTTCCGGAGGTCAGGGTGCTAGAGAATATTATGGGGAAAACAATGCCTGGATTTATCGCTGGGATGTACAGCACAATATTCCGGATTTAATCCAGTTAATGGGTGGAAATGAACAGTTCGTCAATTACTTGGATGAAATGTTTATTCAACCTTTGGGAAGATCGAAATTTGATTTTTATCAACAGTTGCCTGACCATACTGGTAATGTCGGCCAATTTTCAATGGCAAATGAACCTTCCTTACATATTCCTTATTTGTATAATTATGCAGGACAACCGTGGAAAACGCAAAAAAGAATCAAAACCCTCATAAAACAGTGGTTCAGAAATGATTTAATGGGGGTGCCAGGTGATGAAGATGGTGGAGGCCTTTCTTCTTTCGTCGTGTTCTCCCAACTTGGTTTTTACCCTGTTACCCCTGGCTCTGCACTTTATAGCATTGGTTCCCCTTTCTTTGATAAAGCAGTCATTCAATTGGAAAATGGTAAAACATTTACGGTAATCGCCAAAAATGCTTCTGATAGAAATAAATATATTCAATCCGCAAAATTAAATGGCAAACCTCTAAATAAAGCTGAAATATCACACAAGGATATATTAAATGGCGGAACCCTCGAATTTGAAATGGTCGATAAAGCCAATAAAAACTGGGGAATATCGTTCAAATAATCATTGGAATTTTCGAGAGCTATCAATTTGATAGCTCTCGTTTTTTATCCTTGATTTACTCTTTCAATAATTTCAGTATCTTCGAATAAAATCTAAACCCATTCAATTCTATGAAGATCAATTATTTTATGCTGAAGGATGCTTTATTATTTCTGTTTTTGTTGCCTTTGATATCATTCGCACAAAAGAAACCTAATGTAGTCATGATATATGCCGATGATTTAGGATATGGTGATTTAAGTGCTTATGGCGCAGATAAAATAAAAACTCCAAATATTGATGAACTTGCTAGTGCTGGAATTCGTTTCACCAATGGACACTCCTCAGCCGCAACTTGTACCCCTTCCCGTTATTCCTTGATGACCGGGAAATATCCCTTCAGAAAAACCGGAACAGGTGTTCTTCCTGGTGATGCTGCATTAATTATTGATACTGCCCAAATGACCTTGCCAAAACTTTTTAAACAACAGGGTTATCAAACAGCAATTATTGGAAAATGGCACCTTGGATTAGGAAGTCAGGTAGAAAAAAACTGGAATCAGGAGGTCAAACCAGGACCTATAGAAGTGGGCTATGATTACTCCTATATTTTCCCGGCAACTGCTGATCGCGTTCCAACAGTATTTCTAGAAGGACACAAAGTAGTAGGAGTAGACCCAAATGACCCTATTCAAGTTTCATATAAACAAAAGATTGGTACTGAACCTACAGGACTTGAAAACCCTGAATTGTTGAAAATGAAAGCTAGTCCCAACCATGGACATAATCAAACCATTATTAATGGAATCGGTAGAATAGGATGGATGACGGGAGGATTACAAGCAAGATGGGTAGACGAAGAAGTCACCATGACTTTTGCGGATAAGGTTATCCAGTACATTCGCGAAAATAAAAATAAACCATTCTTCTTGAGCTATCATGCTACCGAACCCCATGTCCCGAGAATGCCTTCCACAATGTTTAAAGGTAAAAGTGGATTGGGATATCGTGGCGATGCAATCTTACAGCTGGACCATACCGTTGGTGAAATTATTCAGACCTTGAAGGATAATGGTCTCTTCGAAAATACTATAATAATTTTTACCAGTGATAATGGGGCCGTTTTGGATGATGGTTATGTCGATGGAGCAGTTACCCAGCTTAATGGTCACAACCCTTTCGGAATTTACCGGGGCGGGAAATACTCTGCATTTGAAGGTGGAACTAGAGTACCATTTATTATGAGCTGGCCTAAAGGAATTAAAAAGAATCAAGTTTCCGACGCATTGCTGTGCCAAATGGATTTGCTCTCTAGTTTTGCAAGTTTCTTCGGAAAACCTTTGCCAGCACAATTGGAATTAGATGGCGAAAATATTTGGCCGGCATTCATTGGAAAAGATAAAAAAGGAAGAGAGTACTTAGTTCAATCAGCTGGTACATTTTCAATTACCAGAGGTAATTATAAATACATCAAACCAAGTAAGGGGCAAGCCATGAGTAAGCTGACAAATACTGAACTCGGAAATAACCCTGAAGATCAACTTTACAACTTAGCATCAGACCCGTCTGAAAAAACAAATATCGCCAAACAAAACCCTGAATTGGTTGCCGAATTGAAAACTTTATTGGAAAGCATCATGTAACTATACATTGCAATTGGAGTTAACTTTAATTGCAGGACGACTCCTGAACAAGATATCAAAGAAAAAGGCTATTCTCAACCGAGAATAGCCTTTTTCTTAAATCCTTACAATTCTATAATCCATATGAATTATCATCGTAATTAATATCTGCTAAACGCTGTGTTGGATCAATCCAAGCTTTTTTGACTTTCTTGCTCACAGGAACAGAGTAATTAGGTTTTGTCCAAAACCAATCCGTTAATATCGTTCTTTTTACCCCATTGTAAATCTCAAAATTCTCAACAGGTTTTTCTCCACGCATTTCACGTAATGGAATATAAAACAATTCCTTGCTTCCATCTTCATATTCTACCAATAAGTCAATTGGCATCGCAAAGTTGGACTTATTCAGAATTTCTATATTTTGATCAGTAACATTGCTGATTGCATAATCAATAGTTCTGGTCGTATTGATAAATAAATTAAAATACCATTTTAAATTCAACCCTGATGTTTCTTCCGCTACGCGTTTAAAATCATTAGGAGTTGGATGTTTAAATTTCCAAATATCATAGAAGTTCAAAAAGGTCTTTTGTAAATTCTGCTTTCCAATTATATAGCCCATTTGTTCTGCTAATACGCCTCCTTTGCTATAAGCTTCTATGCTGTAGGCAAAGTTTGTGTTATAGTAATCCGCCAATAAGCTCATAGGTTCTTCTTTGCCTGATTTCGCTAGGCGATAATAGGAATTATATGCTGAACCAATTGGATTAAGGGCTCTGACATTTGGCTTCTCGAATAACTCCGTATAGGCTAATTCCTCAATATAACTTGTAAACCCTTCATCCATCCACTCATCAACGGTTTCATTGATGCCGAATAATTGTTGATACCAGGAATGCGCTGCCTCATGGAAAATAACCCCAACAAGTCCTTTTAAATTTCTTCCGCCTGTAATAAGTGTTGCTGTACCATATTCCATTCCACCATCACCTCCTTGAACAATGGAATAGGTTTTCCAAGGATAGGCTCCGAAATTTTCACTGGTGAAATCAAAAAACTCAGTAGCTAGACCTAAGGCTGTTTTCCAGTTATCTGTAACCTCTTTGTCCGTAGGTAAGAAAATCGTATAAATACTGGTTCCATTTTTTGTTTTTGCTGAATCTACAACAAACTTAGGGTCTGCTGCCCATGCAAAATCATGGATGTTCTCAGCTTTATAATGCCATGAGGCCTTGTTGTTTTTGGTCTTTATCTTCGCATTCTTTACATATCCTTTTACCTCAGAAGGGTTTTGTAATTTACCAGAAGAACCTATGACATAATCTTTGTTGATATGGATCGTAACATCAAAATTTCCAAATGGAGCAATAAATTCTCGACCAATATACTCATCTAAGTGCCATCCGAACTCATCAAATTGAGCCATCTTTGGATACCATTGCGTCATTGAAAAGGCTACACCCTCCTTAGAATTACGTCCGCTACGACGGATTTGCTCAGGAACCTGTGCCTGCCAAGTTAAATCAAATTCAACCGTACTTGCATCTTTAATTGGAGTGGGTAAAATAACTTCCAAAACTGTCCCATCTTCCTTAAATGTTACCTCGCTGCCGTTGTACTTCACAGATTTGATCTTCTGAAATCCAATTTGATCGGGACTTAAAGCCGAAATCCGACTCTGACGAACGGGCTTTTCTTTTGTCCCAATATTGCTAACCATTCTCGCATCTGGGTCTGGAATATTCTTTAGACGTTCGTCCATCATACTTCCCGGTTGGAAAGCATTGAAATATAAATGAAAGTATACTTTGTTCAATTCCTGACCAGAATTATTGCTGTATTTAACTTTCATTTTGCCATCATATTGAAATGTCTTCTCGTTGACATCAATATCCATGGTATAATCGACTTTCTGATCCCAATAAGACTTGCGTTGTGCAAAGCTCGTCAAGGAACAAAATGCCAAGACTAATAAGCCAAGGGTGTTTTTTAGATTCATAATGCCAAATATATAAAATTTAACACTCGAAAATCATAGCCTTAGCCAATCACAATGTCGATGCCTAGTTCTTTTATGACTTGAATTAGATCATCAAATTGATCATTACTGGCAAATATCTTGTTCCGCCATACTCGAACTGTACCCGATTTTCCCTTTGTATGAAAAGCTAAAAGGTTTCCTCCTGAACGAATGTGATTTTTTAAATAAGAAATATCTGCTATGGGAATAGTCGTTGCCTTTCCAAATTTGGTAATGCTAATGTTACTATTGTCAACTTCCCAGGTGGAGATTTGTTTACTGAATTTAACCGCTGACCACATGATCGCCGGTATACAAAATAATAATATCAGAATTTTATAAATCTCCTGAAAATTGCTCATAGAAAGTAAATACCCTACAAAAAATAATGAACCTAATAGGATCCAGATGAACCTACCTCGGTGTAAGGTATTAATTTGAAATGTCATGTCTGCCTTTATTTTTTTAGATCTATATGTATTGTCTTTACGTCCGTTTCTCCTGTTTTAACAACCGAAACTTGTCCATCCCCTGAAACATCAATTAATTCATATTCGAATGGCAAGATAATCTTTCCTGTTGGATTAATAAGTCCATAGGTTTCACCATCCGAAGATGCTAAAAACACATCGTCCATTTCAGTGGTAAATAAAAACTTGTAAGCATCTGTAACCAATTTATTTCCTATTATTTCATAGATGACAGATTTGTTATTTTCCTCTACTACAAAATATTTACTATTGTTGGAACTAATACTACTGTAGGTCAACGGAACGATGATCTTTCCGGTTTTATCAACCAAACCATATTTATCACCATTGCTCACAATAGTATATTGCGATGAAAATGGATTTATATTATCAAATTCAGTGAACCAGATGGTTTTTCCATGTTCATCCATCACAGTCATTTTATCTTCTTTTGAATAGATATAAGCGTTCAATTCTGAATCATATGTGATAAAATCGTAGATATATTCCGTTATGTTTTTCCCTTTTTTATTGATCAAGGCAGAGGTATTACTTTCATCTATCGCAATAGAAACTCCATCGTTAAAGGCTGTTAAGCTCAAAAAATTTGGTTCAGTAATGATATCTCCAGAAATAGTCTTCAAGCCATATAAAAAACTGGTGGAATCGTAATAAGCGACCATGTCTTCCCCTAATTCAATGTTCTCAGGTTTGTAATCAATAATAGGATCTAGGTCTGCTACGATACTGTAGTTTTTTGGAACTTGAAAATAATCATTTGAAACCTTCAACTTCTCAATATTCTTGGCATAAAATGCAACCCCTTGCGTCGAAATCTTTAATGCAGCCCCAGGAATTTGATTCAGATATTGATAATTCCCCCAAAAAATTTGTGGTATCTTTTCAGTGTACCATATTTCTACCTTTCCAGATTCATCAGAAGAATCCTCTGAAAAAATTTCTATAACGGCCAATTTACATGGAAAGCCTAAGATAGTCGCACTCTCCTCAGATTTGAAGTTAATTGGATATTCCTCAATATTCTCTGGTAAATAGTCTATCTCAGAATAGCGTTCGGTAGTGGTATCTATTCGGAATAAGGTTTTTGCCTCTGTATCGCGCAGATAAACCCAATCTTGAAATAAATTTGACTTAATTTTATTAGCGCTTTTTCCAATCCATGCTTCTAATACAATTTCACCCTCCATGTCTTCAAGGATTGTCCTGAATAAATCTGAAGGATCTGTCTCGTTAGCCTCTAATTCTTTTAATTTTTCCTTGAAGGATTCTTCGATTGAGATGCTGTAATCGATCTTATTAACCTCTTGTTGTGCAAATGAAATCTGGAATAAACAAGCTGTAAAAATGAAGGTGAAAATCTTTTTCATGTAATGAAATTATTACGCAAAAGTCCTCATTTTTATTGATTCCTCAAATATCAAGGGCTAATATTTTATGCTAATTTCCAATATTTTTTACCTACAAGTTTTAAGGATGGATTTTGTATATTTATTTATGATTAAATACTTGACCTACTTCTTGTTATTCTGCATCGGGATTTCATCAGCACTGGGACAAAAATCCCCAAATATCATAATTATTGTTTCGGATGACCATTCTTTCCAAAGTATTTCTTCTTATGGATCTAAATATGGCCATACCCCAAATATCGATCGCATTGCGAATGAAGGACTGCTTTTCAACCGCTCCTACGTGAATAATTCCCTATGCGGCCCGAGCCGAGCAAGTTTATTGACTGGAAAGTATAGCCATAAAAATGGGTATAAGGAAAATGAAAACTCCCACTTCGACCATAGCCAAAATTCATTTATTAAAGAGTTGCATAAAGCCGGATATACTACATCCTGGATTGGAAAACAACATTTAGGGGATACCTTAGAAGGCTTTGATTACTACGATATTTTGATCAATCAAGGCCATTACTTCAACCCTGATTTCAAAAATCAAAATGGAACTATGATCCGTGAAAATGGCTATGTATCCGATATTGTAACCAATAAAGCCCTTAATTGGATGAATACCTTAAATAAGGAAAAACCTTTTTGTCTGATTCTTGGCCATAAAGCTACCCACCGAGAATGGGATCCTGACCCTCAGGATTTTGGTAAAAATGACCATAAAAAATTTAAAATACCTAAAAATTTCTATGATAATTACGCCGGAAGAGAAGCCGCAAAAATTCAAGAAATGCAGGTCAGTAAGGATATGTTGCTAACCTACGACCTTAAAATGTTTAAGAACGATGAAGAATGGATGAAAGAATCCAATTTCTTTAGAATGGATGAATCTGATCGTGAGAAATATAGAAATTACTACGCGAAAGTAAAGGAGGATTTTAATAGCAGAGACCTTTCTGATCCTAAAAAATTGGCAGAATGGAAATTTCAACGCTATATGACCGATTACCTCAATACCGCAGAGTCAATGGACCGAAACATTGGGAAAGTTCTGGACTATTTGGACCAAAACAACTTGACAGAAAATACCATCGTGATTTATATGTCTGATCAAGGGTTCTATATGGGAGAACATGGTTGGTTTGATAAACGATTTATGTATGAAGAATCCTTTAGAACACCAATGATGATGAGGTTCCCAAAAGAAATTAAGAAATCAAGAAAAGTCAATGATCTATTGATGACTATAGATATTGCTCCAACTTTATTGGAGTTGGCAGGGGTATCTGTGCCTGAGGATATTCAAGGTCAATCCTTTACTCCAATTATACATGGTCAGAAAGGTGTTCGAAAAGACCTTTATTACCATTATTATGAAGATGGGGTGCATAATGTATCTCCACATTTTGGAGTCAGCAACGGTCGTTATAAACTGATCCGTTTCTATAATAAAGTGAACTCTTGGGAACTTTATGACCTGAGTAAAGATCCTCAAGAAATGAAAAACGTCTTCGACAATCCTAAATACGCCGAGAAACAAAAGGAAATGATGAAAATGTTGAAAGATGAAATTGTAAAACAAGATGATTCCGAAGCATTGCGTATATTTGAGGCTTCCTAAACTTAAATATTATCATGCGCATACTAACAATTATTTGTTTTTGCTTAATTAGCTTAATTTCTCAGGCTCAAAAGAAGCCAAACATTGTAGTCATTATTTCCGATGACCATTCCTATCAAACAATAGGTGCCTATGGTTCCAAAATTGCACATACTCCAAATCTGGACCGAATAGCCAAGGAAGGAGCCCTGTTTACCAAAGGTTATGTCACGAATTCTATTTGTGGACCAAGTCGGGCTAGTTTATTGACTGGAAAATACAGTAATAAGAATGGCTTTAAGGATAATGAAACCTCTAACTTTAACCATGGACAAAATTCATTTGTTAAAGAATTGCACAACAATGGATACCAAACGGCTTGGATCGGAAAAATTCATTTGGGAAGACAGTTGCAAGGTTTTGACTACTATAGCATCCTAACTGGTCAAGGACATTATTTTAATCCTGATTTTATTTCCAGTAAAGAAGGTGAAAAAGAAGTGGTAGAAAGAGAACAAGGTTATGTGGCAGATTTAGTTACTGATAAAGCTCTGAATTGGTTAAAGGATCAAAATAAAGAAGAACCTTTCTGTTTAATCATTGGCCATAAAAATACCCATAGAACCTGGATGCCTGCTATTGAAGATTTTGGTAAGAATGATAGTAAAACAATCCCACTGCCAGAAACATTCTTTGATGATTATGCCACGAGAAAAGCAGCAGCTCTGCAAGAAATGAGTATTGACAAGGATATGCAAATGGGCTATGATTTGAAGATGTTCGAAAATATCGAAAAAATGCGCGTTGATGGAAACTTCTCAAGAATGACCGACCAGCAATTTCAAGCATACGTTGATTATTATAAACCAATTTATGAAGAATTAAAAAAATCTAACCTTTCTGGAAAAGCTTTAGCTGAATGGAAATACCACCGCTATATGGTTGATTACCTAAATACTGCTGAGTCAATGGATAGAAATATTGGAAAGGTATTGGATTATTTGAAAGAAAATAATTTAGAAGAAAATACTCTGGTCCTTTACTTATCCGATCAAGGTTTCTATATGGGTGAACATGGATGGTTTGATAAAAGATTTATGTATGAAGAATCTTTCCGAACACCGATGTTGATGAAAATGCCAGGCTTGATCAAACCTAATTCTAAAATTAATGGAATGGTTTCCAACGTGGATATTGGACCGACATTTTTAGAACTTAGTGGAATTAAAGTGCCACAAGATATGCAAGGTAAATCTTTCTTGAGCTTATTGAATGGAAAGAAAAAAGATATTCAAGACCAAATCTATTACCATTATTATGAAAACGGTGAACATGCCGTATCTCCACATTTTGGAGTAAGTGATGGTCGATATAAATTGATTCGTTTCTATAAAAGAGTAGATGGATGGGAGTTATTCGATATGAAAAAAGATCCTAGAGAATTAAAGAATATTTATGGAGAGCCCAAATACAAGAAAATTCAACAAAGATTAGAAAAGACTCTAAAACAAGAAATAGACCGCTTAGAAGATGAAGATGCAAAAGCAATCTTAGCAAATCAGTAGACATAAAAAAACCTTTCTGTTTTCAGAAAGGTTTTTTTATTCTCTTTAGTTAAAGATCAATGTTTTTTCAGGATTGATCTTTCTACCATAGCTCAGTAATTCATAGTGCAAATGCGGGCCTGTAGATCTTCCGGTACTCCCTAGCTTTCCAACTAATTGTCCAGCTTCTACCTTCTGACCCTTTTTTACTTTTGTGCTCGAAAGGTGAGCATATCTCGTTTCCCATCCATTGGTATGTTCTACAATCACAACTTTCCCGTACTGACCCTTATAACCTGAAAATACTACTTTTCCAGCTGCGGTTGCAGTAATAGGCTCGCCAGTTCTTCCGCTGATATCAATTCCTGAATGCATCTCAATACCTCTATTGGTAAACGGATTTCTGCGGTATCCAAATCTCGATGTGATCTTTCCACTATGCGGAGTACCCAATGGAACACCTTCTAATTTTTTATCTAATCTCTTTACGGTTGCCTCATAGTATTTGATTAATTCAGGTAAATTAACCTCTTCCTCAACAGGTCCACCAGCATTTTTTAGCTTCGGTGCAAATTCTTTTAAACCTCTTTTGCGCATTTTGGCATTAATTTGGTTTACTGCACTATCAATAGCATCAAATGATTTTTGTATTTGAACAGTACTTAATTGGTTGGACGCCTCTTCTAAAGCTAGATTTTGTCTCGCTTCTTCCAATGCCTCAATCTTTTTTGTTAACTGTTCCTCGTAATGATCGCTTGTTGTTTTTGTAGCAACATAGACAATAGTTGCACATATTAAACAAATACAGAAGATCCCTCCAGCTAGGATATATTTCCAGTTCTTTAAAACAATAGTTGGAATTTGAATCTTCAAATTCGAATCGCCGTTTGAGTCTAGAATTTCAACGGCAGTCTTCTTTTTTGTCATAGTATTTTACTCTCCCACTTTATGTTAGACGGGCGTAAAAATAGAAGATGTTAAAATAATTGCAAGAAAATTTAACATTTTATAACTATTTGAGAGTTGGAAAGCTACAAAATTATCATCTTTGTATTATGTCATTTTCGGAACGTATACTCAACTGGTATGCTGAGCATAAAAGAGCACTACCATGGCGTGAGACTAAGAATCCCTATGTAATTTGGTTATCAGAAATTATCCTTCAACAGACAAGAGTTGAACAAGGAATGCCTTATTTTTTTCGGTTTTTAGAAACTTACCCGAATGTAACAAAATTTGCAAATGCAGAAGAAGCTGAGATCTTGAGACTTTGGCAAGGACTGGGTTATTATTCCAGAGCCAGAAATATGCATAAGGCTAGTAAGCAAGTGTTAGAGCTGCATAATGCTGAGTTTCCTACTGATTATCAGTCGCTATTAAAGCTGCCGGGAGTAGGAGAGTATACTGCTGCTGCAATTTCATCCTTCTCCAGTAACCATGCCCATGCTGTTTTAGATGGTAATGTCTTCCGCGTTTTAGCCCGATATTTTGGCATTGAAGAACCTATTAATAGTTCCTCAGGTAAAAAGATCTTCTCCAAATTAGCGGAGGAAATGCTCGATCGGAATCAGCCCGCAGAATATAATCAGGCGATCATGGATTTTGGTTCTCTTCAATGTAAACCAAAAAATCCTAACTGCGCTGAATGTGTATTAAGGATAGACTGTAGAGCTTATGAAAGTGGTTTAGTCAATGTGCTCCCAGCAAAAATAAAAGGTAAAAAGAGTAAAGACCGATTCTTTCATTATTTTATAATTGAACATGATGGAGCCGTACTGATGTCCCAGCGTTCTGAAGGTGATGTGTGGGCAAATTTGTTCGAATTCCCAATGATCGAAAGTGATGCTGATTTGAATGTAGCGGAATTGGTACAAATGGAAGAATTTCAGAAAGACTTCGGATTATCTGTTCCAACGCAGATTAAAGGACAAATAAAGCATATTCTAAGCCATCAGAACATATATGCAAGGTTTTATAAGCTGGAAATCAACGCCTCTAAATTGCCCAAAAAATCCCATTGGAATTATTTTATATTAGAAAAATTAGATACATTAGCTAAACATAAACTGATTAGTTCCTTTGTGGAACATTATTTTTAGTGCTCACTAAATCCTAAATTATTGTATGTCAGGAGTAAATAAAGTTATTTTAGTTGGTCATCTTGGTAAGGATCCAGAAATCCGCTATTTAGAAGGAAATGTAAGTGTTGCCAGTTTTCCATTAGCAACATCGGAGACTTTCAACAAGGATGGACGTCGTGTAGAGCAAACTGAATGGCACAATATCGTGTTGTGGCGTGGTTTGGCAGATGTTGCTGTAAAATACCTCAGCAAAGGTAAATTGGTCTACATCGAAGGGAAATTGAGAACCCGTTCCTATGAAGATAAAGAGGGAATCCGTCGATATACCACCGAAATCGTAGCGGAAAGTTTTAATTTATTAGGGCGACGCTCGGATTTTGAGCCGCAAAATCCTCAACCAACGAATACTGCCGCAGGTCCTGTTAACCCGGATTCAAAAGAACAAACCGTCGACTTTACAGAAAACGATGACGATAATGATGGTCTACCTTTTTAATCTACCTAATTAAATACTGTACCATTTCATTTATTTTTTAAAATTGCTGTATCTTTGACACATGTTGCAAGATAAGATAACGCAGTATACTGAAGAGATTAAGGCATTTGCCCCAAGTTCAGCTCAAGAAGTTGAAGCATTTAGGTTGAAGTTTCTAGTGTCGAAAGGCATCGTGAAAAACCTTTTTGAAGAATTTAAAACCGTATCCTCTGATGAAAAGAGAATACTAGGAAAAGTATTAAATGAATTTAAGCAGTTAGCTGAAAATACATTTAAAGATGCTTCTGAGAAATTCTCAAATCAAAATGAAGGTCAAACTGCTAATGCTGAAGGTGATTTAACATTGCCTGGACAAGGATTTTCCTTAGGCTCTAGACACCCTCTTTCGCTAGTTAGAAAAGAAATCGTTGAGATTTTTAAGAAATTAGGGTTTGTCGTGGCTGAAGGAAACGAAATCGAAGACGATTGGCATAACTTTTCAGCATTGAACTTTGCGCCTGAACATCCTGCAAGAGATATGCAAGATACCTTCTTTATCAAAAAACAAGATGGTAATGATATGGTATTACGGACGCATACTTCTTCCGTACAAGTAAGATTAATGGAAGCTGGAAAACCGCCCTTCCGTGCGATTATGCCTGGAAGAGTATATCGTAACGAAGCTATTTCGGCTAGAGCCCATTGCTTCTTCCATCAGATCGAAGGTTTGTATGTGGATGAAAATGTTTCTTTCGCTGACTTAAAACAAACCCTTTATCACTTCGTGAAAGAATTATATGGTGAAGATACTAAGGTAAGATTCCGCCCATCGTATTTCCCGTTTACTGAACCTTCCGCAGAAATGGATATTTCTTGTACAATCTGTAAAGGTGCAGGCTGTCAAATGTGTAAATACTCTGGATGGGTTGAAATTCTAGGTTGTGGTATGGTCGATCCTAACGTATTGGATAACTGTGGTATTGATAGTAAAAAATACTCCGGTTTTGCATTCGGAATGGGAATCGAAAGAATCACAAACCTTAAATATGAAATCCGTGACCTTCGTTTGTTCTCAGAAAACGATGTCCGATTCTTATCTCAGTTTGAAACAGAAATTATTTAAACCAATTGGTTAATATTCCACCCGAATACCAGATTATTTGGGTGGAATCTATAAATTACTAGTTGAATCCCAAATTCAAAACTTGCCTTGCATGGAAGATAAAATTGTCATAGCTATAAAGAAATCCGCAAGAGATCTATTTAGAAAATATGGCTATAATAAAACTAGCGTAAATGAGCTAGCAAAAAACGCTTCCATCGCCAAAGCTACCTTCTATAAACATTTTGCCAGTAAAGAATTAATATTACACGAAGTCCTGATGGATTATATCCAGGATAATGTATATGATATTCTGAATAAAAATGTTAAAGAAAAAGACCTGGCATTATTTCTCGCAAATACCATTCTTAGGGTCAGCCGCGTAACTTATACCGTCTGTAATGAATTTGTTGGCTGGGAATTTATCCGTGAATCTGTCAATGCGCAGGAATACTTAAAACTCCTTTCCGATGACCTGGAATTTCTTTTATTGCGCTCCTTTATGCAAAATGAAACCATTGCCAGCATGATTCCTGAAGAAAGATTAACCTTCCTTATTAAAACTTCCAAAAATATCGTTTTCTCATTCGCTTTCACCGCTGTCTCTGAGGCTGATGTCCGTAAAAATTTTATTTCCTTCCAAAAAGAAATGCTCCCTTATCTTGTGGAAGCAACTTTATTGGAGAGTAGATAGCATCTAGCTACCTTCTATTAATTTTTTCCGTATTTTTGCGCCAATATGGGAAGAAGAATACCTCAGGATAAGAAGTTTATTTCCGATGTCGAAGTGATTGACATCGCGGAAGAGGGCAAGGGAGTTGCCAAACATGATAACTTAGTGTTGTTTATCGAACGTGCTGTACCCGGCGATATCGTCGATGTCGAACTGATGCGTAAGAAGAAGAATTTTGCAGAAGGTAAAATTGCCGAAGTAAAAGTTGCTTCTGAATATCGCATCGATCCGTTCTGTGCTCACTTTGGAGTATGTGGAGGTTGTAAATGGCAACATATGACCTATGATTCCCAATTAATATTTAAAGAACAGTATGTAGGTAATGCCTTGTCCCGTATTGGGAAAGTGGATGTATCTTCCATGGAACCAATTCTAGGTTCAGCACAAACTGAATATTATAGAAATAAATTAGAATATACCTTCTCTAATAAACGTTGGTTAACAAGTTTGGATGAAGTTGAACCCGGTGATTCCATGGATGCATTAGGCTTCCATGTTCCAGGTCGCTTTGATAAAATCCTGACGATTGACCATTGTTTCCTACAGCAAGACCCATCAAACGATATTAGAAACAGTATTTTCGATTACGCTAAGGAAAACTTCATGTCCTTTTATGATTTGCGTGATCACGAAGGTGCCCTTCGTAATCTAATCATCAGAACCTCTTCAACAGGCGAATTGATGGTAATTGTCGTTTTTGCTTATCCTGAAGAAGGGCAAGTCGATTTGTTGATGTCCTATATTAAAGACAAATTCCCTGAAATTACATCCCTATTATATATTATCAATCAAAAAAGAAATGATACCATCTTTGATCAGGATATCCATGTTTATGCTGGTCGTGATTTTATCTATGAAGAGATGGAAGGCTTGAAGTTTAAAGTAGGTCCGAAGTCTTTCTATCAAACAAATTCAAAACAAGCTTATGAACTGTATAAGATTACTCGTGAATTTGCCGATCTGAAAGGGGATGAATTAGTATATGACTTATACACTGGGGCTGGTACAATTGCAAATTTCGTGGCTCGATCAGCTCGTGAAGTAATCGGAGTGGAGTATGTACCGACAGCAATTGAGGATGCCAAAATAAACTCCCAGACCAATAACATCCATAACACTAAATTTTATGCCGGTGATATGAAGGATGTATTAACAACAGATTTTATCCAAGAACATGGAAAACCTGATGTGGTTATCACTGACCCTCCAAGAGCAGGTATGCACCCAGATGTTGTTCAGCGTATCTTGGAAATGGAAAGTGATAAAGTAGTCTATGTAAGTTGTAATGCTGCAACTCAGGCACGCGATTTGGAAAGTTTAACCACGAAGTATGAGGTAGTGAGGATTAAACCGGTAGACATGTTCCCGCATACTCAACACGTTGAAAATGTAGTACTATTAAAATTAAAGAAATAAATGGATTTACAAGATCTCTTAAATAAAGGACCCGAAGAAGAAGGAAAACAAGGTAAAGGACAAAGTCCATTAGTGAGTTTAAAAAAGGATCTAGATTTCTATAAGGAGTCCATTCAAGAAGTATCTTCAGAAATGATGGCTGAAGGTTACACCTTCTATCCAATTTTTGTCGCTCACCAATTAAAAGTGGATTTGGGTGAAATGATCTTGGATAGAGATGAATTAAACACCCAATGGAGCATTCAAGCAAGTTCTCTCGAAGAATTTGTGGAAAGAGGTATCATAAAAGAGGATAAAAAGGAGTTTTTTGAGAGAAGTTTTAAACCCGCAAATGACTTCATGTGTCTATTTGTGGTCGTTCCGGAAGGAGCTAACTTCGTTTTTTATCCTTATAACAACTAGTGATTTAAAACTTTTTAACATTTCCTAGTCAAAAGTATTATTACCTTTAAAATTGGATGTATAATAAATTAAAATATATTGCCCTACTATGTTCTTTCTTTTTCCTGACGCTTGCTGCACATGCTCAGGACCAAGATAATATAGTCTCTGGATTAGTTCTTGAGAAAGGGACAAGCACTAGGATTAGTGATGCGAATGTAGTCAACCAAAGGACTAAACAAACGGTAAGAACCAATTCTTATGGTGTATTTAATATCGAGGTAAATGTTGGTGATACCCTTTCTGTAAGTAAGGTCGGTTACGGACCAATCAAAACAAGAATCAATACTTTAGAAGATATTTTATTAGATCTTCAAGCTGGTAATAGGATTGAAACCGTCGTGGTAACCAGAAGTACCAAAGAAATGGAGATGAAGGAAATGTTGGAAGACTACGAAAGTAAAGGCGTATATAATGGGGGACAAAATAAGTTTGGAACCTATATCTCCAGCCCTGCAACAGCCCTTTATAATCTCTTTGGTAAGGAAGCAAAGAACGCAAAGCGCTTTGAGAAATTCATGAATCAGGAGCTTGAAGAAACCAAGGTGGATCGAATTTTTAATAAAACCATTGTTTCTAAGATCACCAAACTCGAAGGTGAAGAATTGCAATCTTTTATGGATATCTACAGACCTTCTTATGCTACCGCAGAAAGATGGGGACAATATGATTTGATGAATTATATTAATTCATCCTATAAAACATGGAATGCCCAAGGACGCCCAAAATCACAACGTTTGCCGAAACTAGAAATTCCTCCGCAAGAAAAATAAACTGCTGATAATTAATTTGTTATAACTTGTATCGTAGCGGAAAAAGCTTTTGGCATTGGCTTTGCAAATAACAGTTCTATTAGTTAGACAATTAGTTAATATAAGTGTAAAAGATAAACAATTTGATTATGAAAATGAATAAAAGACTTGCGGTTTATGGATTGACAGTAGCAACATCAGCTATGTTATTTGCTAGCTGTTCAACCATTCAAAATACTAGTAACACAACAAAAGGTGCCGTAGTAGGTACTGCAGCTGGTGGTGCAATTGGTGCATTAATCGGTGGTAAAGCAGGTAATACTGCAGTAGGTGCTATCGCAGGTGCCGTAATTGGTGGTGCTGCAGGTACATTGATCGGAAAAAAAATGGATAAACAAGCCAAAGAAATTGAAAATACTGTAGCCGGTGCTGAAGTAGAGCAAGTAGGTGAAGGTATCTTGGTGAAATTCGATTCAGGAATTTTATTCGACTTCAATAGTACTGCTTTAAAACCTTCTGCGAAAGAAAATATCGCAAAATTGGTAGAAACTTTAAATAAAGAACCAAATACTGATATCCTTGTATTGGGTCACACTGATAATATTGGTACTTTACAAGCTAACCAAAAAGTATCAGATGGTCGTGCAGCATCAGTAAAATCCTTCGCAGTTTCTAAAGGATTAGCAGGTAGCCGTATTAAAACCGAAGGTAAAAACTATTCTGAACCTATCGCATCTAATGATACTGACGCAGGTAGAGCAGAAAACCGTCGTGTAGAAATCGTTATTGTTGCTAACAAAAAAATGCAAGAAGAAGCGAAACAAGAAGCAGGTCAATAAGACTTCTAGAAATATTCGAATAGGGGTTCCAAATTTTTGGAACCCCTATTCTTTTTTCAAAAGTTTTGTTAAATTTTATACAACTGCTGACAAACTGTCATTTGTTTAATAGATAATTACTAACTTTGTAGTCTTTGAAAATTGACTATGTTAGAGTTATCGCATACAACAAAAACACACGATGAATCCCGTCAGGGTGAGGCACTGGATATGATTCCGACTGGACAATCTACCGGTCGTAAACTATATATTGAAAGTTACGGATGTCAGATGAACTTCTCCGATAGCGAGATTGTTGCTTCTATTCTGATTGAGAAAGGCTTTGAAACAACAAAGGATTATAAAGAAGCCGATGTGGTTTTTATTAATACTTGTTCCATCCGTGAAAATGCCGAACAGCGTGTTAGAAATAGATTGAAAGAATTTGAATCCGCAAAAGCCAAAAATCCAGGAATGGTCGTAGGCGTTTTAGGATGTATGGCAGAACGATTGAAAGCTAAGTTCTTGGAAGAAGAGAAGTTGGTAGATGTTGTTGTCGGACCAGATGCATACCGTGACCTTCCTAATCTGATTGATAAAGTAGATGAAGGTGGTCGTGCTGTGAATGTATTGCTATCCCGTGAAGAAACTTATGCAGATATTAGCCCTGTTAGATTAAATTCAAACGGTATCTCTGCATTTATTTCTATTATGCGCGGATGTGATAACATGTGTTCTTTCTGTGTTGTTCCTTTCACGCGTGGTAGAGAGAGAAGCCGTGATGCTGAATCCATCGTAAAAGAAGCGCAAGACTTATTTAATGCTGGCTATAAGGAAGTAACCTTGTTAGGGCAAAATGTCGATTCATATAAATATTCAGCTCCCGTAGCTGAAGGAGAAGAACCTAAGCCTTCCATTAATTTTGCGCAATTACTAGCCTTAGTGGCTGAGGTGAGTCCTGAATTGAGAATTAGATTCTCTACTTCTCATCCGAAAGATATCACTGATGAAGTCCTTCATACTATGGCGAAATATGAAAATATCTGTAAATATATTCACCTACCGGTGCAATCGGGTAACTCCAGAGTATTGGAATTGATGAATAGAACTTACGATAGGGAATGGTATAAAGATCGCGTTGATGCAATTCGTCGTATTATTCCTGAATGTGGTATTTCTACAGATGTTATAACTGGATTCTGTACCGAAACAGAAGAAGAACATCAGGAAACATTATCCATGATGGATTATGTGAAATACGACTTCGCTTATATGTTCGCTTATTCAGAACGTCCAGGTACCCTTGCTGCCAAACGGTATGAAGATGATATTCCTGAAGAAGTAAAAAAACGTAGACTTACGGAAGTGGTAGATTTACAAAGAGAACATAGTCTATATAGAATTGAAAATTTTGTTGGTAAAGTTCATAAAGTATTAATTGAAGGAACTTCTAAACGTTCAGATAAGGACTTCTGTGGAAGAAATGACCAAAATACAATGGTTGTTTTCCCGGTAGACGAACGCTATAAAGTTGGAGATTATGTAAATGTACTTGGTGAAACTTGTACATCTGCAACATTAATCGGAAAGATAGTTGATTAATATTAATCATAACACTAAATATTAATAATGGATCATCAAGATATTAAGAGCAGGTTTGGGATTATTGGGAATTCTCCATTACTAAACCGTGCAATCGATATTGCACGTCAGGTAGCACCTACCGATATATCGGTTTTGATTCAAGGGGAAAGTGGTTCTGGAAAAGAGGTCTTCTCGCATATTATCCACCAACTCAGTGGACGTAAGCACGGACCTTTTATCGCTGTTAACTGCGGTGCCATTCCAGAAGGTACAATTGATTCTGAATTGTTCGGACATGAAAAAGGATCCTTTACGGGAGCTCACGAAGCTCGGAAAGGATATTTTGAAGTAGTGGATGGTGGAACCATTTTCTTGGATGAAGTGGGGGAGTTACCTCTGGGTACTCAAGCTCGCCTGTTGCGTGTCTTGGAATCCGGAGAATATATTCGAGTAGGATCATCCAAAGTGCAAAAAACAAATGTTCGCGTAGTTGCTGCAACCAATGTGGATGTGTATGAGGCCGTTAAAAAAGGAAAATTCAGAGAAGATCTTTACTATAGGTTGAATACTGTTCCTTTGAGAATTCCGCCGCTTCGTGAAAGAAAAGAAGATATCGTTCTTTTATTTAGAAAATTTGTCGTTGACTTCTCTGATAAATATCGTTCTCCAGGCATACAACTTACTGAAGATGCACAAGAACTGCTCAAGAATTACTCTTGGCCAGGAAATGTTCGTCAACTGAAAAATATTGCCGAACAAATAGCCGTTCTAGAAAAGGAAAGGCTGGTGAATGCCCAAATCTTAAGTCATTACCTTCCTGTGGAAACGCAAAGTACATTGCCGATGCCACTAAAAGAGCAAGCAAAGGATAATTTCTCGGAAAGAGATCTTTTGTATAAGGTACTCTTCGATATGAAAAAGGATATGGTAGATTTAAAGAAATTGGTCGTGGAATTGATGCAAAAGGGTTTCAATCAAGGAACAATGGAGCAAAACTCCCCATATATCAATCAATTGTACCAAGAGATCAGACCTAGTTCTGCTGCAATTGGTACAGAGGAATACCCTGTAAATACCAATCCAACCATTACAATTCATAATCCGAATCAGCCGAATGGAAATGCAAATGATTATTTGTATGACACCCAAGACGTAGAAGAGGTGGAAGAATCATTATCTTTACTCGACAAAGAGTCAGATTTGATTAAAAAAGCGTTGAAAAAGCATAAAGGAAAACGTAAAGCTGCTGCGCAGGAACTTGGAATTTCAGAACGTACTCTTTATAGAAAGATTAAAGATTTGAACTTAGATTAATATGTCCAATTTTAAAAATAAAAGCAATTTTATTACCTATATTATTGCGGCTTTGCTGCTTTTTACCTTCCACGGTTGTGGAGTAAAATACAGTTTAGGAGGTGGTACAATCCCAGAGAATATGAAAACTTATTCAGTGGAAATCTTTGAAAATATATCACCATTTGTATCAGCAACTTTAAGCCAAACTTTTACAGAAGGATTAAAAGAACGCATCCGTACGCAATCAAAATTAAGTCAAGTCAATCAAGATGGTGATGCCATGTTCTCTGGTGTAATTACCAATTACGCCATTACTCCCGCAGCCGTTGAAGCAGGGACAGACATGGCTGCTTTAAACCGTTTGTCCATTACTGTTAAAGTGAAATATGTTAATAGAAAGGATGATACCGGAGAAAGCGATTTTGAAGACTCTTTTACTCAATTTAAGGAATTCAGAGGGCAAATTAGTGCGAACGAATCTCAATTAAATTCTGAAATTGTAAAGATGTTGACAGAAGATGTTTTTAACCGTGCATTTAATAACTGGTAAAATATAAGAGCCTTTGAATAACATGGATCAAGTATATATTTTTAGAAAAGCGTTAGAGAACCCTGTCGAAGTAAGTACAGCTGAATTTGATCAGCTCTTATCGAAATATCCCTATTCTCAGCCAATAATATATGCTTTTGAACGAAAGAAGTTTCTCGAAGGTCAGAATATTGATAAACAACGTGCCTTAATTTACGCGAATAACCCTTTTTGGCTGCGTGATTATTTACAGAAACCTATTGAAATTATTCCTGAATTGGAAGTGGATTCTGATGATTATATCTCCTATGAGGAAGTTGATGAACAAGTAGTAGCTGAAGATACTGAAGTGGAAGCAGTGGATGTGGAATCCATTCCTGACCTGGAAGAAATCATACAGGAACCTGCAAATGACTTGGATGAAATCGTTGAAGAAACTGAAGATTTAGAATCAGAACCCATTGAGGAGGAACCTGCATTTGATTTTCCTAGTGGGTATAATATTGAAAAGGAATTCGCAGAAGAATCCAACGAAGAAACAATACAAGACACTCCCGAGGTTGAGGTAAATGTTCCTGAAGAAGAAAGTCAGCGTAGTTCAGAAGAGGATATTAGTTTATATAATGATGAACTAATGCCTTATAGTTTTAGATGGTGGTTGTACAAAACCAGATTGGAACATGCAGAAACTTACCAACCTTTTTCTTCTCCAGTATTACCAAGACAACAAAAAGGTCAGTTTGATCCTAAAAAATTAGACGAAGCTATCTTGGATCAGCAAATCCGGGAAAACATCTTTCACTTGCAAGACCCATCGGATAAACTTAGTGATAAACATAAAAAAGAAACAGTGGAGTTTAAATCTACTGAAAAAATGGATGAGGTAATTGAGAAATTTATCCGCGAAGAGCCGCAGATTCAACCTCCAAGTGCCGAAGCCATCAATACAGAAAACAAGGCTAGAAGTAGCTCTGAAGACCAATTACAAGTGGTTACAGAGACCTTAGCCAATATTTATGTGTCCCAAGGAATGTATGAAAAAGCGATATCTGTATTTAGAAAATTAATTTCGGATAATCCAGAAAAAAAATCGTACTTTGCGACCCGAATTAAAGAGATTGAACAAAAGTTATAATTGAAAATATAGAAATGGAAATTTTATTTATTATCCTAATTATTCTAGTAAGCTTATTATTAGCGTTTTTTGTATTGATTCAGAACCCTAAAGGAGGTGGTTTATCTTCTGGGTTTTCTGGCGGTGCAAATTTAATTGGTGTGCAACGTACAGGGGATATCCTGGAAAAAGGAACTTGGATTTTTGCAATCGCCCTAATGGTATTTTGTATTGCAATAAATATTATTGGCCCATCAGCTTCGAATAGAGGTGGTCTAGGTGATCAAATTGAAGCACCTATTTCTGCTCCTAATTTGAATCTAAACCCGTCTGCAACTCCTGCACAAGGAAATCCTGCTGGAACAAATCAAACTCCTGCTACGCAAACTCCTGCAGCTACGGATTCTACAAAATAAGTAAGCTCAACAATCAAAAAATATAACCCTGTCTGAACAAGACAGGGTTTTTTGTTTTACAGCAATGCTGGTGTCATCATGACATTAAGATGATGGCCAACTGACATGAAAAATGACAGTTAATGCAAAAATGGCAAAAAAAAATGCTTAATTTCAATTGGCATAGTTCGTGATGCCTTTGAGGTACGTAATCGAAAAAAAATAAAATTCTTATACAATTATGGCATTAAGTATTAAACCTATCGGAGACAGAATAGTAGTTGAACCTGCTCCAGCAGAAGAAAAGACAGCATCAGGTATCTATATCCCTGATACAGCAAAAGAAAAACCATCCCAAGGAACAGTGGTAGCTGTGGGTGCTGGTAAACCAGATGAACCATTAACTGTAAAAGTAGGTGATAAAGTATTGTATGGTAAATACGCTGGAACTGAAATTACCTACGAAGGTAAAGAGTATTTAATTATGCGCGAAGCTGATATTTACGCAGTCCTGTAATTTATAATCAACAATAAAATTTAAAAAATACAGTAGGTTTTTGCTGTCCAATTATCTATTGAACAACCAAAACCGAAGATCCAATTTCATAATAAAATGGCAAAACAAGTAAAATATAATGTAGAAGCACGTGACGCCTTGAAAAAAGGTGTTGACACACTTGCAAACGCAGTAAAAGTAACTTTAGGTCCTAAAGGTCGTAATGTAATTATTGAGAAAAAATTTGGCTCCCCAGCGATTACTAAAGATGGTGTATCGGTGGCTAAAGAAATCGAATTGAAAGATGCTTTAGAAAATATGGGTGCACAAATGGTAAAAGAAGTAGCATCTAAAACTGCTGACCAAGCAGGTGATGGTACAACTACCGCTACTGTATTAGCGCAAGCAATAGTTGCTCCTGGTATTAAATCTGTAGCCGCTGGTGCTAATCCAATGGATTTAAAACGTGGTATTGATAAAGCTGTTGCTGCTGTGGTTGAGAACCTAAGATCTCAGTCTCAAGTTGTAGGTGCTGACAATAATAAAATTAAACAAGTTGCTTCTATCTCTGCTAACAATGACGAAATTATCGGTTCATTGATCGCTGAAGCAATGGAAAAAGTAGGAAATGACGGTGTAATCACTGTTGAAGAAGCAAAAGGTACTGAAACTGAAGTGAAAACAGTAGAAGGTATGCAATTTGACAGAGGATACCTTTCTCCTTATTTCGTAACTAACTCTGATAAAATGGAAGCGGAACTTGAAAGCCCTTACATTTTAATCTATGATAAGAAAATCAGTAACATGAAAGAATTGTTGCCGATTTTAGAAAAACAAGTACAAACTGGTAAGCCTTTATTGATCATTGCTGAGGATTTAGACGGTGAAGCATTAGCTACGCTTGTTGTAAACAAAATCCGTGGATCATTGAAAGTGGCTGCAGTTAAAGCTCCAGGATTTGGTGACCGCCGTAAAGCGATGTTAGAAGATATCGCTATCCTAACTGGTGGTACTGTAATCTCTGAAGAAAGAGGTTTCAAATTGGAAAATGCAGAATTGTCTTACTTAGGACAAGCTGAAAAAGTAGTTGTTGATAAAGATAACACAACTATTATCAATGGTGCTGGTAATGGAGATGATATTAAAGCTCGCGTTGCTCAAATCCGTTCTCAAATTGAAACAACAACTTCTGACTACGATCGTGAAAAATTACAAGAGCGCCTAGCTAAATTATCAGGCGGTGTTGCTGTTCTTTACGTTGGTGCTGCTTCTGAAGTTGAAATGAAAGAGAAAAAAGACCGCGTAGATGATGCACTTCACGCAACTCGTGCTGCGGTAGAAGAAGGTATCGTTGCTGGTGGTGGTGTTGCTTTCATCCGTTCTACTGAGGCTTTAGTAAACCTGAAAGGTGAAAACGAAGACGAGCAAATCGGTATCGATATTATCAAACGTGCTATCGAAGAACCTCTTCGTCAAATCTGTGCTAACGCAGGTATTGAAGGTGCAGTAATCGTTCAAAAAGTGAAAGAAGGAACTGCTGATTATGGTTACAACGCTCGTACTGATAAGTTCGAAAACCTTATCTCTGCTGGTGTTATTGACCCTACTAAAGTTTCTCGTGTTGCATTAGAAAATGCTGCATCTGTAGCTTCAATGTTATTAACTACAGAATGTGTTCTTGCTGATGAACCAGAAGATAATCCTGTAGGTGCTGGTGGCCCTCCAATGGGTGGCGGCATGGGCGGAATGATGTAAAATTTCCCCTCAAAATATTAAAAGAGCTATTCATGAGAATAGCTCTTTTTTTGTGTCTATTTTTTCTGAAATCCCTTTCGATTTCCTCTGATTTTACAAACATGCTCACATAATTTGTATCTTAGTTTAAGAGCTAATCTATTCTGTGTATATGGACACTTACAACATTATCGTACTCCTCATTATCTTTGTGCTAGGGATTATTTTAAGTATTTATATCTGGAAAAAGGTGGGCAACAAAAAGATTGTCAACAAAGTAATTCCTGATCCTCCTGAATTCAAAAATGTCCTTCTGGAAAAGGTGAATTTTTTCAAGCAATTGGACCCCGCTCAACAAGAAAAATTTATCAACCGTGTATCTTATTTTTTGTCGACCACTAAAATTTCTCCTGAAAAAGGTGCTGTCATAAACGATGAACATAGAATATTAATTGCCGCCAGTGCTACCATCCCTTTATTTCATTTCGAAAACTGGTCCTATGAGAATTTAGATGAGGTGCTGGTCTACCCCGGGACTTTCAATGAAAAGTATAATACGGAAGATGAAAAAAGAAATATTTTGGGAATGGTAGGAGATGGGGCTATGCATCGAAAGATGATTTTATCTTTATCAGCACTTATGGCTGGCTTCAATCAAAATGGTGAAAGCAATACAGCAATTCATGAATTTGTCCATTTAATAGATAAAGCGGATGGGGATGTGGATGGTGTTCCAGAATATCTAATTCCTAAAAATTTAATCCAGCCTTGGCTAGAAGAAATGCACGAAACCATTTCTGCTATCCGAAGGGATAAATCGGATATCCGTGATTATGCAGCCACAAATCCAGCTGAATTTCTAGCCGTTGTGTCCGAATATTTTTTTCAAAAACCTAAGCTTTTAGCTGAAGACCACCCAGAATTATATGCCATGCTCAATGAAATTTATAGTGGCAATAAAAATGAATAATCTTAAACTTTTTTAGTTAATACACTGTTATTTAGAGTAATAAACATTTGAAAAAACAACCTTATAGGTTTCAATAAAATTTATTTATCATGGAATATAGATATTTAGGAGATAGTGAAATTAATGCTTCCGTCATAACTTTTGGTGCTTGGGCTGCAGGCGGTTGGATGTGGGGTTCTACAGATCGTAAAGATGCAGTCGAAGCGATTATTGCTGCTTATGAAGTTGGAGTAACTTCAATTGATACTGCCCCAATTTATGGTCAAGGAACCAGTGAAGAGATTGTAGGAGAGGCTCTAAAAGACATACCTCGTGATAAAACCCAAATCCTGACAAAATTCGGAATGCGGTGGGATCTTGCTCAAGGTGATTTCGCCTTCCATAGTAAAATGAACAATGGTGAGGATATTGAAATCTTCAAATTCGCCGGTAAAGAAAGCATTATTCATGAATGTGAGCAAAGTTTAAAAAGATTAGGTACTGATTATATTGATTTATACCAAATTCACTGGCCAGATTCTACAACTCCTCTGGATGAAACTTTTGAAGCCGTAGCCCAACTTATTGAACAAGGAAAAATAAGATATGCAGGGGTATGTAATTATAATGCTCAACTGATGGCAGAAGCTGAAAAAACCTTGCCATTGGTTTCAAATCAAATTCCATTTAGCATGGTTAATCGAGACGTGGAAGAAGAAACCATTCCTTACTGTATAAAACATAATAAAGCAGTCTTAGCCTATAGCCCTTTAGAAAGAGGACTCTTAACAGGAAAAATCCATGTTGGCCATCAATTTCAAGAAGGGGACCATCGAGCAAAACATCCCCATTTTCAACCGGACTTTATTGAACGTACGAATGTTCTTCTTGAAAGAATTAAACCTTTGGCAGATGATAAAGGGGTTACTCTCGCTCAATTAGTATTACGTTGGACCGTTGAAAGACCTGGTATTACCATTGCCCTTGCTGGTGCAAGAAATGCCGAGCAATCCGTGCAAAATGCCAAAGCAATGGATATTCTTCTAACTGAACAGGAAATCGAATTCATAAATGCTGTAGTAGATGCATTTTAAAGCATGGTTAAGATTGAAAGTTATTTCCAGAAAGTGGAAATAACTTTCAATTTAACTGAAATCTTTAATCACTGTTATTTTATTTTCAGGATTAAATTCAAAGATTGAATGTCCCTTCATCCTAATCTTGTCTCCAATTTTTAATTCTTCTGAAAACTCGATGGCTAAGGTTGCCTCATAATCTATATTTACCTCCGAATAGTTTTCAAAATGTTCCATGGAGGTGATAGTTTGCTCTCGCTCCGAGAAAAAAGATTTTGCTTGCTCTGCCTGTTCTGAAAATGCATCCTTACCCTCAAGGGAGTCCGTAATCTTCCCGTTTGATATATTCTCAAAAATTAAATTATCATCCAAATCTGCAATCATCTGCTCAACATTAAACCGATTGTAACCTTCAATATAATTTTTAATTATTTCAGCTCTATCTTTCATTTTTTTGCAATAAATCTTATAAGACCTAATTTAATAAAATCCTGTTGGATATGAATGAGTTGTAAAACTAATGTTGTTTATAAACTCTTCTTAACAAGAAAATTGATATTATTAAAATGTTAAGGTTATTACAAATGAACATTAACTTTTGTATTTTGCTGTAAGAATCAATTATAAATTAAATTAAGTGCTGATAGCTTAAACTTATACTCGATGAAATACGAAGAATTAGAGCAATTATTTTATGCAGGTGAATTGGATTTATGTATTAGTCAAGGCGAAGAATATCTGTTAGATCATCCTACCGACACAGATGTTTTATTTCTCATGGCTATTGCATATCATGACCGAGCTATTGAAGAAGGTCATGAATCTGCATATATTGCAATTCAAGAGTATGTCATCCCATATCTGAAGAGAGTATTAAAATATGAACCCAATAATCCTCGGGTTATGTACAATCTGTTGAATTATCAACTCGGTAATCAATATGTATTGGAAGAGATAGCAAAGCCCAAGAAACATCTCCGGGAAGATAATAAAGACGAATTCTTAGATTATGCCAATAGACTAAAAAACGATAACCTGAATAAGGTGTATGGTTTGGAGTTTGAAATTAAGATTTATGAAATCTTAAAGAATGATGAATCTTTATTAAGAAGTCTGGATGAAGCAATAGCTTTCTTTGAAGAGGAGTTTAAAGATAGTCGCGAGTTAAGGGATCGAAATGTCTCCATTTGTTGGGTAAAGAAGGTCTATTTGTTGGACAGAACGAATCAGGTGAGTAAGGCGGATCTAATCGAATTGATCGACAAGGGCATCTATAGATTTGTCAGTCCTTTGGATATTGATTACTTGAATTTGGCTGAAATTGCCTTCGATGGGGCTGCCCTTGATGTTTCCCTCAAGGTTCTCTTAAAGCTGATAAAAGGTGATAATCATGAACCTGAAATACTAGAAGGATTTATTAAATGGCATCATCGCTTTAGGGAACAAATTGATATGGGCTATCAAAATGCCAGTGTCTTCTATTTTCAATTGATAATTGAACGGAATTATTTTGAAGCCTTAGGCCTTCCTGAAGATTATTATTATAAGCATGGTCTTGAAATCAAGGATAAGTATCCAAATAATTTTGCGGCACATCATTTTGCAGGTACTTACTTGTATGAAATGGGCGATTTTGATGAAGCATATTTGCTATTGAAACAAGCCGTGGCAATAAATCCAGATGTTACCTCTTGGAGACGTATGGTGGAATCCCAATTCCTATCAACAGGTCTCGTGGAACAAGATATCCCAGTTTTTAATAGCTTGCCTCGAGACATATACAATGAAGGAGTGAATCTAGATGATTTTCTGAGAAATATGGCCGAAGATGCTATCAAAGATTCCTTGCGTAGTCTTGATGTTCGCTTGTACCAATATTCCTTCGATGCATTCCGAAGATATTTTGAAGATTTTGAATTTGAAAGTGATTTTTATGGGGATGAGCATTGTTGGGCAATGTGCTGTAATAATTTAGCAATTGTGTACTCAACTCTTGGGAATTATCCGATGGCCATCACTGTATGTGAAGAAGGTTTGCTTCATTCTGAGTTTCCGGAATTGCATCATACCCTAATTGATGCTTTGATAAAAAATGAAGACTTCTCGGCTGCGCAAAAAGAATTGGAAATCTACTTCGGAATCTACGACGAGTTTACGGCGTCATTCTATAGGCATTTACAGCATAAAGCAGATTTAGTCGTTGTAAATCATAAATTAGAACTCTCCGAGGATATCAAATCTGAAGCGCAGGAATTGTTGTTTGAAATCTATGAACATTATCAAGAGAACCCTGATATTTCGGATTATGATTTTAGGGACTTTGAAGCCGCCAAAAATACTGTTGAAGGAGTACTGTATCATGAGTATGAACATAAATCCCCATATGAACGCCGAGATTATTATTTAAGTCTTGCTTCAAAATATCCTGATGAGGCTAATCCTCAATATAACCTAATGCAGGCCTATAATGAATTGGAAGATTATGAACATGTGAATTCTGCTGCCCGATTGTACCTCGAAAATAAACAGTCCTTCCTCCTGAATGATTTTGATAAGGCCAAGACCATCTATCTGATTGTGAAAAGCCATTATTTGACAACCCAATTCCGCGAAGGTGCTGCCATGTTTACGGAGTATAACCAATTCTGTTTTGAAGCGATGGAAGCCAGCGAATATGTGCTCTGGTTAAGCTATGGGGTTAAACTGTATGATAAATTAAATGACCTGCCACAAGTAAATGGGTTGGTAGCGCGTTTTCAAGAAATTTATGAACAGGAAGAATGGGCTTACGATAGTTTATCTGAAGAGGTTTTATTGGCAAAAGCCCATGTTAATTATCAACAAGGTTATCTCAAAGAAGCCCATAAGATTTTAGACTACATCCTTTCTTATGATGATCATAATCCTATTGCTGAGCATTTTAAACAAACCTGGAAGAAGCCTAGCATATTTTCTAAACTCGGATTTTAATTTTTGTATGATTTAATCGACAAATTCAACTTTATAATAAAAAGCCTAATTTATTATTCTAAAGAATTTTTTAATATTGACTCACTATTAGCGAAAGGCTTAGTAACGTAGGTGTTGTAAGTGATATCAAACCAATTTCTGCTATTATAGTATTTTTTATTTCACACAATTATTAGCAATTCTAATAAATGAATAATGAGAGGTTGTCGAAAGTAATCGACACAATGCGATTGCCATTAATCTTCTTGGTGGTTATTGCTCACATCGCCCCATTCTCATACCCACTGATTAAGTTTTCTTTTTCGGCGAATCACGTCTTTGTGTTGGTCTCTGAGATGTTTTCACACCATATTGCAAAATTTTCTGTACGATGTTATTTTCTGGTTTCTGGATTTTATTTCTTTAATAAGTATGCTGGAAGTTTGATGGAATTCTATAGAAAACAATTCAAAAGCCGTTTAAAAACAATCGTCCAGCCTTATATTATCTGGAATGTATTGGCGATTCTAGCCGTTCTCTCCAAAAATTACCTTTTCCAAAAATTAGGTGGCAGTACCGATGAGGATTATGCCAATTTATTTAATGGAAATTTCATCAAACACTTTTGGTTAGTACCTATTAACTTCCCATTATGGTATTTAAGAGACTTAATCTGTATGATTCTTATCTCACCTTTAATTTTTTATGCCATCCGGTATTTGAAAATTTATAGTTTAATTGCCTTTGGGATTTTTTACTTCTCTTGTCTTGATGATCCATTGCCTGGATTCAGTAGTACAGCACTTTTCTTTTTTAGTTTTGGAGCATATTTCTCCCTGGAAAAGAAAGACCTCCTACAGTTTTTTAATAAAATAAAAATTCCAGCATTACTCATTACTTTGATTTTCTTGGCTCTTTCCCTCAAAGCCAGTGGCTCCGATATCCACGAATATTACCTTCGCGTTTTTATTATGTCTGGTGTCATTTCTGTATTTAATTTATTTGCCTTTCTGAACGATAGATTCAAGTCTATGAATCGACTTACTGGATTTAGTTCCCTGACCTTTTTTATCTATGTCGTCCATGAAATTTATATAATTGAATGGATAAAAGGATTCTTTTATAATCATCACTTATTTCAAACTGGTTGGGAACGCTTCTATGCCTATTTGATTATTCCTTTTCTATGTGTTTTGGTTTGCTGTGCACTCTATTATGCTTTAATGAAAGTGATCCCAAAGATATTTGTATTCTCATTAGGTGGAAGAACCCCAAAATTTAATAAAATTAATCAACCTCATGTAGTGGAAACCTTACATATTAAAACAGATTAATTCTCAATTTTCTCCTCTTTATTTGAATTGAATCAGCTATCATCTTGATTCTCAAGGGCTTGTGTTGCTATTTTAACTTCACAATATAATTTAATAAATAAAAAATAGTTTAATAATAAAATTTATATTGTTAACATTGTTTATAATAAATTTTGTAATTATTATACTAAATGTTGCTCTTAAGGCTTTATAACCAATAATTACAGATCGGAATTTGATTTAAGGCTTATCCTTGAATTAATTCATAATTAAAGTTAACAGTTTGTGAATCAAGATGCTAGGTTGTCGAAAGTAATCGACACAATGAGACTACCATTAATTTATTTGGTAGTGATTGCGCATTTAGTGCCATTTACCCTAGAAAAAGTTAATTTCAGCTTTATTGGGGATGATTTTTTTGTGTTGGGCTCTGAGATGTTCTCACATCATGTCGCCAAACTCTCTGTAAGATGCTACTTTTTAGTGTCCGGCTATTATTTTTTCAAACACTATGCTGGCAATTTGCGCTCCTTCTTGAAAAGGCAGTATAAAAGTCGTTTCAGAACATTGTTGAAACCTTATTTGATTTGGAATTCCATTGCATTCCTGGCCTTTATATTCAAAAATAAAATTTTTATTTCGATGGGTTTATCTGCTGAACCAGAATTTGCCACATTGAAAGAAAGCTCCCTTCTCTATATGTTTTGGTCAGGACCCTGGAACTTCCCCTTGTGGTTTGTCAGAGACCTGATTTGCATGATTCTTATTTCACCCTTGATATTGTATTTTATCAAATACTTGAAGCATTATGGAGTTATTTTGCTGGCAATTCTATATTTAACACAGATTGGTAAAGATATTCCTGGTTTCAGCTTGACCGCAATTTTCTTCTTTAGTTTAGGGGCATATTTCTCCCTGGAGAAAAAAAATATGCTACAGTTATTTTATCAACTCAAAATTCCAGCTTTCATCCTTGCAATTGTTTTCCTTTTTACGGCACTAAAATATAATCCTGAACCTTCCCATGAGTACTTTGTCAGGATATTTATCTTATTTGGAGTAATTACAACATTTAACCTATTCGTATATTTGAATGATAATTATTCTTTTATGAATAAATTGACGGGGTTTAGTTCCTTATCATTTTTCATATATGTTATCCATGAGGTATTTATCATTAATTGGTTGAAAGGCTTTTTCTATAATCTTTCATTCTATGATAATTTGTGGATGAAACATTTGGCTTATTGGGCTATTCCTTTGATTTGTATTGCGATTATTGCGGCGATCTATTATTCCATGATGAAACTCACTCCAAGATTGTTTGTAAGCTCTTTGGGAGACCGTATACCTGAATACAATAAGGTAGAAGAAGTTGGTAAGAATGAAAAAAATAGCGTATTGGAAAGTACAGCTTTGAAGGAACCTCGAATGGAAAAAAGCAGGGTTTAAGTCTTTTTGCCTGTCTGAAATTATTTGTCCAGATCTTGCGCCGACCAACTTGGTAAATACCTCAAAAAGGACATGATTTGATCCTTATAGATTTTTTTGTTTAATATGTAATAAAAAGCTCCCTTTTTCGAGTTTTCTTTATCCTTTTCATTGAGTTTAATCAACAGGTTTGATGATAATAGTTTACGATTGAAATTTCTTTTATCAATCACTATATCATAGACTGCTTCATATAAACTTGAAATTTGGCGTAAGGTGAATTTTTCAGGTAATAATTCAAATAGGATGGGGTATAGGGCTGCTTTACTTCTTAATTGCCTTTTGGCAGTATTGATCATTTCAACGTGATCAAAGATTAATTTCGGATAATCTGTGATCGGAAACCAATTTGCCTGATACTTATCTGAGAGAATTTGTTGGTATTTTTTGCTGTCAATCAAGGCAAAATAGGTAATACTGACTACCCGTCTATGTTTTTCCCTATTAGGTTTTCCAAAAACTGCTGATTGTTCCATATAGACATTCGCTAAACCAGTTAGGTTATTTAATATCCGAGCTGCTGCTTCATCAGGACTTTCCGATGGTTGAATAAAACCCCTCATTAAGCTCCAGTTATTAATTTCTGGTTCAAAACCACGCTTAATTAGTAGGATCTGCAAAGAATCCCCATCAAACCCGAAAATTATACAATCTAAGGCTAAAAGTAAGCTTGGTTCATCTTTATAATATTCCATTTTATGTCTTCTAAGTACCTTGTTAAGGTTATTTTTAATAATATGTCAAATTGATATTGGTACAAAATACAAAATTTAATTAAAAATATTAAAATTCAATTGGAGAGGTATTTTCTTGCCTACTGTAAAAATTATTTTGTATGACTTTAAGCTTTATTTAACTGCGGTTTACTTTAAATATCTTTTAAGGATTAAATTAGCATAAAGATGGCTTATTTGTGTTTTAAATTCTATTTAACGATATTTTTTTGTGGAATAAACCTTAAATTGGTTAACCAAATAAGCTAAACTGTATCCTTTGGGGATCCATTAATTTTTTCTCAAATCATTTCGATGCAAAAATTATCAGCGTATATTTTATTCTTGATCCCTGTAATATCATGCCTCATTGGCTGTAATAACAGAAATCCTAATACTGCTCAAAACCTTCCTGATATTGCCGATAACTCCAAGGAAAGCTACATCCGTGCAATCCCAGGTGAGGATGAAGATGTTGATTCCGCTTTGATTGAAAAAGGTAAAGTGTTGCTTTCTTATTCTGATTGTTATACCTGTCATCGCCCCGATAAAAAAGTCCTTGGACCATCTTTTCAAGATATTAACCGTAGGTATCCCCGCAAAGAAGTATTTATTAAGATCTTGGCCCAAAGGGTTATTCTTGGCGGTAGTGGAGCCTGGGGTACTGTAATTATGAAACCGCATCCTAAATTATCTACGGCCGATGCTGAAGCCATGCTTACCTATATACTTTCCCTTTCTCCAGATAATCAGTCGTAATTTCTCCAGATTTCAAGAGGTATGTAACAGAATAATTACCCCGAAATTCCACTCATTTTACTTTAATCCTCAATTTGTAAAAAAAATATACTAACTTAATTCTTTAACCAGTTGATTTTGAGTTATTAGTTTGAACACTGAAAATTCAAAAGATACTTAAACCTTATACTACACCCTCAAAAAACTTATTCCCAAGGACGACTATTGTCAAGTTCTGGATATGGAGCATAATCAATACGGTTGAACGGTGATTCAAGTTTTGGATTTGTGCCTAGTTTATTAAAATAAATTTGACCTAACATAATTTAAGATGTGTAGAAATAACTCAAAACGGATTTTAAGCATTATCGCTGTATTTTCAACGCTCTGCCTGTTGATGGCCTTCTTCACGATGTGCAAATCTGGAAATGATTCTTCGGGTTCTGAGGGAGGGAATTTCGTTTTGCCGAAATACGTAGATTATAATTATGATATAAAACCCATTTTGTCGGATAAATGCTTTGCCTGTCATGGTCCTGATAATAATGCCAGGGAAGCTGGCCTACGATTGGATACCGAAGAGGGAGCTTACAAAGCATTGGCTGAAAGCCCGGGTAAGCATGCAGTCGTACCAGGAAAACCACATATTAGTGAAGCTTTTCTTCGAATTAAATCCGAGGATGAATCCATTCGGATGCCTCCGATTGCTTCAAATTTGCCACTAAGCAACTATGAAATCGACCTTATCGAACGCTGGATAGAGCAAGGAGCCGTTTATAAACCTCACTGGGCTTTTACAGCACCTGTAAAACCAGAAGTTCCACAACCAAAAGATAAAAGTTGGGGTAAAAATGATATTGACAAATTTGTCCTCGATAAAATGACCAAAGCGTGATTTAAACCAAATCCCGAAGCGGATAAAAATAGATTGTTACGTCGGGTAAGTTTAGATCTAACAGGATTGCCTCCTGATGAAAAGCTGATGGAGAAGTTTCTGAATGATACTTCTGCTCAAGCTTATGATCGACTAATTGATGAGCTCATGGCTTCCCCAGCTTATGGAGAACAAATGGCTCTGCATTGGATGGATGTAGCCCGGTATGCTGATTCTTACGGTTATCAAGATGATGATATCAGAACGCAATGGCCATGGAGAGATTGGGTGATACATGCCTTCAATGAAAATATGCCCTACGACCAATTTGTTACTTGGCAACTCGCAGGTGACTTATTGCCAAATCCCAATAAAGAACAGTTATTGGCAACTGCCTTTAATAGAAATCATAAGATTACTGAAGAAGGTGGTGTAGTGGAAGAAGAATATCGAGTAGCCTATGGATTGGATAAAACCAACACCTATGCAAAAGGTATTTTGGGGATTACCATGGAATGTGCGCAATGTCATGACCATAAATATGACCCCTTTACCCAGAAGAATTATTATGGGATGTATGCATTTTTTAATAACTCCTTGGAAAAGGGACTTGAAGGATTGGTAAATTCTGGACCTTCCAAGACCCCGCGACTAACCATTACGGCCGAAGATCGTCAAGGCATCTTGAACTTTATTAATAATACGGCTGATAATGCCGATGTCAGCGTTTCAGTAATGGGAGAGCGGGATAGTATTCGACCGACCTTTATTTTGGATCGTGGAGTCTATGATGCTCCGACAGTGCGGGTATATCCGCAAACGCCTGAGTCGGTATTGCCTTTTGATAGTACGAAATATGCATCCAATCGACTAGGACTCGCTCAATGGACTTTTAGCAATAAAAACCCATTGACCGCAAGGGTCTTTGTGAATCAAATGTGGGCAATGGTATTTGGCCGTGGATTGGTGGCTTCGGTTGCAGATTTTGGTAATCAAGGGGATTTGCCAAGCCACCCTGAATTGTTGGATTGGTTGGCAGTTGATTTTCAGCAAAATGGCTGGAATATCAAACGCCTATTGAAACAACTGGTGAGTACTGCTACCTATAGGCAATCCTCAGAAATTAATACTAAACACCTCGAAAAGGATCCAGAGAATATTTATCTGGCAAGAACAAAACGCCTTAGATTACCAGCACAAATGATACGTGACCAGGTCTTGGCAACCAGTGGTTTGTTGAACCGGGACATTGGTGGACCAAGCATTAAGCCTTATCAACCCGATGGTATTTGGGAGGTAAGTAGTTCTGGGCGTGGAACACTCGCGCAATATGTACAAGACCATGGCGATGATCTCTATAGAAGAGGTTTGTATGTCTTCTTTAAGCTGACTCTACCACCTCCAAATATGTTGATTTTTGATTCCAGCAATCGAGATGCTTGTGAAGTGCAACGACAAAGAACAAATACTCCTTTGCAAGCCTTGGTCATGTTGAATGACCCCGCGATATTGGAAGCATCCCGGATTTACTCTACAAAACTTTTGCAGGAAGCTCCAAATCTAAAACAAACTGATTATATCAATAAAGTATTTAAAAGGGTGCTTTGTAGAAATGCTTCAGAAAAAGAATTGAAGTTATTGGCAGATTATTACCAGGATGAACTAACCCGTTTTACGAAGAAAAAAGAAGATGCAGCCGCCTTTTTAAAAGTCGGTGAAGCACCGACGGATAAATCCATTCCTCAAGAAAAACTAGCGGCATTAATGTCAGTGGTACATGCCATCTACAATCTGGAGGAAACCCTCAATAAAGGATAAGAATAGACTTTTAAGATTAATTTTTTGCTGATTAACATGAAAAAGAAGGTAGATAACAACTTAGATAAAGAAGTTAAAGAAGCGCAGTTGTTTCAGAATCGGAGACAATTTTTATCAAGTTTGAGTATTGGAATTGGAAGTATCGCTTTGGGTTCTTTATTGATTCCTGATTTGTTTTCTGGTAAACCGGGAAGTCAGGAAGCTTTTGAAAGGGCTTTGCCTCATTTCGCACCAAAAGCGAAACGGGTGATTTATCTGTTTCAATCCGGAGGTGTATCCCAGCTGGAGTCCTTTGACCATAAACCTAAATTAAGAGAAATGTTAGGCCAGGATCTCCCGGAATCTATCCGCGGTGGGCAACGTCTGACCGGAATGACCGCAGGTCAAGCTAATTTCCCTTTGGTGGGCTCTTATTTCGATTTTGCCCAATACGGACAAAGTAGAGCATGGGTAAGTAGTTTATTCCCACATATGGCAAAGGTTGTAGACGACCTTTGTATTATCAAATCCATGCATACGGATGCTATTAATCATGACCCTGCCATCACCTTTTTTCAAACCGGATCCCAACAAGGAAGCCGTGCGAGCATGGGTGCTTGGTTGAGCTATGGACTTGGTAGTGAAAATCAAAACCTCCCTGGATTCTGTGTTTTGGTATCCAAAGGCAGAGGGAATGGGCAAGGGGTATATTCTAAGTTATGGACCAATGGCTTCCTAGATTCAGTGCATCAAGGGGTTCAATTTATGGGTGGACCAGATCCAGTTCTCTATTTGAATAATCCAGACGGTACTGATAAAGTCAGCCGCCGGAAATTACTTGATAAGCTTGCCGAATTAAATAGCATGCAATTCGAAACCTTCAAAGATCCCGAAATTACAGCCAAGGTTCAACAATATGAAATGGCTTATCGCATGCAAACTTCGGTTCCTGAAGTTACTGACCTGTCCAAGGAACCTGATCATATCATCAAAATGTATGGCCCAGAATGTCTTGTCCCTGGTTCCTATGCCGCAAATTGTTTGTTGGCACGGAAGCTTTCTGAAAATGGAGTTCGCTTTGTGCAACTGTACCATCAAGGTTGGGACCAACATGGCGGATTACCCAATGAAATGGCATTACAAGCTAAAGATGTGGATCAAGCTTCCGCAGCGCTAATCTCCGATCTTAAACAAAGAGGATTGCTCGATGAAACGCTGGTAATTTGGGGCGGTGAATTCGGAAGAACTAATTATTGTCAAGGTGGATTGACCGTCGATAATTATGGTCGTGATCATCACCCTCGTTGTTTTAGCATCTGGATGGCAGGTGGTGGTATTAAGCCCGGAATGGTATATGGTGAAACCGATGAATTGGGTTATAATATTGTTAAGAACCCTGTCCATGTACATGACTTTCATGCAACCATTCTTCATACCCTTGGCTTAGATCATGAAAAGCTAACTTTTAAACACCTGGGTAGAAGATATCGCTTAACAGATGTAGCGGGAAATGTTGTTAAAGATATATTAGCATAAAGAGGATCGCTAAATGACCATCAAGAATTTTCATTTCAATATATTGATCGGGCTAAATAGCTTTATCATATTCTTCCTCTTATTTGAAGGTAGTATACAGATCCCAGCTTATTTACAAGTAGTCGGTAGAATGCACCCATTATTATTGCATTTCCCAATAGTTCTGCTGATTATTTCTTGGATCTTATTCCTATTTAGGAATAGATTGGAAAAGGATGTTCCTACATTACAATCCGTTATTAATTCCCTATTATTTATTAGTTCCCTTCTTACTTCAATAACGGTCATAATGGGGCTCCTACTTTCAAAGGAAGGAGGATTCGAAGGTACTACCTACGAACTGCATAAGTATACTGGAGTGGGATTATCGTTGTTGACACTAGGATTAATGGCTTATATACGGTTTAATCCTGCCAAAAAATTTAAGAATCTGTTTGCTATAGGACTTAATATTTCAATTATTCTGCTTCTTCTGGTTGGGCATTTTGGGGCTTCATTAACCCATGGTGAGGATTTTATTATGGCACCAGTCATGCAGAAGGAATCCAAGGAGTTGGATCCTGAAAATACTTTGGTTTTCGAAGATGCGGTTTTACCTATCCTCAAGGCAAAGTGTGCAAGTTGTCATAATTCCGATAAAGCTAAAGGTGGTTTGATCTTAACGGATAGTTCTTCCATTTTAAAAGGTGGTGAAAACGGAAAGGTATTTACTGCTGGAAATGCCTTGACCAGTTTAATGATTGAACGAATTATGCTGGATATTGAACATGAGCATAAAATGCCACCTAAAGGTAAACCTCAATTGAGTATTGATGAAGTGGCCTTACTGAAATCTTGGATTCAGAGTGGTGGTAAGTTTGATGTACCATTGTCCTCATTTGCTGTTCAGGATACATTATACCAATCTGTGAAGTCCATTTATGGTTTTATTGGCGCCGAAACTTATGATTTCGCTAGCGCAGATGAATCGGAAATTAAAAAATTAAACACGGCATATCGTATAATTACTCCTCTGGATGCAGGCTCACCAGCATTGGACGTTAATTTTTACGGTAAAGACTTCTTTACTGATAAATCCCTGGAAGAACTTCAACCTATTGCAGAGCAGATTGTATCAGTCAATTTAAGTTCCATGCCTATTAGGAAAGAAGATATTCAGACCCTTAAAAAATTTAAAAACCTTAGAATTCTGAACTTAAATAATAGTAAGATCACGAATGAGGAATTAACGCAGTTGAATGATCTCCCAAATCTAAAAAGTATAAGTTTGATTGGTACTCAAATCACTAAGGACGGTTTGTCGAAATTGCTGAAGATGCCTAAGGTTCGAAAGGTTTTTGTTTGGAATACAGCATTAAAGCCTGCTGAAATCGAGGCTCTTCAAAAGGAATTTCCAAGCATTAAAATTGATCATGGATTTAAGACGGACGATTCACAAAAGTTGGCTCTCACCCCTCCAAAAATAGACCCTGGTAGAAGCTTTTTCCAAAAGGAAATTGACGTAGCGATTACCCATCCTATCAAGGGGGTACAATTCCGCTACACCTTGGACGGCACGAATCCGGGCACCTCAACCGCTTTAACCTATAAAGCACCTTTTAAAGTTAATAAGAATGCTACCCTACGAGTAAAAGCAAGCAAAGAAGGATGGTTACCTAGTAATGAAGTTCGACAGAATTATTTCGCTACCATCTATACCCCGAAGAAAGTGACTTTGGACTATCAACCTAATCCACAATATAAGGGAAGAAAGGAACAAAGCTTCTTTGATCTGGAAAGTGGGGGTTCGAATAATGCTGATGGAAAATGGTTGGGCTTTCAAGGGAATGACCTCTCTACCAACATGTTTTTTGATCAACCTGTTCAACTGGATACGCTTGCCTTAAGTATCAAACAATCATACAATGAACATATCTATCCCCCTGAATTTATTGAAATCTGGGCAGGAACAGATTCTCTCAATATGAAACTAGTCAATAAGGTGAAACTGGATCTTGATGAGGTTGGTAAATCGAGGTATAAACGAATTATTGCCTGCCATGTCCCTAGTCAAAAATTTAGCTTTATTCGATTGAAAACAAAGCATTATTCTAAAATCCCGCAAGGATTCCCAGGTGAAGGCAACCCACCTTGGCTTTTTGTCGACGAGATTATTTTAAAATAAAATTACCCTACAACCATCAGACTATGAATAGAAAATCATTTATACAAAAATCAACGCTATTAACAGGAAGCTTATTGATCATGAAGGATCTATTTGCCAGACCCAAGCAAACGGTTTATGGACATAACAACATGAAATATAGTTTGGATACTTCCTGGGCTACGAAGCATTCCCCAAGTTTAACGGTAAATGATTGCCATGAGATGGTTCAAGATAAAAAGGGAAGATTGATATTGCTGACCAATGAGGTGAAAAACAATATTATTATTTTAAATAAAGATGGTAAAATCTTGGATAGCTGGGGCCATGATTTCCCGGGTGGACATGGTCTTACCTTGCATAATGAAAATGGAACTGAATTCCTATATATCACCGATACGGATAAACATCAGGTCTATAAAACGACACTTTCAGGTGAGGTACTATTGACTATTGACGCTCCTTTAGGCGTCGGACTCTACAATAAAAAAGAAGAATTCGTTCCAACGGAAACCGCCGTTGATGAAAATGGTGATATCTATATTGCTGATGGCTATGGTGCGCAGCATATCCTGAAGTATGATCAACAAGGTAAACTCATTGCACATTTTGGTGGAAGAGGTGAAGGAGATCCGCATTTAGATAATGCCCATGGCATAACCTTCGATACCCGCGACAAGAAAAAGACCTTACTGGTTACAGACAGGACCAGAAATTGCTTTAAGCGATTCGATACCTCAGGAAGACTGCTTGATATTATCCAACTTCCTGGAGCTTGTGTATGTAGGCCTGTTATCCATGGAAAACATATCTATGCAGCCGTCCTCCGATCTCCAAATATGGATCTTGCCGGCTCAGGATTTGTTACCATTCTCGATAAAAAGAATAAGGTAATCAGTAATGTAGGTGGTACCGAACCTATCTATACCAATGGCACTCTAGGAACAATGCAACAAATGGATAAAATCTTTGTCCACCCTCATGATGTATGCGTAGATGATGATGAAAATCTATATGTGGCTCAATGGGCTTCTGGAAAAGTTTTCCCTTATAAATTGAATAGAGTGTAAGATAAATCAATCCTTCTTATACATCTTTCTAAACTTGATTTTTTCGGCTTCTCTTTCTAACAATAACCTAGCTAAAGTATGTCCTGCTGATCTAATTCCAGCCTCCTCTGCCAATGACCTTCTAGCCTTATCTTCGGAAACATCAATTCTATAGAGGATACTAATCAGCTTATTGAAATCATGAGAAACCAAATAGTCTAGGTAATTCGCTAGCTTTTCGAATTGCTCCTTTTCGGATTGCTGTTTTAACACTTCCTCCAATTGAAGTTTATCTGCAATTATTCGAATGGGATAGTTCTTTTCCTCCATGTCTACCTATTAAGATTCCTGAAGTAAATGTAGTTCTTATTGTCTAGAATAATAGTATTCCAAGATTTTAAATCCATTGGCATTTAAAAGATATTATTCGAGTTTTGACTTTATTTAAAATAGCCTTCCAATACTATAGTCATTCGCAATTACTTAAGCCCAAATTTTACCCAACACCGCATCTTCGTCTGATTTCCTCCGGACCTTGTCAGAAAATTTTCGAACAAAATCCGACTGATGTCCGAAGAAGGTCCGGCGAAAGTCCGGTAAAATTGGGAACTTGAGTAGGGTTTTTATTGGTTTAAAGTAAAATTAGTTCTCTAAAGGTAAATTGCTGGCTTCTTCTAAGTTTTGAGAAAAAAGTATAAAATTAATTGGTAGATAATATAAAAGTTTTATATTTGTCTTTATGTAGTACATAAATACTAATCAATATAAACTCAATTATTATGAAAACCATGTTAATCAGTTGCTTAAGCTGCCTTCTTTTGCTTCTTACTGGTTATCCATCTTATTCTCAATCAAAAATAACTGGGAAAATTTTGGATGATAAGGATCAAGCATTGATGGGAGTGACGATTGGGATAAAAGGTAGCCAAACACAAGTTACCTCCAATGATTTAGGGCTGTTTGAAATTGAAATTAATTCATTTCCGAGCACATTAATTTTTAGCAGTGTAGGATATGAAACTCTTGAGCAGCAAGTTTCCGCTGGTCAAAATAATTTAACGATTCAATTAAAGCCTTCAGATACTAATATAGATGAGATTGTAGTTGTTGGATATGGAACCCAAAGCAGGAGAACACTAACAACAGCTATATCCAAAGTAGATGGGAAAGTCCTAGAGAATATACCAATCAGCACAATTGGAGAAGGTCTTCGAGGTAAAGTTGCTGGAGCTCGAATTTATCAATCTAATAATACTCCTGGAGCAGATGCGGTTTTTAGAATCCGTGGAGGGTCGTCTATCAATAAAACTAATGATCCATTAGTGTTAGTAGACGGTGTTGAACGTGCATTTTCAGGAATTAATCCAAATGATGTTGAATCAATTGAAGTATTAAAAGATGCTGCTTCAACAGCAATTTATGGATCCAGAGCTTCCAATGGGGTTGTTTTAATTACCACAAAGAAGGGAAAAGATTCCGGTTCAGCTAGAATTACTTTTGATGCGAATTATGCATATCAGACACCTGAGTCATTGATAGATTTCATGAATTCAAGAGATTATATATCAACGGTAAGACCTGCTGTTGCATTAAGCCCAAATAAAAATTATAATTTTAATTCAGGTTATTCAGCAAGTTCTGGAAATGATCTTACTTCCATTTATTCAACACGATATTTAAAAGATGGAGAAAGTATTCCTGCAGGTTATCAGAGTATGGTTGATCCATTGGACCCCAGTAAAACCATAATTTTTCAAGATAATGATTTTCAATCCTTATTGTTTAGAAATACCAATTGGCAAAACTATTACATTGGTTTAGATGGCGGAAATCAGACTGTCCGATATGCAGGAAGTACAGGTTATACCAAAGATGATGGTGTTGCATTAGGAACAAATTTTGACCGTTTTACAGCACGAGGGAAAGTCGATGTCAGTATCAATAAAAAATTGACTTTTAACACCATGTTTGATTACTCAAATACTCTGTCATCGGCATTTGAAAATCAAATGAATGTTATCGCGAGAGGCTTAGCAACACCACCAACACAAAAAATATATTATGATAATGGAAAGCCTACTCCGGGATATAATGCTAGCTCGCCAAATCCAGTGTGGTGGGATGCTACAAGAGATATTGGTAATAAAGATAAAAGGTTTTCCCTGTCTGGGGGGCTAGATTATCAGGTATTGGAATCGTTAAAAGCCCAAGTTGTGGTTTCTAACTTTTCACATACCAACAACTATAGTTATTTTGAAAAAGCCCATGAATTTAGTGGTTTAAGAACAACAAGACAAAGCAATGGGCAATTAGATCGGTTGAAATTTGATGGATTATTAAATTACTCCAAAAACTTTGCTCAAAATCATGATTTGTCAGCTATGGTTGGTTATTCCTACCAACAAACGGATAATTCCAATTTTTCGGCTGCAGTAAATGGAGCTAGTTCAGATAAAGTACCTTCATTATCTGCAGGTCCGAATAAAACTGATGCGGATAGTGATAAATGGAGACAGGTTCTGATAGGTTATTTTGGCCGTGCAAACTACAGTTATAAGCAGCGGTATTTATTGATGGGTACATTTCGTTATGATGGTTCGTCTTTATTTGCTAAACAAAATAGATGGGGGTTTTTTCCGGGTGTATCAGCTGGATGGATTGTGTCTGAGGAGGATTTTTTCAAGAACCAAAATGCCATAAATTACATGAAATTAAGAAGTAGTTTTGGTCAAACAGGGAATAATTCCATTGGTCTGTATGATGCCTTAGGAAGGTATGTCGCTGATAATCGTTATGATGGTAATGCTGGAATAATGCCTTCCATTATGCCAAACCGAGATTTAACATGGGAAACCTCTACCCAATTCGATGCAGGAATTGATTTTACTGTATGGAATAACAGGTTAAGTTTCCAAGTTGATTACTTTAATAAAATAACAGATAACTTATTGTTCAGTATGGATTTACCCAATACATCTGGGTATTCTACAGTGCAAACGAATGTAGGCAAGGTGAAGTTTCATGGTTTTGATTTTGAGATTGGTTCCCAAAATATTAAAAGAGAGAATTTTAGTTGGGACTCTAAATTAACTTGGAGTTTTGTTAAAAATAAAGTTCTTAAGTTACCAACCAATGGTCGTGAAAATAACAGAATTGGAGGAATTCAATTGGCAGATGGATCGGCATTTGGTGGGACGGCTGAAGGAGAATCTCTATACAGATATTATGGTTATCAAGTTGATCATATCATTCAAACGAAAGAAGAGGCAGCCAATGCGCGATATGATGAATCAGCTAGAGGGTGGGATCCAGAAGATGGTAAAAGTATAAAAGGTAGAAAAATGCCCGGAGATTATGAATGGGTAGATCGAGATGGCGATGGAGTAATAACCAGTAAGGATCAATTTGAACTTGGGGTGACTGTTCCACATAGTACGGGAGGGCTTCAGAATACCTTTACTTATAAATCTTTTAGTTTAAACGTATTCGTTGATTGGGCACTTGGTCATAGTATAAACCACAATGCCTATATGCGCTATTTCATGAACACATTTGCAGATAATTATACTTTGGTTAATGATGTGAAAAACACATGGAAACAGCCGGGAGATAATGCTCAGTATGCTAGATTCTTTGCAAATGATCCTGATGTTGGAAATTCAAACTTTTCAAGGACTTCATCAGCATTTAACTATAAGGGAGATTACTTAGCAATAAGAGAGGTCACATTCCTTTATAACCTACCAGATAATTTGATTAAGAAAATTGGGGCATCAAATCTCCAAATAGCTTTGTCGGGTCAAAACTTAATGTATTTCTGGGAAGGTGCTGGTAAAGGAATTTCGCCAGAGGTGGGTACAAATTCAACTTATAGCGGTTCCTATTTTAACTACCCAGCGATTCGCAGATATTCTCTTGGGATTAAACTAACCCTTTAATTGATTGATTATGAAAACAAGATTTTTTTACAGCATATTATTTCTAACAACAAGTTTATTAATGCCTAGTTGTTCAGATAAATTAGAAGTGGATTTGGAAAGTGCTATTACAGCAAATTCAATGTGGAAAGACGAAAGTGATGCAAAAGCAGCAATTTATGGTGCTTATGTTAGGATGCGTTCTACCTTTTCAACAGCTTATATATTTTGGGGAGAATACCGAACTGGTCTATGGGGTAAAGGTTTAGAGACCAGTGCTGGATATAGCAATGCTTTCTCAAATCAAATTAACAGTACACATGCTCAAGCAAACTGGAAGGATTTATATACAACGATTAATGATTGTAATCTAATATTAAAATATGTTCCTGAAATTGCATTTACCTCTGATGAAGAAAAAAACAATGTCCTTGGACAAGCTCATTATATCCGAGCATTTTGTTATTATTGGATTGCTCGAATTTGGGGAGACGCACCTATTGTGTTGAGTGGATTTGAATCAAGTACTCAAGAAGATTTATATCCAACAAGAAGTCCGAAGCTAGAAGTATTTAGTCAAGTGGAGAAAGATTTAATTCTTGCAGAAGAATTGATTCCAGAAGGAAATAATAAAGCCCAAATAGCAACAAAATCAGCAGTACAAATTCTGAAGGCAGACTATTATCTATGGATAGCTAAAGTAAACAACGCTGGGCAGGACGCTTTGAACAAAGCGAAAGTTGCGGTAGATAAGGTTATCAGTAGTGGTAAATTTTCATTGTTGCCCAATTTTGCAAATGTTTTCAAAACAGAATTAAATCCTGAAATTATCTTTTGTTGGAGAATGGTAATGGATGAAGCAACGGGTGGATATCCAAGTGATTATTTGGTTCCACTTCAATATGTTTCAGCATCCGTTATAGAAAATCCGATTAAGGTTGGATCACATCAGCAATGGGTTTTCCTTACCAATGAATACAAAGAATTTCTAGCTGTAGAACCTACTGATCAACGGACGAAAGTTAGTTATGAAACGTATTTTGATGTTGGAAAACAGTCAACATTTCAATGGATTAATAAGTATTCTGGAACATGGGAAAATGGAACAAGGATTTTTGATTCTGATTTAGTCATTTACCGTTACGCTGACGCATTATTATTGAGTGCAGAAATAGAAAATGCATTAAATAATCCTACATTGGCACTGCAAAACCTGAATCTAATAGCAAGAAGAGCGTATGGTATTGAAAATAAATACGTTGGATTAGGTAAATTACAAATTGATCAGGCTATACTTTTGGAAAGAAAACGTGAGTTTGTAGCGGAAGGTAAATTATGGTGGGATTTTATTCGTATGGGTGTTGTCTTTACTGAGGTAGAATCTTTGAAATCGCAAAAGGATAAACCTAACGTACTTCTATGGCCAGTGCATGATAGTTCGATAAATACTAATCCAAATATTAAACAAACAGAAGGTTACAATTAATAGAAACATTATGAAAAGGTTAGGCATTTTTATTTTATTATTATTTGTTTGTAGTTCTGTATTTGTACATGCATCAGATATTGAAATACGGTATTATCAACTTCCACTTTTATTAGGAAAGAACAATAATCCGATTGCTAGAATTACTCTTGAAGCAAAGAAGGAGGATGTTGGAAAAGAAATTGGGAAACTATCAATTTCATTGGAAGGGAGTACAAACTTCAATGATTTAACAACTATCAGTTTGTATACATCTAAGATGGACTCTTCGATTAAACCAAACTTAAATAAATTAGACCAAATTGTTAGTATTGAGCCTACTAGTTCCAAAATTATTATTCCATTAAATTATAAAATCCAAATGGAGGGCAAACAATATTTTTGGATTAGCCTAGGTTTAAGACAGGATGTTGATTTGTTAAATAAAATAGTATTTCAGGTTAATTCAATTTCTACCAATAAAAATAGAATTGCTGGAAATTATAAAGAAAAAAAAGTTTTTAGACCTGCATTTTCAGTTCGCAACCATATGCAAGATGGGGTTCATACCTCTAGAATTCCTGGTTTAGCAACATCCAAGAAAGGTACGTTGTTAGCGATTTACGATGCAAGATATGAGAGTTCACGGGATTTGCAAGGGCACATGGATATAGCTGTCCAACGTAGTTTTGATAAAGGTCAAACTTGGGAACCAATTCAAATAGCATTAGATATGAAAACTTGGGGTAGTTTACCTGAAAAGTTTAATGGAGTATCAGATGCTTGTATTTTGGTAGATCAAAATTCTGGAGATATTTATATTGCAGGATTATGGATGTATGGTGTCAAAAATAAAGAAGGAGAGTGGGTTGAAGGTTTAACGGACACCAGTAAGACCTGGAATCATCAATGGCTTACAAAAGGTTCTCAACCTGGATTCGATGTTAAACAGACTGCCCAATTTTTAATTACCAAGAGTACTGATGATGGCAAAACATGGTCGGAGCCTGTGAACATTACTAAGCAAGGGAAAAAGGAAGAATGGTGGCTTTGGGCACCTGCACCAGGTCAAGGAATAACTATGGCTGATGGAACCTTAGTGTTTCCTACCCAAGGTAGAGATAAAAATGGTAATCCATTTTCAAATATCACCTATAGTAAGGATGCTGGAAAAACATGGCATAGTTCTTCCGAAGCAGTGTTAATAGAAAAGGGAACCACGGAATGTGCTGTAGTAGAATTAGAACCTGGTGTTTTAATGTTAAATATGCGAGCGAATCGGAATAGAGGGACTGCAATACCAAATAATGGAAGGGCAGTTGCTACTACAACCGACTTTGGAAAAACCTGGAAAACACATCCGACCTCACTTAATGCCTTAATTGAGCCTACTTGTATGGCTAGTTTACATAAGCATCAATTTAAAAATAGTGGCACAACAAAGGAAATTTTATTCTTTTGTAATCCACATTCTATTGCAAATAGAGACCATATTACTTTGCAAACAAGTTTTGATTATGGTAAAACTTGGCCTAATGAAAAACACATTTTGCTAGATGAATGGAGCGGCAGAGGATATTCTTGTATTACTTCGGTTGATGACAAAAGCATTGGGATTTTGTATGAAGGCAGTCAATCAGACATGGTTTTTCAGAGGATTCCTATAGGTGAGGTAATAAAAGATTAAATAGAAATTATTGCACTAATTGAAATAAATGAGCACAAAAGAAACAAGCATGGGCTTTAAGCCTATTGAAGCTACATCTTTAACAGATTTAGTAGAGCTTAAACTGAGAGATTTCCTTCAGGAGAAAAAACTCAAGGCTGGAGATAGTCTGCCAACAGAAATGGAGATTGCAGAGGCTTTAGGGGTAAGTAGAAATATTCTTAGGGAAGCCTTAAGTCGATTGAGAATGCTTGGAATAATAACTTCCAAAAAGAAAAGAGGAATGGTTCTTACGCATCCCGATGTATTGGGAAGCTTAGAGAAAGTTTTGCAGCCCCAGCTCGTAGATAAAAATACGCTACATGACATTTTTGAACTTAGACTTGTTTTAGAATTGGGGATGGCGGATTTGCTTTTTATGCGAATAGAGGAAAAACATTTGGAGGAATTAGATAAGATTGTTAAAAACGATGATTCCACCAATCCCTCATTTCGAATAAAAAATGAGATAGCCTTCCATGGGAAGTTATATGAAATTACAGGAAATCAAACCTTAAAGCGATTTCAATCTATGCTCATGCCTTTATTTGATTTTGTGCTAAAGACGGAGAAGCGGGTAGTAACACCTAAAGTTAGTCACGCAGATTTGGTTGAACTGATCCGAAAAGGCAATATTGACGAATTTAAAAAGGGAATGGAAGAACATTTAAGACCACATTTAGATGCTCTTGCCAATATAAATAAATAACAAAATGAGATTTCAATCTACCTACAAAGTTAAAGGACTATTAGCCGCGGCTTTTACAGCATATTATCCCACGAGAGAAGTTAATTATGAATACATTCCAAAGATAGTTGAACATTTAATTGATATTGGGATTTCAGGGATTTTTGTTTGTGGCACCAATGGAGAAGGTTTGAGCCTCACTATTGCAGAGCGAAAAAAAATTGCATCAGAATTTGTGCGAGCAGCTCAGGGGAGGGTTAAAATTATTGTCCATGTTGGACATAGCTCGATTGAAGAGGCTAAGCATTTGGCCAGTCATGCACAAGAAATAAATGCTGATGGTTTCTCTTCAGTTTGTGCATTTTATTTTAAGCCCGCCAATGAAACAGTGTTAATGAATAGTTTGGCGGAGATAGCAAATGCTGCTCCTAAATTACCATTCTATTACTATCATATACCACATATTACGGGTGTCAACATCAATCTTGAAAATTTTATTCCAAACTTTTCAAAGTTGGCAAATAATTTTGCCGGCATAAAATTTACATCTTCTGCCATTCACGAATATCAAGATGGAGTTCAAATTTGTGGTGATGATTTCGATATGTTATTTGGTTTTGATGAGTTATTGCTACCTGCATTATCAGTTGGGGCTAATGGAGCTATCGGAAGTACTTATAATTATGCTGCACCGATTTACTTGAAAGTCATAGACCTGTTTTCATCTGGCCAGATTGAATTAGCACAACAATTTCAATATGAAGCGGTCAAAATGATTAAGTTAATTATTAAATATGGACCAATTCCTTCCCAAAGGGCAATTATGCAAATGTTGGGATTTGAAATGGGACCTTCGAGACTGCCATTGCAAACTTTGTCAAATGAAGAATATGATGGATTGAAAAAGGATTTAGAGGATATTGGTTTCTTTAAAACATTGGAATCATGCAGAAACTCTGGAAAAGCTTAATCATTTTTTCACTTATGATGATTGGTTTAACAAGCAAAGGCCAGGAAAATCATTTGGAATTATTAGATACTATTCCGGATAAATTAGGGTTTGCAGGGTCTTTTGCCGGGAAATTAGGTAAAGGAATCGTTAGCGCAGGAGGAGCACAATTCCAAGACGGTATCCCACCTTGGGATTCGGGTGTAAAAATCTGGACAGATAAGCTGTTTTACCTTGAAAATGAAAAATCTAGATGGGTGGAAATAGGAAAACTTCCCTATAAAGTTGGATATGGAGCTTCAGCAAGCTTTAATGGTAAATTCTATATAGCTGGAGGAAGTAATCAGCAGGAGCACTTCAATAAGGTTCTTGAGATTTCAATTGATAATCAGAGAATTAAATTTATTGAATTGCCAAATCTGCCGATTACCCTTGCTAACTGTTCCTTTTCTCAATACGGGAGTTATTGGTATGTGGTAGGTGGACAAGAAAATGTTGATTCAAAAACTGCCTTAAATCGAGTTTTTAAACTTGATTTTGAAGATCTTGAATCAGGTTGGGTTGAGTTGCCTCCGATTCCGGGTAATGGTAGGATACTTTCTGCTTCTGCTGCAAATGAATTAGGTTTATATGTATTTTCTGGAGCTTCATTGAACGATGGGAAGAGAACATATTTAAAAGATGGTTTCATGTTCAATGGGAGTAAGTGGGTTGGGATTGAAAGTTGTCCAGTAGCTATAACTGCTGTCTCAAACCCTGGAGTTGAACTTCAAAAAAACCAATTTATATTTCTCTCCGGTGATAGTGGAGAATTGATTGATTCCGATTTAAGAGAAAATCATCCTGGATTTTCGAGAAAAGTATATACCTATACAGCCGATAAAAATTCTTGGGAAATTACATGTGAAATTCCTTCTCAAATAAAAACAGAAAGAGGAGAAATAAAAGAGATAATTGCACCCGTTACTGCTACAGCTATTCATTGGAATAATAGTGTTATTATTCCAGGAGGAGAAGCTCAGCCAGCTGTTAGAACCAATCAGGTGCTAAAGTTTAAGAAATAAATCAAAATAAATTATGAAAAACCAATTGAACAAATCATTTTATCCATGGTTGGTGGTTGCCTTATTGTGGGTAGTTGCTTTCTTAAATTACTTTGATAGGTTATTGATCACCTCTATGCGAGATCCAATAGTTGCGGATTTTGATATTAATGATGCTCAGTTTGGGTTATTAACGTCAGTATTTCTATGGTCTTACGGTTTGGTGAGTCCATTTGGGGGCTATTTAGCGGATAAGTATTCGCGAAGGATGGTCATAATTTTTTCAGTTGGTGTCTGGTCAGCAGTAACTCTTTGGACCGGATACACACAATCATTTTCAGAAATGCTCTTTACTCGGGTACTTATGGGAGTTAGTGAGGCATGTTATATTCCAGCTGCATTAGCATTAATTACTGATTACCATTCTGGAAGAACACGTTCTCTTGCGACTGGTCTTCATATGTGCGGATTATATACAGGTTTAGCTTTAGGAGGGTTAGGAGGATATATTGCTGAATTATGGGGTTGGAGATATGGGTTTCATGTCTTTGGTGCTTTTGGGGTTCTGTATTCATTCTTGCTTCTGTTTTTATTGAAGGATAAAAAGAAAGAAGAACGGTTTGTACAGGAGGATATCAAGGATTCATTTAGTTTGAAAGAAGCTTTAGGATCATTGTTTAAAATTCCCTCATATTATATTATTTTAATATTCTTTTCGGTTCTAGGAATGGCAAACTGGTTAATTAATGGTTGGTTACCTACTTTCATAAAGGAGCAATTTCATCTTGGGTTAGGAAGTGCGGGGATTTCAGCCACTGGATATATGCAAGTTGGGTCATTCATTGGTGTAATAATTGGAGGGATCTTAGCAGATAAGTGGGTGCAAAAGAATCCAAAGGGAAGGATGAATGTTATTTTACTTGGTTTTTGTATTGGAACCCCATTTTTGTTTCTGTTATCTTCAACCACGGTTTTTGGTTTAGCTATTTGCGGAATGATAATTTTTGGCTTAGCAAGAGGTTTCAATGATGCAAATCTGATGCCTTTGCTGCGTCAAGTAATCAATCCTAAATACATTGCAACAGGATATGGATTTCTAAACTTCCTGAGTACAATTGTTGGAGGAATAATGGTCTATGTAGGTGGCGCATTGAAAGATGCGAATGTAAGTCTTGCAATAACTTTTCAAGTTGTTGCAGTTTTATTGCTTATTGCTACTTTGTCTCTTAGATTTATTAAAATTCAGAATAAAGATTAAGGATTTAACTTGAAATAATTTATTAATTTTTACTGAAAAGAAATCTGTAAAATCCTTAGCTTTATCCAACATTTGAATTAAATAACCAACCAATATTATTAACGAATTTAAGATGAAGAAATTCTTTTTCAGTTTTCTCTTTGTTATTGCTGGTGCCAGCATGTCATATTCACAAGATACCTTTGGTATTAAAGCCGGATTAAATTTGGCGAGTCAATTCATTCGGATTGATAACCAATCTGCGAAGACAAAAATTGCTCCTACCTTTCATGTATCAGCCTATTATGATGCACGTATTTCACCTGGTTTTTCAATTCAGCCGGGAATTTCATTGGAAGGAAAAGGAGGTCGATCAGAAATAGATGGTCAGAAATTAACGGATAGGTTTTTATACTTACAAGTTCCGGTCAACTTCTTGGGCAGGGTGCCTGTTGGGACTGGGGATTTCTTTTTTGGCGGAGGACCTTATGCTGCTTATGGGGTTGATGCGAGAGTAACTTCGGGAAGAGAGGCGATTCATTTGCAATGGGGTGATGGAATGGAACAGTTGAATCCTTGGGATGCTGGATTGACAGCTGTATTTGGCTATCGTCATATAAAAGGGTTTGTATTTTCTATTTCAAGTTCAGCAGGATTTATAAATATTTCTAATTCTAGTGAAGCAAAATATTTAAATCGAGTGTCCTCAATTGGTGTTGCGTACGAGTTTGGAGTAAGATAGATTCTCTTAATTGAATAATAACAAAATTGTTATATTAGTGACAGAAATTATAATTGTTTAAGCTCTGCAAAAGGAGTATTTCTTGGCTGAAATAGAACAAAAAAATTATAGACGCTGATATGGCAAAAGTTGATATTATCCAAATTGCAAAGGAGCTTAATATTTCAAAATCAACGGTATCTCGAGCATTTCGGGATAGCAGTGATATCAATCCGAAAACTAAAGAACGGATTCTGAAGTTAGCCAAAGAACTCAACTATCAGCCGAATTATTATGCTAGCAATCTAAAGGAACAAAAGAGTAAAACTATTGCGGTTGTACTTCCGGAGTTGGCCAATAACTACTTTACCCAGATTATTCAAGGTGCGGAGCGAGTGGCGAAGGAACAAGGCTATCACATTCTGATTTTTGTGACTGATGATGATATTACGAAGGAGCGAGAATTTATTCGCAGTTTGGCGAGCGGAAGGGTAGACGGAGTTATTATGTCTGCCTCTGGAGAATCAACTGACCATAGTTATTTGGAGTCCATAAATTATGAGCATCTTCCTATTGTTTTGTTTGATAGGATTTACGATGATATTGAATTACCAAAAATTGTCACGGATGACTATCAAAGTAGTTTCATGGCAACGGAACATTTGATTCAAAGTGGATGCCAGCGGATCGCCTATTTTGTAATCAATAAGGATCTTTCCATTGGTAAAACCCGTCTTCAGGGATATGAAGATGCTTTAAAGAAGTATAAAATCCCATTACGTAAGCGATTAATCGTAGATTGTTCAAACTCTTACGAAGAAAATAATGTGATTATAGAAACCGCTATTGAGAAACAGAAACCAGATGGAATTTTGGCTTCTGTGGAGCGTTTGGCTTTTTCGACCTATTACGTTTGCCAACGTATAGGGGTTAAGATTCCGGAAGACATTAAGATCATAGCCTTTTCAAGTCTTGAAATCGCAGGATTATTACAGCCTGGCTTATCGGTTGTCAGACAACCTGCCATTCAGATTGGGGAGAAAGCCGCATCGACATTATTGAAGCAGCTTTCAGGCGAAGAATTATTGGATGATGAAATGTTTGTGACCATGCAATCTGACCTTGTGATTCGGGACTCTTCCAAAGGTTAAGCTTTTTCAGTTTTGACCGACAAAACCGACAGTGCTGCCAACAGCATAAATACACCCGCCATTGTCAAGCAATAAACTGCCTGATGTTGAAAAACATATTTAACTAATACCGACCCAATTACTCCGTTGACCAATTGAGGGAGAGTAATAAAGAAATTAAATAAACCCATATAAAGCCCCATTTTTTTAGGAGGCACTACTCCAGATAGAATCGAATATGGTGTTGCAAGGATACTTGCCCAAGCAATTCCTACTGCAATCATCGGAATAAAAAGCAAATTCGGGTTTTGTATAAACAGAATAGATATTAGGCCAATTCCTGAGATTCCCAAGGCAAACATATGTGTTTTTCTTTTTCCAATGGCATTATAGAACTTTGGTAAAATCAAAGCAAAAAGCGTTGCTACCAAGTTGTATACACCGAATAGCACACCTGTAAGATTTCCAGCATCAGAATAGGCTACTGAGGAAGTGTCAGAAGGACTAAGATGATAAATATGCTGTGCAATGGCAGGAGTGGTGAAAACCCACATTGAAAATAGGGCGAACCAAGAGAAGAACTGAACCAAGCCAAGTTGTTTCATAGCCTTGGGCATGTTTTTGAAATCCTTGAATATTGAACTGAACTTAGTATTATGAACCTCCTGTTCATCGTCAGACTCTTCAAAAGATTTGAGTTCCTCATTGCTATATTCCTTAGTTGTGATGACGGTCCATAATAGGGAAAGTACCAAAACGATAGCACCAGCATAGAAAGACCAGATGACATTATCAGGGACATGACCTTGTTCAGCGACTTTACTCACCTGAAAATATTCTGAAAGCACATAAGGTAAGAATGAACCAACAATAGCACCAGCGCCAATCAGGAAGGTTTGAACGGCATATCCGTAGCCATGTTGTTCTTTAGGAAGATTATCGGCTACCAATGCGCGGAAAGGTTCCATGGATACATTAAAAGCAACATCCATGATCATTAACATTCCGGCACCAATCAACAATGGCGGGAGGAGTAAGGTGAGGACAGAGGCATTAGGCATCAATGCAAGAGCAGCAGCAGCAACTAATGCACCACCCAGGAAGAAAGGTCTTCGTCTTCCTAAACGAGTCCATGTCTTATCTGAAAAGTAACCAATGATAGGTTGTATCAACATGCCCGATAATGGAGCAACCAACCAGAATAAGGATAAATGCTCAACATCAGCACCAAATGTTTGGAGGATCCGTGAAGCATTGCCGGTTTGAAGAGCAAAACCAAATTGAATTCCAAAAAATCCAAAACTCATGTTAAATATTTGAGCACGAGTAAGCCTAGGCTTCATTCTTTTTGACGTTTGTTGCATGCTGTATAGATGTTAATAATTGGTTTTTCAAAGCTGTAAATTAAAAAATAATATTGTTTTCAAAATATTATTTTTCCAATAGTCCCAACTGTGGCCTCCCTCAAACTCCTCATAAGTGTGATTAATATTAGCTTCTAATAGCTGTGAGTGAAGTTTTCTATTGTATTCTATCAATATGTCATCTTTTCCACAATCAAATCTAAAAGGCTGTAAATTCTTTCTATTAGCAATAAAACTATCTATTAAAGCTAAATCTTTGTCCTCTTGATAGACTTCCAAATTTTCCTCGACAAAATGTTCAAATTCAGGTATGGATGTGATGCTTGATAGGCCAGAGAAAGCGGAGAATAATTCAGGATGTCGGATTCCAAGTCGCATGGCTCCATAGCCTCCCATGGATAATCCGGCAATAAAGAATTTTGATTTTCCTGTAATGTTCTCTGGCAAAACTTGCTTAGCTGCTTGAATACAATCTTCAACAATCCATTTTTCGAAATTTAATTCCTTGTGTTTTACATATCCAGAGCCATCCCCCCATAATCCGTCAGAAGGCATCAATAAAACCATGGGTTTGATTGTTCCAGCTTTAATCGCATTATCCACTTGTTCATGAACTCCTGAACTGAGTGGCCAGCTCCATGCACTACCATACACCCCATGAAGTAAAATTACAACAGGGACATCCACTGGACATTGCTCAGGGACATACATACAGATATCGCCACGACCTTTTAAGTTCTGGGATTTGACCGTGATAAACCTTAAGTTTTTAGTTCCAAATTCGGGGTTTGATTGTTCAATTGACCTAAATTTATTTTCCATTTTTCTTCTTAAAAAATTATGACCCCTTTTGCATTCTTACCAGTTAACATATCTTCAAATGCTTTGGGAAGATCATCTAAGGCATACCGTGCACTGATCATTTCATCTAATAGCAATTCTTTGTTTTGATAATGATGAATGATTTTATTGAAGTCTTCAAATGGGTTACATTTACCATATAAGGGGTTCAGATAGAGCTTGTCCCATTCGAACAAGTTCATATCGAAATTAATTTCCTGTTCAATTCCACTGACCTGAATAGCGGTTCCGGCATTTCTTACCATTGCCAATGGAGCTGCTCCCAATTCAGGTCGGGCAGTGCATTCAAAGGCATAATCAGCACCACGGCCAGCACAAAGGGCTTTTACCTGTTCTGCTATCCGTAATAATCCTTTATCCTGTGGGTCGGCCAATAAGCAATGGGTAGCACCAAATTGTTTTGCCATTTCCAATCGTTTAGGATTTATATCGATGGCAATAATCTTTTCTGCCTTGCTTATTTTGGCTCCTTGTATTACACTTAATCCTACACCTCCCGTTCCAAGGACAACAACAGAACTGCCTGGTGTAACTTTCCCTGCATTCACAACAGAACCGTAACCTGTCATTACTCCACAACCAATAATGGCTGCACATTCAAATGGGAGTTGATCCGTAGTGATTTTAGTAACTGCTGCAGCTTTAACAAGGGAATATTCAGAAATGGTCCCGATATTAAAGGAGCGTTCAATTTGCTGATTCTGCCATAGACAGCCTGCAGCATGGGCATGGCCCAAGTTTGTCTTATGGCCTTGACCTGTTACTGGCGATGATTTTTCACAGATATGATAGTTATGAAGGTTACATTGGAAGCAGGTCATACATGGGATTGCCCAATTCAGAAGTACTGCATCTCCCGGTTTGATATCTTTTACATCAGTACCAATTTTTTCGACTATTCCCGCTCCTTCATGACCAAGAACAAGGTTCTTATTCCAATTGAGAGAGTCATAATCAGTATGGCAAATTCCAGCGGCTTTAATCTTTACAAGAACCTCATCAGCTTGAGGTTCTCCCACTTGAATCTCATCAATAAAAAAATCGCCTTTGCCATTGGTTATGGCGGCTTTGCATGTTATCATCATTTTTTGGGAAATAGAAATTTAAAGGGGATATCCAATCTTTTTGACCAAGCGACCTCATTATGAGGGTCTTCAGGAAACTCCTTGTATAATACCTTCATCTGTTTATCTTTTTGCAATAATTCGTTAACCTGTTGATTGCTAGGTAGAAAGTCGTAATCAAGGTCTTTTCCACCACAATCTAAATAAACCATACTGTTATGTAAAGGTTTGAGGTCGGTTTTGATGCTATTCATGATATTGCCATCATCAAAGAAAAACCCACTTGAAAGACATGCTGCCTTTGAAAATATTTGCGGATAGTTATAGGCTGCGTAAAAGGAAATTAAGCCGCCCATGGAAGAACCAATAATCCCTGTATTGGCACGATCAGTTTTTGTGCGATAAGTTTTGTCAATAAAGGGTTTCAATTCGGTGAAAATAAATTTCAGATAGTTTTCACCTTCAGGAGTACCATTGTATTCTATCCAGCGATCCTTTGTATTTGCCATGGCGACAATGATAAATTCTTCGATTTCACCTTTTCGCATGAGGCTATCTGCAATTTCATCCATTCTCCATTCACTTCCACTTAGATTGGTATGATCAAAAAGGTTTTGACCATCATGCGCATAGAGTACAGGATATTTCTTGTTTGTGTTTTCCAGATAGGAAGGTGGCAGCCAAACAACCACATTTCGGATACTTTTCAGATACGTACTTCCAAAATTATGATGGTATCGGACAGTTCCTACAATACTACGTTGGTAAATATCATTCCAATTACTAGGGTTCAACACGATGGTTGTATCTTTTGTGATCTTTAGTTTTATGGGCTGGGCACTTTGGCCATTTCCATTGTATAAGGCTTCTTTAAAATAAGATCCACGCGTAATTTTAAATTCCAGGTCGCTATTCAAAGGAAAAGAATAAGTGCTTTCCCAAACATTGTTTCCTAGGGATTTGAGGGCATTGCTCTTAGGATAAATCCAAAACCCCCAAATACCTTGATTTCCAATTGGGATAATTGAATCTTGCGCTGGGGTGGTAGCAGGGGCATTCACACGAATGGTAAGCTTTGCTTCTTGTGCAAATGCAGTCAATGAAATCGCTAGAAAAAGAGCTACTGCGATAATTTTATTCATCATATCGTTTATTAATTGGTACTACTAAGATATTAGTTTTTATAGCTTAGTCAGCGTGTTATTTTATTCTTAATATGGCTTATTTTGGATTTTTGTAGTAATTTAAAGCATAAAAAGTCCATATCATGCAAAAAGCAAAGCCAGAGATATTACAAAATGGGTTACAAGAGTCATTCTTGATTCGGACCTTCGGTCATGAGGCATTTTTGGCACCCTATCATTATCATCCGGAATATGAGCTGACCTATATCATACATGGTAAGGGCAAGCGATATATTGGAAATCGGCTAGATGATTTTAGTGATGGTGACTTTGTCCTTATTGGTCCTAATCAACCTCATTGCTGGAAGTTGGATCAGGAGGATTCCAAGGCAAGTGCTGTTGTAATCCAGTTTACCCATGAGTTTTTGGGTGCTGAATTCTTTGAAAAACCTGAGTTTTCAAATATTAATGCATTGCTTAAAGAAAGTCAGGCAGGTCTTTCCTTTCATCAGCCCAAAAAATTGACGAAGTACATCTTGCGCTTACGTAAATCCCAGGGGGTTGAAAGAATTCTGAATTTTCTGGAACTGTTGAATGAGCTTGCCAGACAGAAATATCATCCCATCCATGTAGGTGCTTTAGAAAATGGAAATAGCAGTCTGACTGATACTAATCGGATCAATGTCATCATGGCCTATATTGTCGAGAATTTTAAGAACGATATTAGTTTGGATGATGTTGCCAATGTAGCGAACCTGACACCCAATGCTTTTTGTAAATATTTTAAAAAGTTAACCCGAAAGACCTTTGTAGATATGGTGGTACAGTATAGAATGAATTATGCTGTTCAGCAATTATTGCATACAGATGAACCCATTAGCTCCATTGCTATGGCTTCCGGTTTTAATGATATGTCCTATTTTTATAAAACCTTCAAAGCCAAAATGGGCATGAGCCCATTGGCTTATCGAAAGAAATTTATGGATTAAGATTTCAATTCAAAATCCACACTTGGGTTCCATATCCTGGAACTGCAATCTGAAGATTATTTGCTGTTGATTGTCCTTTATTATCGCCAAATACCAATTTAGGTTTGCCTTGTTCCATAGGAAGATCTATTTTTTCTTCCTGTTCAGAGATGTTTATGAAGACCATGGCTTTTTCCTTGCCATTATCTCTATAAAAACTGACTATGTTTTTGCTTGTATTGGCCAAGGATTGGTATTTACCATTGATCAAGACAGGGAAATCAGATCTCAGTTTGATGAGTGCCTTATAGGTACTCAGCAAAGAGTTCGGGTCATTTTCTTGTTCCTCGACGGATATGCCATCGTTGCTTTTTACGGTGCTGGTATTCCACCATGGTCCAGAATCTCTGTACCAATAAGCCATTCCTGGGCTATCCTTGTCCTTTTTCCATTCGAAAGCTTCGCGATATGGAATTTCATTTGCATCCGTTATGCCGCCATATTTTCCAAAAAAACTATCGCCTAGCATTCCGATTTCCTGACCATAATAGATGGAAGGAACTCCAGCCATTAGTAGATTTAGGGCAGCACCAACTTTCTCTTTTCCTATATCCTGTTTTACGACACTTGAAAAACGTGGTATATCATGGTTTTCAATAAAAATGATTTGATTTCTACCTTCTGGCGTATCGCGGAAAGTAGTATCAGCGAAAGCCATGATCTTCTCTTTATTCATGGTGCGAATAGCCTGTTGGATTCGGAATCCAAATACCCAATCCACTTTTGCCTGGGTTAAATAATCTATTCCATAGGATCCCCAATCAGCTTGTTCAGCCATAATATGGATTTTGGGATTTACAGACTTTAAGGTATCAATCAATGGAACCCAGAAGTCTCTAAAAAGATTGGTTAATCTACCTTTATTATCTAGGTCGTCCATCATATGGTCTAATCGAAAGCCATCCACTCCATCATCAAAGTTGCCATCCTTATTTGGGTCTAGCCAATAGCTGAATAGATCTTTGTTGTATTTTATGACGTCTTTATTAAGCAGATTAACTGTGGTTATCTTTCTTCTTTGGCCATCGAAACCAAGTAAATCATAGATATCAAATACAATGGAGGAAGGTTTCAGTTGTTCCTTATCATCATACAGGATATAATCCGAATAAGGAGAAGACGGATTTCCATACGAATCTTTATACCAGAGATGGTCTTCAGTGACGTACTGCGTTTCCATATCCATATAAATTTTCATCCCTCTTTTATGGATATCTCTAACCAGGGATAGGTATTCCTCCTTAGTTCCATAAGTAGAATCAATTTTTTCAAAATCACTGGAATAGTAATTATGGTAATAAACCGATTCATATAATGGAGTCAATAAAATAGAAGTAACTCCTAGATCTTGCAGGTAATCCAATTTTTGTTGGAGTCCTGCGAGATCGCCATTTTGGTCAGCATTGCTATCATAGAAACTACGTTGAAAAACATGATAGATAATTTCATCTTTGACGATTTCCTTATCTGTTGGTTTTTCCTGACAACTGGTCAGCGCAAGTACACTATAACAGGCAATGAGCGAAAGATTGAATAATTTTCTTTTAAGCTTAGCCATACCTGTTTTGATTACAGTACAGGATTGATTTCAGAATCTGCCAATGTACCGGCTTCTTTTCCCATAAGCCATTGTTGGCGATCGTTCTCTTGCCATTTATGTTTGGGTTCAGTGACTTTAGCACCATCTGCGTAATAAATAATGGTCATTACTGAACGCATTTTATCTGAGGAGTTACCTGGAGCATTATGGATGGTATAGCCATAATGGAAGGTTGCATCGCCAGCATTCATGTACTCTGGACTAGAGATTTTAAAGTTGTTCTCCTTTACATATTCAGAGAATGTTTTTTCAGACTCATCAGAGATAATGATTTCGGAGACATTGTTTTGTTTATGAGAGCCCGTAGCGAAGGTCAACATTCCCATTTCAGGGTTAGGGATATCTACTAAAGGCATCCACATGGTGATGGTGTTATTGGTGTCCAAAGGCCAGTAATTTTGATCTTGATGCCAAGGAGTTGGACCACCGCCTGCTTCTTTGAATAATGCTTGGTCGTGGTACAATCTTACCTTTTCAACGCCTAATAGGTCGGCTGCGATTTTTGCGAATCGTTTTGCAAGGACAAAACGCTTTACTTCTTCGTCTACTCGCCATAGGTTCATGATTTGTAAGAAGGCTTTGCCATAGGTGTCACGATCTTCCAGTTTTCTTTTCTCTTCATTATGCTTTTCTACAGCATTGCTGATTACTTGGCGGAAGTGCTCGACCGTGTCTTTGTCTAGTACTTCGCGGATTAAGATATGTCCATTGTTTTGGAATTCGGAAGATTCAGCTGCAGTAATAGGTTTTACCTGATCTAATATCTGATTCGATGATGTGCTCATGATTTATAAATTTGGTTTACATACAAAGTTAATAGAGAAAATCATCATACTTTCGGGGGAATATAGGCATCTATATGGTTTATTTTATCCTTAATGCAATTAGAGGTTCTTAAATTGATAAAATAAGCACTACAAATATTGGGTGATTAAATGTTAAGTTTTTTCTGTAAAAGGTAGGTTTTAAGAAGAAAAGGGGTGTTGAAATCGGGAACGGTTTCGGTAATTCGATAAATTATAGCAGGCTTTTAGTTCTTATTTTGTTTTATATATAATTGATATATAGGTTTTTAAATAAAAAATTGCTTGATTTTTTGCTAAAAATAAAAAAAGTGAAAAAGTATTTTTTTTATAACATTTCTATAATAATTTAGTAACAAACCAATAGGGGGGCAATGAATGCCTTGCCGATTATAAACAAAAAAACAAAATATGATTAGGGATTTTTACAATTGGCAGTTTCGGCTAATAATTATCTTCATCTTCAGTTTTCAAATTGTTTCGGGTCAGCAGAACTTACAACTTTCGGGTAAAGTAATGGATGAAGCTGGGAAGGAACTTGCTGGGGCTACGGTAAGGGTAAAGGGTACAAACAAGCAAGTTTCTACCAACGAGTCGGGACAGTATGTGTTGGACGGATTGTCAGCAGGGAGTATGGTAGTTGAAGCAACTTATGTAGGTTATGGCAGCTCCGAACAGAATGTGAACTTGACTTCATCACAGACATTAGATTTTACATTGAGTTCCAATGCGTCGGAGATCGGTGAAGTTGTAGTGATTGGATATGGATCGGTAGAGAAGAAGCATGTGACGGGAGCCGTATCGAATGTACAATCGAAGGATTTTCAAAAAGGAGCTATTACATCGCCGGATCAATTGATACAAGGTAAGGTTTCTGGGGTTTCCATTACTTCGAATGGAGGTTCTCCAGGTGCTGGAAGTACTATTCGCGTACGAGGAGGAGCATCATTATCAGCGAGTAATAATCCATTAATTGTAGTTGATGGAAACCCATTGAGTGGTGCCGGAATTACAGGGTCAGCCAACCCTCTTTCCCTAATCAACCCAAATGATATTGAGTCCATGACTATCCTGAAAGATGCGAATGCAACTGCAATTTATGGTTCCAGAGCATCAAACGGGGTAATTATCATCACGACTAAAACAGGTAAAATCGGAAGGCCAAAACTTACCTTATCTACCGTAAATTCCCTTTCTACCATAGCTAATCAAGTAGATGTGTTGACAGCAGATCAAGTTCGTTCATTTGTTAATGAAAGAGGAACAGCTGCTCAAAAAGGACTTTTAGGATCTGCAAATACCGATTGGCAAAGTCTAATTTATCAGAATGCATTTACCACCGATAATAATGTAACCTTAGCGGGAGGTTTAAAAAATATGCCATATCGTTTTTCTATTGGACATCTAGAGCAATCTGGTATTTTGAAGAATGATATGTTAAGAAGAGGAACATTAGGGGTGAATATTTCGCCACGTTTCTTTGATAACCACTTGAAATTAGATGTTAATTTCAAGGGAACATTGACCAATCAGGATTTTGCAAATACAGGGGCCATTGGTTCGGCGATTGTTTTTGATCCTACCCAAGAGGTATATGATTCATCTAGCCCTTATGGTGGATTCTTTGAATGGCAAGAAGGTGCAGTTCCAAATTCATTGTCACCAAGAAACCCAGTTTCATTATTGGAAAATTACGCCAATAGAGGTGATTCAAAAAGAAGTATCGGTAACGCACAATTGGATTATTCATTCCATTTCCTTCCTGAATTACATGCTAACGTAAATGTTGGTTATGATATCGCAGTAGGAAAAGGAGCGACAAGTATTCCTGATTTTGCAGCATCTAACTTTGCTAATAAAGGATTCTTCCAACGTTATAAAGGAAAGATGAACAATACTTTTATTGAGGGTTACCTGAGCTATGTAAAGGATATTGAAAGCATCAATAGTAATGTCAATGTAACTGCAGGTTATGGATATTACGATAATAAAGAAACCCAGTATAATTTCGAGTCCATGAATGCACATAACGATGTGTTGACAACTCCGAATTTTCCAGATAATGTACAGCAAAACAGATTGCTATCCTACTATGGAAGGTTGATTTATTCGTTCTCAGACCGTTACATCTTATCAGGTACTGTACGGGCGGATGGATCGTCTAAATTTAGTCCGGATGGACGTTGGGGAATTTTCCCATCTGCGGCATTTACCTGGCGTATTAAAGGTGAGAATTTCTTGAAAGACAATAACAGTATCTCAGACCTGAAACTTCGTTTGAGTTACGGTGAAACCGGAAATAAAGATGGTATTGCTAACTATGGATTTATTCCAAGCTATTATTACAGTACCAATGAGTCGCAGTACCAAGTTGGCAACCAATTTTACCATGTTTATTCACCAATTGCTTATGATGAAACTCTTCGTTGGGAATCTACAACAACTGCTAATATTGGTTTGGATTATGGTTTTTGGGGAGGTCGTATTTCTGGTAGCATCGATGCTTATCAGAAGAAAACAAAAGATCTATTGGCAACTATTGAAATTCCAGTAGGTACCAATTATAGTAATCAATTGTTGACCAACGTTGGTAACATGGAAAACAGAGGTGTTGAGGGTAGCATCAATATTCAGGCGATTAAATCAGAGAACTTCAATTGGGATTTAGGTTTCAATATGACCGTCAATGAGAGCAAGGTTACTAACCTGACTTTAAGTGATAACCCAGGTTATCAATTGGCGGCAGGCTGGATTACAGGAGGTACTGGGAATGTTATCCAATACCATACTGTAGGATTGGCTCCTTTCCAATATTTTGTTTACAAACAAGTTTATGATCAGCAAGGACAGCCTTTGGAGGCAGTTTATGAGGATTTAAATGGAGACGGTGCAGTTACACCTGCTGACCGTTATTATTATAAAAAACCAGCTCCGGATTATTTTATGGGTTTTACAACTTCCATAAACTACAAACGCTTGACCTTGAATACAGTATTGAGAGCAAGCTTCGGAAACTATGTGTATGATAATATTTCTTCAAATTTTGGAGTAGGACGTAATATTTTAAATCCATCAAGATTTATCAATAATGCGACTACAGATGTTTATAATACCAATTTCAACAACAATCAATATTATAGTGATTACTACATCAACAACGCTTCATTCTTAAGGATGGACAATTTAGGGTTGATTTATAATGTAGGTCATTTGGATAAGGAAAAGACTGTGACGATGACTGTAAATGCGAATGTTCAGAACGTTTTTATAGTTTCAAAATATAAGGGTGTTGATCCGGAATTATTCAATGGTATAGATTATACCTTGTATCCAAGACCGAGAGTGTATTCACTAGGTTTAAACTTTGGGTTTTAATATTAAATAGGAAATTCATGAAAAGATTAATAAAAAATACGATTTGGGGAAGCATGCTCATCTTATCCATTTCTTCATGTAGTGAGGACTTATTGGATTTGACCCCGAAGAATGATATTACAGCCGATCAGGTTTACAGTTCGGAGCAAGGATATAAAGAAGCCTTTCTAAAAATCTATGGAAGTTTATCGATGACTTCTGGTGGAGGTGAAGGAGCGAGTGACTTAGCGGGTATTGATGCGGGTCAGTCGGATTTCTTTCGCTTGTATTGGAATATTCAGCAATTGACTTCAGATGAGACTTTATGTGGTTGGAATGACCCGGGAGTTCCCGATATTGTTTATGGTACACCAGATGCGGATAATATTATGGTTAAAGGTTTATATACTCGTACGCTATATACCATTACGGTTGTCAATGAGTTCTTAAGAGAGAGTACTCCAGAGAAGCTTTCGGCACGAGGTATCAGTAATACTGCGGAAATCGAAGCTTATCGTGCGGAAGCGAGATTCGTAAGAGCCTATCAATATTGGGTATTATTAGATTTATTCGGTAATCCTCCATTTATTACTGAGGAAAATACCATTGGAAAGGTTTCTCCAAACCAGATTAAGCGTCCAGAATTATTCAGTTATATAGAGAAAGAATTATTGGCGATCGAACCGATTATCAAAGCAGCGAAAACCAATGAATATGGACGTGCAGATCAAGGCGCAGTTTGGACCTTATTGACCAGATTGTATTTGAATTCTCAAGTTTATACCGGTCAAGGAAAGTATACAGAAGCTATTACTTATGCCAATAAAATCATCAATGGCGGGTATACATTAGCAAGTAGCTATGCAAACTTGTTCTTGGAAGATAATTATGTAACCAGTAAAGATGAAATAATCTTTTCCATCAACTATGATGGTGTGAAAACCAGAAATTTTGGAGGAACAACCTTTTTGATCAATTCATTGATCAACGGAGATATGACACCAGCAAACTATGGAGTTCCTACAGGTGGCTGGGGTGGTAACCGTTCAACCAAAATGGTTCCATTAGCTTTCCCTGATTACAGTGGTAATACAGATAAGAGAGCGATGTTCTTTGGTGATAAAATTGAAAATGATGAGTTGGGTGAGTTCAAGGACGGATTACGGATTACGAAGTTCAAGAATATGAAATCTACAGGTACTCCGGGGGCATCACAAGGTGGAACGTTCAGCTCTTTGGATTTTCCATTATTCCGATTGGCAGATGTTTACTTGATGTATTCAGAAGCTGTATTGCGTGGAGGTGCTGGAGGTTCAACGGCTCAAGCGTTAAATTATTTTAACCAAGTTAGAAGAAGAGCCTATGGTAATACCAGTGGAAATGCTTCAGCAATTTCCTTAGATGATATCTTAAATGAAAGAGCGAGAGAATTATACTTCGAGGGATACCGCAGAACGGATTTAATTCGTTTCGGAAAATTCACTGGAAGTAATTATATCTGGCCTTGGAAAGGTGGGGTTAAAGATGGAAGATCCATTGAAGACTTTAGAACATTGCTTCCATTGCCAGCATCAGATGTTATTGCCAATACGAATTTGACACAAAACCAAGGCTATTAACATTAATACTTAGAACTTATGAAATTATTAAATAAACTTTTGGTTTTATTTTGTCTGAGCAGCATCATGCTGACTTCATGCGAGAAGGATGAAGTAAGGACAATTGCAGGGGAAGGACAGTCGGGAAGCTTGAAAAGCACCGCGACTACCATCAACCTGACGAAAGAAACATTGAATAGTAAGGTTGTGGAATTTACCCATACGGAATCAGATTTCGGGTATAATGCTGGGATAACCTATTCCCTACAATTTGGATTGAAGGGTAGCAATTTTACTCCTGCGAGAGAAGTTGTTTTCGCAAATGGTGTAACGAGCAGAAGCTATACAGGATTAGAGTTAAATAATCTTTTATCAGCGATGAATCTTCCATTTGATGCGAATTCTGATGTTGAGGTAAGATTGAAATCCAGTATCTCACCTAATACTGCTGTCTACAGTAATGTTGTAAATATCAACACAAAACCAATTCCATTGACTTCTTGGATTTACCTTCCTGGAGATTATCAAGGTTGGGATCCGGGGACTGCGGATAGTTTAATTTCTCTTACTGGAAATGGAATTTATACGGGTGTTATCAACTTCCCAGAGGGCAAGTTTGGATTCAAGATTACGCCAGCTAAGAATTGGAATGTGAATTATGGTGATGGTGGAAGTGGTACAATCAGTCCAACTGGCGGTAATTTCCAAGCACCTGCTGCAGGGACCATGTTGTTGACCATGGATATGAATAGCAATACCTGGACCATTGAGCCAACTGCAATTTGGGGAATGATTGGCGATGCGGTTCCAAATTCAAATTGGTCTGTTGATGCCGATATGAAGTTTGTAAATGATGGTAAAGGGAATTGGGTGCTAAAAACGAACCTAAATACTGGGGAATTCAAATTCCGTAAGAACCATGATTGGGGAACCAATTTAGGTGGAAGTAATGGGGCGCTATCCTTAGGAGGCGCAAATATCAAGGTGACTGAGGCTGGTTCTTATACCATCACGATGAACCCGACAGATTTAACATTCACCATAGTAAAGAACTAAACAATAAACAGATATGAGATACGTTATTGCCATAATTTTCATTTTTATAAATCTTGTTTCAAACGCTCAAGTAGAGAGAATTGAACCCTTAAACTGGTGGGTTGGAATGAAAAATCCAAATGTGCAATTATTGGTTTATGGCAATAATATCTCGAAGAAGACAGTTTCGGTAAACTATCCAGGGGTTGAAATCCTAAAGCAAAATCAAGTAGAAAACCCTAACTATCTGTTTTTGGATTTAAAGATTCATCCGGAAGCGAAAGCAGGAAAAGTATCCTTGATTTTCAAAGAAGCTGGTAAAAAAGACTTTACAAGGTTATATGATTTAAAGGAAAGAGATGCGGCTAAGCATACTCTCCAAGGGGTAAACTCTTCAGATTTCATATACTTGATTATGCCAGATCGCTTTGCCAATGGGGATACCTCCAATGATAGGATCAAAGGAATGGCGGACCAGACTTTGAACCGAGATAGTATGTATTATAGACATGGTGGAGATCTGCAAGGCATTATCAATAATCTGGATTATCTGCAAGAATTAGGAGTAACCGCATTATGGTTGAATCCGGTATTAACCAATGATCAGCCATTAACTTCCTACCATGGTTATGCCAATACTGAAAGTTATTATGTAGACCCTAGGTTCGGAGGGAATGATGCTTATAAGAAGTTGATCGAGGAATGTCATAAACGCGGAATCAAGATGGTTCAGGACTTGGTGCACAATCACTTTGGAACGGAACATTTTACAGTGAAAGACATGCCGATGAAGGATTGGGTGCATCAGTGGGACACATTTACCAAGACCAATTATCGGGAGCAAATACATATGGATCCCTATGCAACGAAATCGGATAAAGATATCATGATGAATGGTTGGTTCGATAAGCATATGCCGGATATGAACCAGAATAATCCGTTTGTGAAGAATTATATCACTCAAAGCCACATCTGGTGGATTGAGGAAATGGGGGTAGATGGATTTAGATTGGACACCTATGCCTATAATGATCTAGGATTTATGGCAGAGTGGGGCGAGGCAATTGACAGGGAGTATCCGAAGATGACCTATTTTGGGGAGACTTGGGTGCATGGAGTTCCAAATCAAGCTTATTTCACTAAGGGTGATAAAATCAATCAAGGCATCGACACCAAGTTACAAGGAGTTACTGATTTTCAAGCTTATTGGGGAATTATTGAGGCATTGAATGGTAAGTTCGGATGGATGGACGGTGTAGTTCGATTGTATAATACCTTCGCAAATGACTTTATGTATGAAGATCCGTATAAAAATGTAGTGTTTTTGGACAATCATGATTTAAGTCGCTTTTTGTCGGTTGTTGGAGAGGATATCAATAAGTTTAACTCAGGAATTGCCTGGTTATTTACGACCCGGGGAATACCGCAATTGTATTATGGTACAGAGATTCTGATGAAGAATTTTGCCAGCCCCGATGGTTTGGTGCGGGAGGATTTTCCAGGTGGATGGCCAAAAGATAAAGCGAATAAATTCACTGCTAAAGGGCGTACAGAAAAGGAGAATGAAGCCTTTAATCTGGTAAAAACCTTAGCCAATTATCGTAAGAATAATCCAGTATTACAAGATGGCAACATGTTGCAGTTTATTCCGGAGGATGGGGTTTATGTGTATTTCCGCTACAATCAGGACAAAAGGGTGATGGTGGTGATGAATAGTAAACAAGAAAGTATAAAGTTGAATACGAAACGATATCAGGAGGGATTTGGACCCCATAAACAAGCTTTGAATATTATTAGTGGAGCAACATTAAGCAATATTGAGGAGATTGAGATTCCGGGTATCAGTACACAAGTATTTGAATTAAAATAAATATTGAATGGGTTTAGAGGCGTGTTTATTTGATCTTGACGGTGTATTAGTGGATACTGCGAAATACCATTATTTAGCATGGAAGCAGTTGGCGAATACATTGGGTCTTGATTTTACAGAGAAGGAAAATGAGCAATTGAAAGGGATTAGTAGGGTGGAGAGTTTGCGTAAGATATTGAATTGGGCAGGCATGGAAATGCCGCAGGAGAAGCAGGATGAGCTAGCAAGTTTGAAGAATGGCTGGTATGTGGAAATGATTTCAGGGATGACGCAGAATGAAGTATTGCCGGGAGCCCTAAAGTTATTGGATGAATTAAAAGCGAACCATATCAAAATCGGATTGGGATCAGCGAGCAAGAATGCGAAGCTTATTCTAGACAATACAGGTTTGAAGCCTTATTTTGATGCTTTGGTGGATGGTAATATTGTGAGTAAATCAAAACCAGACCCTGAGGTTTTCTTAAGAGGAGCCGAATTGCTAGGCGTATCTCCGGAATATTGCGTCGTATTTGAAGATGCGAGTGCCGGCGTTGAAGCAGCCATAAAAGGAAATATGAAAGCTATAGGAATTGGCAATGAGGAGGAGTTGGGTGAAGCACAATTAGTGGTAGAAGATCTTACTGCGATTGATTTGAGGACTATTCAAAATCTATTTTAGCAACTAACTAACAATTATTTTATGAAAAATTATATCCAAGCCGATCCTTGGAATATTATCGAAGAAGGTTTTGATCCGAAACTTAACAAGATTTCTGAAAGTCTTTTCAGTATAGGGAATGGTAAGATGGGGCAGCGTGCCAACTTTGAAGAACATTACTCAGGAGAAACGCTTCAAGGGTCCTATGTTGCAGGGATTTATTTTCCGGATAAAACTAGAGTAGGCTGGTGGAAGAATGGTTATCCGCCAACATTTGATAAAGTAATTAATTCCACAAATTGGATTGGTATTGATATTTATATCAATGGTCAGTTACTTGATCTAGCGACTTGCGAGGTAAAGGATTTTAAACGGGTCCTGAATATGCAGGAAGGCTATTTACAAAGATCTTTTGTAGCAGTGCTGGCGGAAGGATCTGAGGTAAAAGTAGAAGCGCTTCGTTTTTGCAGTATTGCAGATGATGAAATCGGCGCCATAAAATATCAGATTACTCCTTTAAATTTTGATGCGGAACTCAAAATTGTATCCAAAGCGGATGGAGATATTGTCAATGAAGATAGTAATTATGATTTCAAGTTTTGGGAGGAAGTAGGAGATAAATTCTCGGATAAAGGGATCTTCCTACAGACTAAAACTTTAAAAACAGGTTTTGAGCTTTGTGTAGGGGCAAACACTAAAATTTACATTGCTGATCAGGAAGCAGAGCTTCTTAATCATCAGCTAGTTCAAGAAATAAAGTTCTGTGCAGAAGAGTTTCAAGTGGCTGCTCAAGCTGGAACGGAACTGACAATAATAAAAATTGTCTCGGTACAATCGTCTTTGAATTATCCTTCAAATGAGTTATTTGATAGTTGTGAGCATAAGTTGTGGTCAGCAGTAGAATTGGGATTCGATAAATTGTTAGAAGACCAAAAAAATGCATGGGCAAGAAAATGGGATCAGAGTGATATTCAGATTGACGGCGATGTAAAGGCGCAACAAGGAATTCGATTCAATATTTTTCAACTGTTTCAAACTTATACAGGAACTGATTCTAGATTGAATATTGGTCCGAAAGGTTTTACTGGGGAGAAATATGCAGGTGCTACCTATTGGGATACTGAAGCCTATTGTATTCCATTTTATCTTTCAACAGCAGAACAAGAAGTAGGAAGAAACCTGTTGGTTTATCGCTATAACCATTTGCAAAAAGCTATTGAGAATGCAGAGATGCTGGGCTTTAGAAATGGTGCGGCTTTATTTCCAATGGTAACCATGGATGGTACTGAGAGTCATAATGAATGGGAAATTACCTTTGAGGAGATTCATAGGAATGGAGCTATTGCTTATGCGATTTACAACTATATCAATTATACACAAGATTGGGATTACCTACCGCAATATGGCTTGGAAGTTCTAATTGGGATTGCTAGATTCTGGGCACAGCGGGTGAATTGGAGTGGGGAGCGGGAGAAATATGTGATTCTTGGTGTAACTGGTCCTAATGAGTACGAGAATAATGTGAACAATAATTGGTATACCAATTATTTAGCGGTTTGGTGTTTGAAATATGCCCAGGAAGCCATTGAATTTGTTAAAGACTCCAATCAAAGCAGATTGGATGATATTATTAACAATTTGGATTTGGAAACTGAGGAGTTGGAATTATGGAAAGAAATCGCTGAGAACATGTATTATCCTTACCATGAAAAGCTAAAAATATATCTACAGCAAGATGGTTATATGGATAAAGAGCAGTGGTTGGTAAAAGACCTACCAGCATCTGAGCGTCCATTGAATCAAAAATGGAGTTGGGATAGGATTTTAAGATCCTGTTTCATCAAGCAAGCAGATGTTTTGCAAGGCATGTATTTCTTTGAGGATGATTTTGAATTGGATGAAATCCGTCGGAATTTTGATTTTTATGAGCCGCGTACGGTTCACGAAAGTTCCCTTTCACCTTGTCTACATAGCATCATCGCTGCCAAACTTAATGATGAAGCGCGAGCTTATGAATTCTATCTGCGTACAGCAAGATTAGATCTTGATGATTATAATAATGATACGGAAGACGGACTTCATATTACCTCAATGGCAGGTACTTGGATGAGTATCGTCCAAGGTTTTGCCGGAATGCGCATAAAAGAAAATAAATTGTTTTTCAATCCATTCCTTCCAGAACAATGGGATTCCTTTACTTTCCGAATCGGATTTAGAGGGGTTATTTTATCCATAAAAATCAATAAAGGATTTATGGAAATTGAGAATAAGTCTGATAAAGGTATTGAGGTAATGGTTAAGGCTGAAGATTTTGGAATTGAAGGAGGCGAGAAAGTTAGAATAGAATTGTAATTAGGTTGATTATATTATTAGTGAAAAAAGCTACTCTTTGGAGTAGCTTTTGTTTTGAAGATATTTATGTTGTTTTTGTTTTAATAACCATATGCTTCTAATTCCATGAAACTGACATAGGTATTTCCGGAAGAGGAATCGAGGAAAACGATTGCGAGGTATCTTCCTTTTTTGACCGAGTCAAATTTAATTGTGAAAGCATCTTGCCCTGAATATGTTGCGGAAGCTATCGGTTTTCCCCAACTAGGAGAAGGCGCATCAGCAGGTAGTGGAGTGTCTGATAAGTAAATATCTACATTTTTAATATACCTCCAGTTAGTTTGTGCTGGTGGATAGATGATGATATTATCAAGTTCTAATGATTCATTAAAATCAGTGACTACCACCTGTGGTAGAGGTGCTCCAACAGATGAATGCCAGCCGGTTGCTTTATTTCCATCAAATAATAGAGCTGGTTGTCCGCCGCCACCATCACCCCATGGGTGATTTCCATTTCTTGCCGTTGCAACCCATTTTGTGGTAGGGAATTTATACATGAATGGTTTTTCAGAAGTTTGCCAATCCCTAGCAATAGAATCAATACCATTTCTTGGCAGAAAGACTGAACGATATTCAAAGAGTTCGCCAGGCTTAATATCAGGATAAGTCATTTTGTCCTGATCAAAATCAACTCTTACAGTTTTCTTTGTTCCAGAACTAGTGGTATATCGTACCTCTGTATATACTAAATCTGTGGTCTTTGGGCCCCAGGTAATAGTACCTTTTTTATCCGAATCCCTTGTTGCCAAAATGTATGTTCTATCAGTTGCACCCAATAGATAATTATCACCGTAAGGGGTTCCTGTTCCATCTACTGGTAGTGAGATGTTTCCAAATTCATCATAATTTTTGATGAAAAAGGTATAGGATGTTTCTGATAATTTCGGAATATCAACAATGATGCTATCCTGATTATCTTTCCACTCCACCTTCAACGAGTCATTGTAATTATTCCAATGGACCATAGCGTATTTGACAGTTGGCGATTTTGGTGTTCTCCAAACCAACCTCAATTTGTTGAATCCGGGATAAATTTTTAATGAATCAGCTCTTTGAGGGTATGTATAACCATTAGGGACGATAAAGTCTTTGTATTCACTATCCATTTCCTTACAAGAGGATAATGCAGATAGGATTAATATCAAATATAAAATATGTTTTTTCATGCTTATTATTTCTTTATTTGTCCCCAAAATGCTAATTGAGCAATGATAACTTGACTTCTACTGGTTTCAGTTCCATATGTTTGGAACGTCGAGGTTACTCTAATCCTGATATGTGTAACTGGTCGATATGGATCCGTAGCACTTTCAGTTGGCACCACATCAAACTCTGTTTTATTGTACCAATAATCTTCATCTTCAGCGGTTACTGGTCCTACCTCTCTACCTTCGCCGTATCCAGAAGGTTTGAATTGTTCAAACTCGCCAATCAAAAACCAGCTATTGTCGAAACTTCCATCTGGATTAGGATTGTCACTTCCCCAAACTTCAAAAGTTCTTGGTGCAGTACTGGAATACAATTCATATCCTTGGCGTGGCCACTTTTGTATCCTGCTTATAGAAACTTTTTGGCCGAGTTCAATGGTAAACCATTGAGGAATAGGAGCACTGTGAGAGGTTGCATAGAAATCCCCTGCTGTTGAAGCGTCAGCTCCTAACCACAGTTGCTCTAAACGATATCCGGAGTTATTTTCAGCCGTTAAGAAATAATCTGTTGGTAATGCAGCGTTTCTAAATAATTCACTAGGAATTCGGACTTCTTCAACTGGAGTAAGTGTACGGTAAATTGTGTCAGAAACATTATTCCATCGGTCTCTGAGGTACATTCCGAATTTTGTAGGTTTTATTTTTAATCCTCTTCGGGAGAATTTTATTTTTCCCGATTTAGTGTGGAAGGTTTGGATGTCTAAGAATGTTCCATTTCCCAAGGTGTCAGCTAAAAGGATCAAGGATAAATCTGCATTTGTTTTATTTTCATCAATACCTAATACAACACCACCAAATCCGGCTTCAACATCAAATTTTACAACTTGAACAGGTGGAGGAAGTGGGTTAATTGTGACTGAAACAGGCGCAGATAATTTTTCATTTCTGCCAATTCCAAATAGTTCAATTTTTTGTTCAGCAGAACTTCCAAACCCTTCAACCATTAAGGTGTCTACATATATTGAACCTTTGGTCTCCACGGTTTTTCCATTTCTGGTGTATACTGCTTTTACTCCCAAAAGATTGGGGTCTGCAGGCACCTTATAAGTGATTATTGCACCACCGGAAGTATTTCGGACAGCCTTGACTTCTACTGAAGATGGTGCAGCACCTTGACCATCAATAAAATCTAGTCTTCCTTCCTCTTTACATCCTATAAGTGCAAAAAGTATTATCATACTATATATTATTCTTTTCATAGCTTTAGAATTCAGATTAATTACCATCCAATGTTTTGAATTAGGTTAGGATTTTGTTCGATCAATGAAATTTGTATTGGCCAGAAGTAATCTCTGCTTGAGAATTTTTGTGTGGTCATCAAAATCTTTTGATAGTATTCTTCGGGCTTGCTGGCAGTAACCTTGAAACCATACATGCCTTTTTCATATTCAGCAGGAGCGGTTTTCCATCTTCTGATATCCCAATAGCGGTTGCTTTCGAAGGTTAACTCAATCAGTCTCTCTCTTTGAATAATTTCTCTCATATTTTGCTGATTGGCATATCTTCTAGGACTGTTTGAATATTTATCCCAAGCTTCTTTAACCCCAGGAAGACCTGCTCTTTCACGAACTAAATCTATGTATTTAAATAAGTCGCCACTATTTGCACCTGTTGGGCCTTCCGATTCATTAATTGCTTCTGCGTATAGTAAATATAAATCAGCTACTCTGAGCAATGGCCAAGGATAGGTAATTGCATCATATCCAGTTGCAGAGGATTGGCGATTTTGATAATGGATTACTTTTTTCAGGTAATAACCAGAGACAGGTCCCCAATCATGGCCTTTTTTCTGTTGATTTCCACCGACACGACTAGCTACCCAAAACATATCTGCAGGGACGGGGTCATTTACCTCTGGTTTTTGACCGTACCACTGTCCACCATCAAACCCTAACCATGCGTAAAACCTTGGTTCTCTGTTGTAATTCATTTCTGCCGTAACGTATCCTGGGCGTATGTACCAACGATCTTTTTCGGCACCTGCTCTTAGGGCTAACTGATTTTTTCTTAACCATTCCAAATCGTTTTGAATAGGAATACCATGGTTTGTATAGAATTGATCAACAATTTTTAAAGGGGGTTGGATATGATTGTACAAGCTTGGCATATCCGGATATTGTTCCCATTGTAAGTTGGGAGAGGATGCTAACTGTAAATTTCTGTTCGCTCCTAATGAGGTATGAACATTTGCCCAAATAACCTCTGAGTTCCATTTCTCCGTAATAGCATTTCTGATATCCAATTGAAGTTTGATGGTGTCATTTACACGTACTCTTCCTTGATGAGTGTAAAGGATATGGCTTGCCTCATCACAAATCTTAATTGCTTCTTTACAGGCAATTACCGCATCATCCCATCTTTTCTTTACCTCTGCAGGAGATTTGTCAGTTTTGAAGAGTTTGGTTCCATTTTTATCGATCAGGTTTGCTTGATCTTTATTGTTGTTGAATAATGGACTTGCAGCATAAACCATAATCTTTGCTTTCATTGAAGCAGCAATAGGTCTAGTAATTCTACCGAGTTCATCTCTACTTTGAACCTTTAATGGCAGATTAGGAATGGCCTCATTCATTAATTGAATGACATAATCAAAGCCTTCATCGATAGGTTGACGAAAAACCCTAATCTCATCCAAGCTAGCATTGATGGATAAATTTTCTTTAACCAACGGAATTGGTCCCCATTTTTTCAATAGATGAAAGTGGTAATAAGCTTTCAGGAATTTTGTCTCTCCAATCCATTGAATTTTTTCCCATTCAGGTAGATCAGGCACCTTATCAATGTTTTCAAGCATGATGTTACAAGCACGAATTCCTTCATATATACCTGACCAGTCATCACCATAAGGATTTGAGGCAGTTTGAAATCCTCGAGCCATGTTAAACATAATTCCATTCCAAATTCCTTGGCTTTCTCGACGATCAATTACTGACCACAACTCGTCACCAGACATATATCCATGGTCGCCATCAAGATTTCCTTCGGAAGTCATAAACCCATAGCATGTGTATAGGTACCTTATCGCTGTAGATCTTAAAGTAAATGCGCTTTCTAATGTTGCAAGACCATCGTCAGGTACAATGTCTAAGTATTTATTGCATGAGGTTGAAAGAGTTATCAATGAAATAAATAGCGCAAATTTTAATTTTATGTAGTTGTTAATAGTTTTCATATTCCAAAGTTTCATTAGTTAAAGGATAAGTTAATTCCTAGGTTAAATACCTTTTGCAAAGGATAACCTAATCCATTTCCACCCATTTCCACATCCCATAATTTGAATTTGCTGAACATGAGTAAGTTTGTTCCACTGAGGTATACCCTAAAATTATTGAGATGAATTCTTTCCTTCCATTTTCCTGGAATTGCATATCCAATTTCAGCTTGTTTTAGACGGAGGAAAGTTCCGTCACGCATAAACCAAGTACTGCTTTGGATATTATTGTTTACTAAATTGCTGCTCAATCTAGGCCATAAAGCATACATATTTTGGTTGTCTTCAGACCAATGCGAATCAGCATAAGCTTTTAATAATTGTGTTTGATTCTGAAAAGGTGATGTTTTTACAGGGTCTATCCAAAAGGATTCATTTGCTAATCCTTGGAAAAACACAGATAGGTCGAATCCCTTATATCCAACAGATGTACCAAATCCATAAATTATTTCTGGGGATGTAGGATTACCAATTGGCACCTGGTCAGCCGAGGTTATCTGTCCATCCTTATTTACATCTAAGTATTTGATGTCTCCACCGCCATATTGACCACCAAAAGTTTGAAGTGGTGAGTTGTTGGCTTCAGCATCATCGAGGAATAATCGCTCTGCAATATAACCCCAATTTTGGGTCAATGAATGACCAACCCTTGATCTATATGCTTCACTGTAATCAGGCTCTTCATAGATTTTGAATTTACTGGTGGAATAGGTGAAATTTGCTCTTGCGGATAACCATAAATGCTCATTTATGTTGTGAGTATAATCCGATTGTATATCAATTCCTTTGGCTGTTGCTTCACCAACATTTGCACGGATAGGTGCTTGTAATCCCATGGTTGAAGGGATGGCTGCTCTGGTCATTAAAATATCTCTACGATGTTCAGTAAAGTATTCCGCGATGATATTTGCCTTATTGAATAAACCCAGTTCTATTGCCACATTTTGTTTGGTGGAATTTTCCCAAGTAATAGCTTCATTTGCATATCTATTTATCCGGATACCTGGACCACCTTTGTCTAAGTTTTCCCCAAAATAACTCCCTCTACCACCGTCTTGCATATTCACTTGGGACAAATAGAAGAATCTGTCATAACGATCCCCAATTTGATCATTCCCTACTAATCCATAGGTATACCTAAGTTTTAAATTATGGATAGCAGATTTATATTTTTCAAAGAAGTTCTCGTTAGACACAACCCAGGCAACCCCTGCAGAAGGAAAGAAACCCCAGCGATTGTTTTTGGCAAAACGCTCGGAACCGTTGTAACCAAAGTTGAATTCAAAGAAGTATTTATTGTCGTAATTATAAGTCGAACGACCAGCTAAACCTACGTTTCTAGAAGGTAATGAAAGTTGTAGATTTCCTTGGTTTGCTGCAATCCATTGCCTAGTTGTAAATACCAATAGACCACTCACGCCGTGTTTTCCGAAAACATTATTATAGTTTAATCGGGATTCAGAATAGGTTGTTGCATCTACGGTTTTAGGACCTTCGCGATAATCTAGATATTCAGTTCCATCTTCATTAAAGCGTTCTAAGTGATATTCTCCTGTAAATGCATCATAGTTTCCACGCAGTTGATACCAATAAGGATTGTAAGCCCGATTTACGAAATACTCTGATAACCTGGATAAATTGAGCATGGTCATGAATTTTAAACCAGGGACAACAAAATCTAAATTCTGATTTAATTCTACACTTGCCAGCATTTGGGATCTGGTTCTATCTGTATATCCTCTCACCATCTCCGCATAAGGGTTTCTATAGTTTCCTTGGTAATTACCGAACATGATGTGTTTGACATAGTGAAAGTCTTCGTCAATAGGATAATATGCTGGGAACATCACAGGATTCGAATGCATGACATAGTTATACATGTCTTGACCAGAAATATTTGGACCGGTATAGTCATCAAAATTCCCTGAAAGCCTAACGGCTAATTGAGTTTTTTCAGTTATGTTGATATCAACATTGGCTCTTAGGGTATAGTTTTTAAAGTCGATGTTGTTGTTGAAACTATTTCTCTTGTCGACCTTTAGAATTCCGTTATCATTTGTAAAAGCCGTTGACACAAAGTATCGCGCTACTTTTCCACCACCCGTGACACTTAGGTTTCCTCTTTGAGAGGTAGCATAATCATTAAATAGCATTTTATACCAATCATTGGCGGGGTATATGTATTCATTAGAACCTGGTTTTAGTGTATTTTCTATCTTATCTTGACTATAGGGAAGATCTCCCAAGGGATTTCTTGTTAGAACCGACTCATTATGTAGTTTCATGTAAGTAATCGGGTCTGCTAATTCTATATTTTGAGTAGGTTGGTTCATGGACATTTCGGAGCGGAAGGAGATTTTTGCTGGCCCTTCGACCCCTCTTTTGGTGGTTACCAAAATAACACCATTTGCCCCCCGTGCTCCATAAAGTGCTGTAGCCGTGGCGTCTTTCATGATTGAGAAGCTTTCGATATCATCGGGTTGTAATCTTGCTAGATCTGTTGTTGTTAGTTCGATGTTGTCAATCAGGATTAATGGCCTTGTGTTAGCACCGAAGGTGGTAATTCCCCTAACGAAGAAATCAGCATTATCAGCACCGGGCTCACCGCTTCTTTGGTAAGCGATCATACCTGCCACATTACCTGCGAATGCAGCTGTAAGATTACTGGCAGGTATTTTTAAGTCTTTCGGTTTTACTGATGTGACGGATCCAACAACTTCGGTTTTCTTTTGGGTTCCATATCCTACCACAACTACCTCCTCCAAGGAACTTGAATCTACCTGCATCTGAATGTTTAAGGACAAGGCATCCTGAACGAGTACCTCCTGACGCAAGTAGCCCACCATACTAAATACAAGCGTATTGGGGATCTTGTCCAATTCAATAATGAAATTTCCGTTGGGGTCAGTTTGGGTTCCTCGTGCAGTAACTCCCTTCACTTGGATCGAAACTCCGGATAAATTTTCATCACCATCTTTGACATTTCCCGTCACTTTGGTGGTCTGACCATATACCATGGTCTGAAGAGCTAAGGAAAAGCAAATAAAAAGCGTGATCTTCAAAAAATGAAACTTAGTTTTTGCCATAATTTATTTTTTTATTGGTTTTAAAAACAGGTTTAATTGGAGATTATTAATAAAAGGGTTTATTAATAATCGACGCTAAAATTTATCAATAGAAAAATATATTGAACAATTGTTAACAAATAGTCAATATGGATTCAATGCACAAATAATTGTGCAGGGATGATTTTTTTTGAAAAATCTTAATGATTATTCGGTTGAAATTTGATTAGTTAGTTTTGGTTAATTGTGTTGTCTTTTTCTTCTAAAATTTAATGGTTAGAGTTTAATTTAGTTTGATTAGTTATATGGTTAATTGTGATATACAATTAAAGATATAGGTAATAAAAAGTTAATGCATCCTGTGCTGTCCTGTAGTTTTCAAAAAGATATATGGTTGATTATTAGTAGGTAATTAATTTTTGTTGGTTTATTCTTAATAGTATTTCCTTGTATAATTTGGCGAAATGAAGTTCATGTTTTGGGTGTATACAGGTTCGTTTATGGGTAATAAATTTGTGGTTTTTAGGGAAGGATTAGTAAGGGTTCATACAAAAATTAGGTGAAGTAATTACACAAAAAAGCCAAGTCAGATCTTCATCCAACTTGGCTATTAAAAAGCGAATAAGAATACTTATTTCTTTTCTACAAATGTAGCTGCTTCGATCTGACTAGCATTTTTTACTACCAAACCTTTTTTAGCATTACCTGTATTTGGATCTACCACGTAGAATTGAGGGAATTTATCCAATGCTGTAATTCCGAGGTAAGCTTTTCCTCCGAAAACATATGGCCAAGATACGCCATTAGGGATATCTCCTTTGGCAGGAATTCCGTTGATCCAATTGAATTTTTTGCTTTGCATATGAACGACTGCATATTGTGTTGAACCATCAAGTCCTGGTTGTTCATTAGCTGCATATTTTTTGTTATAGAATTCGATTAGGAATACATCGTCTTTCAAGTGCCATACTTTTTTGAAACGGTAACCTCCTGATGCGGTTTCAAGGTCATAGGTATAGCTTTTGTCGAATGTTGTAGCACCTTTTTTAATCACTAAAGCACCTGCTTTCTTGGTTCCGAAGTTATTTCCAGAGAACACATAGATATCGCCATTTGAAGCGGCACCAATTTGCGAGTAACGTGCAGAACGATAAAATGCTCCAGAGATTGACAAACGCGAGTCTGAGAATACAGCTTCAGTTTTTAGAGTTCTTGCATTAATCTTAGCGACAACAACATCGTCAATTTCCTTGTTTTCATGGAAGTGAAGACTGGTATAGAATGAACCATCTTGTCCATCTGCAAGTCCAATCAAGGCTGCATTTTTACCTTCATATCCTTTGAATTCGTTTACCTTGAAGGTTAAGAATTGGGGTTCGCCCGCTGATAAACCGATGCGGTTCATGGTACCGACTGTTTTATCAGCAGCTCTATAACCACTCATGATTGTATAGGCGTAATCACCTACTGTACCTGCTGTTACAAAACCATTTTGAATTTCAAATTGGTTTCCAATGGTTGTTGCAGCCCCAGCTGGATTAATCGTGAACCGTTGTCCAACGTGAGCATCTCCACGACCATATTTGATAGCCACAAATCCTTCGTAACCATAAGACATATACTGAGAGAATGTATTGGTGAACTCTAATCCAGCGCCCTTTGGTGAAATACTGTCTTTTTCATTTTCCAATGAAGCGGCAGTCAAATAGTATGTTGCATTGTTTACATCAGGGACCAAGGTCGCAATAATGAAATTACCTTTCGGGTTTTTCTCTACCGGAACTGTAGGAATTGGGTTTTCATCTTTACAGGCAACCATTGCGCATGCTCCCAATACTAAAATCCATGATTTTTTAATGAATTGATTTCTCATGTTAATTATTATTTGTTGTTAATATGTTTGTTTGTGTTTCGCTTAATGATGTAGTATCTCAGTTTTACAGAGAAACTTCTTCCAGGTTTTTGAAGGCTGAAATTGTCATATAACATTGCATTCGTCAGGTTTCTTGATTCTATGCTGATGTTATACTTTCCGTTTTCCAGCATATAGGTTGCTGAGAAATCCGAATACCATTGTTCTGGAACGATAGCTTTCGATGCTTTATCAGCATAGGCATAGGAGTGTAGATAAATCTGATCGACATAGTTTAAAGACCAGTTTAAATTCAGGGTATTACCTTTTCCTAACAGGTTGTGGAAATAATAAGAAGCATCAGCATTCCAGAAGAAATATGGAAGGTTAGGCATTCTATATCCATAATTTCCATTTACTTGAGTTTGGGCAAGATTCGAAAATGGGGCCTTATCTCTAATATTCATGTAAGTAAAGGTTCCACCAAGAGTAGCCTTGTTTTTATAGTAAATTCGAGCTTCAAGGTCAATACCCCATCTAGTTACTCGACCATGATTTTTGTTTAGAAAAACGGTCTCTCCATTTAATGCATCACCTCTTCTGCCTGCCATGCGTTGAATAAAATTGTAAGTATCACGGTGATAACCTGACCAATCAATATAGAGGTTGAAGGTTGGGTTTAACTCCTTGTTAAAGGTAATTCCGAGGTTGTAATTGTTTGATTCTTCTGGTTTTAAAGCAATATTTCCTTCGTCAAGAATTTCATCTCCGAATAGTTCTCTATCGTTAGGAAGTCGATAGGCTTTCTCTGCGGATGCTTTAAATTGCAGGTTTTTCAGAAAGTAGGTTGTCGCTATTCCGTATCCTGTTTTAGAGGCATCTTCATTTCTTCGGAAAGTAATATTCTCTTCATTGGTATATGGGCCACTCGCTTTGTTGAGATAATGTTTTGCAAATACAATGGTGTTCCATTTTCTATTGAAAGTATAGCGATATTCGAGTCCTAGACTGTTTTTTAAACTTGTGCGGGACATGCTATCTGAGGCTGCAGGTAATTCTGGATAAAGACCATTGGCGATACTTTCCAAATTTGGCTTACGCACGTAATAAGACATGTTGTTGTTCAGGTTGATGGAATGATTTTTATTGATTCGATAGCCTATGCCCAGGGATGCAGATTGATTGCTGTTCGAGTATTCTGACATCCCCAAACTAGCCTCTCCATAAGATGCATTGACTCCACGTAGATCGGCCATTAATTTCCTTGTGCCATCCCAACTATATTTATATGCTGAAGTATCCACGCTGCCTGCCCTTTCATAATTGTAGTTTCCTGTAGCTCGAACACTCAATCCCTCCACAAATAAATTCCGTTTGTCATAGACAAATGATGGTAATATCGATTTACTAAAAGCCGTTCTTTCGCCAAATACATATCTCATTTCAGATCCATTCTGTATATCGCGATGTACTTGTCCCATAGTCAGACCCAATAGCATTCGGTCTGCCCATTTCTTACCAACTATACCGACTTTGGCAATTACAGTTTCATTCCGGTAATTATCATGGAATCTTCTAAACCAAGACGAATCAGACGACCATGAAGAACCTGATTGCCAGTTATCACCTTCCTCTGTTGAGTTTCTATCCTTAGCAAAAACTCTATATGAAGTTTTAACCTTATAATCGTTGTCTGAATAATTCTGGAAGGCATTTAATTGGAATGAAATGCCGGATTTGAAGGTATGGTTAAGACTAATATTGCTTTTATGCGTGTTGAATGAACCGTAGGAATAAGAGGCGTCAATGGAGCTATTGGCGGATTGGTTGGTTACAATATTGATTACACCTCCTAATGCATCGGCACCAAATTCGATAGGAACCACCCCTTTGTAGATTTCAATCCTTTCCGCAGCATTCACTGGAATATTATTCAATTGGAAGGCTGATCCCATTCCTTCCATGGGAACACCATCCATAAATACGCGGATATTCCGACCAGTAAAACCATTCAACGTAATGTTCATATCAGAACCAATACCACCAGTCTCTCTAATTTTTACCCCTGATGCTTTATCCAATAGGTGGGCAAGGTCCAATGTAGAATTGTATTGAGATTTTGCATCCAAGGCAACCACATTGAATGGAGTTTCTCTGACTTTTTGAATCGCATTTTTCCCTTTTACAACGACTTGGTCTATATTTGTTCTGGGATCAATTTTCAAATGATAGTTTCGAATGATTTTATAATTTGCCTTGATTTGTATTCTTTCATATCGGCTGATGTAACCGACAGCTGAGATAATAATTTCGTATTCCCCCGGATGAACATTGAAAGAGAAATCTCCATTTTTATCGACTTCACAATGACTATTGGAATGCTTGATTCTTGCTGTTGCGTGTTCAATGATATGATGGTTTAAATCTTCGATATGTCCATTAATTTTTGCTGTTTGCGAAAGTGCGTAAGAAGAAAATAAACCAATGAGAGTAAATAGTAATAAATATTTTTTCATTTATGATTAAAAAAATTGATGTCATTATTAAAGAATGCCCTTATTGCTATTTAGAATAATTATAAATAACTTTGCAAAGTTATAGTTACAAACAGAAGTATTTAGCGAAATCTGGGACAAAAAGTAATGAAAAAAGGTATGTGGGTTAGGTCAGAAATTCCCGAAATAAATAGGGTGATTTACGATCAAACAGTGGAGGATAATACATCGAAAGATGATAAAATAGTTAACGATAAAGAGTTTTTATATAACGGAAATGGGGTATCAGTTAGTTGTAAAACGCAATATGCGCAAGGACTTCATATTGCAGAAGTCCAAATGGATACTACAAAAGAATTAACCAATACTTGGATGACTGAAAAACCGCATGTAAGGTTTTTCTTTTATTTGAAAGGGCATTCACGAGTAAGGAATGGGGCAGGCGATGAAAGTTATGACCATCAGATCGGAATGTTGCAGAGAAATTTCTTAGATAACAATGGTGCTGGTGGGATCATAAATATTGACCCAAATGACTCGATTCATTATGTAATCATTAAAATGACTCATTCTTTTTATTTAGACTTGGTGAAGGATGAAGAATGGATTTCATCGGACAGTTTTCATCAATATATTTTGAAGGGGATTCCTGAAAATCGACCCAATGAAACGCGTTATATGGATGTCAATATTTTCAGAGTTTTAAAGGAGATTATTGGCAATGAGAATCTGGTTCAGCATCGGTATCATTTTCTCAGAATCAAGCTTAAGGAACTGTTATTTGTTCTATTCCAAAATACTAATTACGGGACTTCCATACCTGAAAAGGCTTCTATAGAAAGTGTAAGCTTAGAAAAGGTGAAATCTTATCTTTTTCTACATCTTGAAAACCCACCTAGCAGCTCCGAATTGGCTAAGATATTTATGCTTAATGAACGCAAATTAAAACAGGATTTTCAATTACAATATGGCACTACGATTTATGGAATGGTAATCCAAATGCGGATGCAAAAAGCGAAAGATCTGCTGTATGAACAACATAATGTCAATGAGATCGCCTGCATTCTAGGATATAGTAGTGTCCCACATTTTATTAAGGTTTTTAAATCTTATTTTGGGGACACTCCAAAGCAGTTTATGTTAGAAATTCAGCATTTAACAGCTGCTACTCCTGTGACCAAGCCTTTACATAGTCATATTCAATAACAGTAGTTTGGCTATTGTTGCTGTCATAATTGGCAGCCCCTAGACCAATTCTGTCCAAGGTGGTAATCCCACTATTCTTCCAAGAATATATGTTTGTATTATTTATAAAGAATTCAATGTTTCCATTTTCATTTTCTAATCGTAGGATATTAGTTTTATCGATGGGCTGGATGGCTGAGTTTTCCTTCCAGTTTTGAATTATTTCCAATTCTCCATCTTCATGATTGAAGATGGTAAAATGTCCAGATTGTTCAATAACTATCCAAGATTTATTATCAGAATCCCTGCGGTCAAAAATAATTCCTGCATCACCTTTTCCCCCTGTTTGTTTAAAACTAATTTCAAGAATTTGTTTTTTTCCTTGTCCAAATATATTTACGGGACAATTAAAGCCATTTACAAAGGTCCCATTGATGCTATAATTAAGGATATACTTACCATTATTTATTTCACTCCTTAATAGGTTGTCTGTACCGACAAACCATTTGCTATCGTCATTGAAATTCTCCTCATAGACAAGAGTTCCATGCTTTTCACCTTCATCCTTACTACATGAAACCAATAGTAAGATGCTCAAAATTGCCAGGAATATATTCCCATTTAATGATATTCTTTTCATAGATAAGTGTTTTTAAAAATTGAAATGTTGTTACTAAAATTTATTCCTTCAAATTGATTTAATGTTGATAGGATAAAGTTAGGAGAGGTTGTTTTTCAATACAATACTAGAAAACCATTATATTTTTGGTCTTCAAAGAATCGTTTGCAGTTATCCAAATCCAATAATTAAGTCAGATTATTGGCCTAATCCTACAATTATTAGTCTTAAAATCCTTTATTATTAAATTAATGCTATTTTAGTAGGGTTACTTTTTTGAACCACAGCATCATTATTTCCATTCATCATGAGCAACATTACATTAAAAGAATTAGCTTCAAAATTGGGGTTATCGGTATCTACTGTATCGAAGGCCTTGAATAATAGCTTTGAAATTAGTGATGAGACTAAGCTTCGAGTGAGGAAAATGGCTCAGAAATATAATTATAGGCCGAATATATTAGCTAAAAGCCTAAAAACTGGGCGTAGTAATTCCATTGCAGTAATTATTCCATATTTAGGAAATCCATTTCAATCCCAGCTTTTGGAGGGTGCCCATAAAGCAGCTTATGAAAGAAATTATAAGTTAGTATTTATGCAAAGCCATGAAAATGCTAAACTAGAACAGGAATCCCTAAAAACCCTACAACAGCAGAATGTGGATGGTGTTATCATCACCCCATCTGCTAATAGTAACCTGAAATATTTAAAACAGTTCCATCAAATTTGCCCGCTTGTACTGGTAGATCGTATTGATTTTGATCTCCCAACTTTTAAAATTGGGGTTAATAGTGAAAAAGGAGCTTTTGATGCTACCCAACATTTGATAAAGTCTGGTCGAAAAAATATTCTGGTTTTATGTGGAATGAACATTGGTATCAACCAAAAGAGGATTTCAGGTTACAATAAGGCGCTGATGGCCAATTTTATCCCTGAAAATAAAGACAATATTATCCAGGTAGACTATGGCCAATCCAGAGAAGATTTAATCGAGAACCTCACACATATCTTGAAGGATAAATTGAGTAAAACTTCCGAGCCAATGGGAATCTTGGGGACCACTGATACCCTGACAGTTTCAACCTTGGGGATTCTTTCTAATTTAGGAATAAAAGTGCCTGAGCAAGTTTCTGTAATTGGTTTTGCCAACACTGAAATTGCAGAGTCCTTAAACCCTTCCTTATCTACGATTATTCAACCTGCCTTTGAAATAGGAGTAAAGGGTGTAGAAAAACTAATACAATTAATAGAGTCTAAGGATAGGTTCAAAATGGATTATGACACAACTATCCTTGACACATTTATTGTTCCTCGCAATTCAACTAAAGTTTAACTGGTTTCATTTTAGGAACCAAAATCTTCATAATTATCCAAGCAACCAAATAGGCGAGTGCACAAAAGGTAAATACGATCATATATCCTTGGTCAATCCCATTTGCAACAGTATCCCCTTTTGAAGCAAGTTGTTTTAAAAACTCCTCAATATTTGCAACACCATGCTGTTCGAAGAACGCTTTTTTAGAGTCTATATTGGCAATTTCTGGAAATCTATTTAGTACATTCTCTCCATTGACAGTACTCCAATTTGTCTCTGCATAATCAAATAATTTACCTGAATATATATTGATAAAAAAGGATCCCAATCCACCTGCTAATCCGCCAATACCAGTCACTGTTGCAATCGCTTTCTTAGGAAACATATCACCAACAGTTGAAAAGATATTTGCCGACCATGATTGATGTGCTGCAGCGCCAATACCAATCAATATAGTAGGAATCCAGAAGGAATAATGTCCAAATGGTTGTGCCAATAGAACCAATAATGGGAAAAATGCAAAGATTAGCATGGCTCTCATTCTGCCAGCATAAGGATTCATGCCTTTGTTGATAAAATAGGTTGGCAACCAACCTCCAATCAAGGAGAACATCGTGATGCTATATAAAACAAACAGAGCTAATTGCCCATTCAAATCCGATGATTTTACCCCATAAACAGAACTTAAATAAGCCGGCATCCAGAATAAATAAAACCACCAAACCCCATCGGTCATAAATTTTCCAATGGCGAAAGCCCATGTTTGATTATGTCTCAAACAATTTAGGATACTAACTTTCCCTTGTACTACAGGAGGGTTTAATTCATTTTGTTGAGCTTCAAGGACATCGTCTTGCTGAATATATTCCAATTCGGCTTCATTCACTTTTGGGTGTACCTCAGGCTTATCATACATGAAGATCCAATAGCCCATCCATATAAATCCCAATGCCCCAATTATGATAAATGACATTTCCCAACCCCAGTATTTTGCGATAACAGGGATACATAAAGGTGCAATCAAGGCACCAATGGTAGATCCTGCATTAAATATACTGGTAGCAAAAGCTCGGTCTTTTTTAGGGAAATATTCGGCTGTTGTTTTGATGGCTGCAGGGAAGTTCCCAGCTTCACCAATTGCCAAGACAAAACGCGCAAAAATAAATAAGACTACACTGACATTGATGACCCTTGAAAAATCATGAACATTTCTTATAGCTTCTTTAGCACCTTCAAATCCTACGAACCATTCGCCGGCAACAATACCAGATGTCGCGATTCCACAAAATGCATGGAGAATAGCACCAACAGACCATACCGCAATAGCCCATAAGAATCCTTTTTTGGTGTCCATCCAATCAATGAACCGACCTGCAAACAACATCCCAACCGCATAGAATATAGAGAATAAAGCAGTGATTAGTCCGTAATCATTATTGGTCCAATGGAACTCCGGAGAAATAAAATCTTTCCAAGTAAGGGAAAGCACCTGCCTATCTAAATAATTTATGGTGGTGGCGAAAAATAAGAGGGCACAAATGGTCCATCTGTATTTACTAGCTTTTTGGTCGGTCATAAAATCGTTTATTGGTTGTTTTGCCTCAATTCGATAAAAATACTGCCAAAGGTTTTATCCTTATCCAATAATGATGTGCTAAATTGAGATTAACGGTTTACAATTATTTATAAGTATCCTAATAATTGGTAGGAAATAAAAGAAATTTTTACTTAAACGTTTTCGAAGATTTTGAAATTAACTCTTGGATAATTGAATTATTAATGTCGAAAAGTCGAAATCGATTTCGCAGATATTAAACTTTTTCTTCTCAAACTTGTGTTACCTTATGATTTCTAAAAAAATAAAAAAATGAATTTAACCTTTGAAAATCGATACGCTATCGGACCTAATGAAACAAAAAACCTAGATACCGAAGGTTTGAGAAAGAACTTTCTTATCGAAAAGTTATTTGGAGAAGATAATATTCACTTTACTTACAGTCATTATGATCGTTATATGGCAGGTGGAGCAATGCCTGTCAACCAAAAGTTAAAGCTTGAAACAATTGAAGCTCTATTGAAAGAAGAATATTTTTTAAGCAGGAGAGAGTTGGGGATTATCAATGTCGGCGGAGATGGCAAGGTTGAAGCCGATGGAGAACTCATTGATCTTAATTATAAGGAAGCATTATATATTGGCAAGGGAACTATGGAAGTGTACTTCATCAGTAATGACCCAGCGAAACCTGCAAAATTCTATCTGAATTCTACACCTGCTCACCATTCATATCCAACAAAAAAAGTAACTAAAGAACAGGCTAATAAAATTGAATTGGGATCCTTGGAAACTTCAAATCATAGGGTTATCAATCAGATGCTATTGCATACGGTTATTCAAACTTGTCAGTTGCAAATGGGCATGACTGAATTGCAAGTAGGTTCCGTATGGAATACCATGCCTGCGCATACCCATGACAGACGTATGGAAGTTTATTTTTATTTTGATCTTCCTGAAGGACAGTCAGTTTCTCATTTTATGGGACCTGTAAATGAAACCCGTCATATCTGGATGCAAAATGAACAAGCAGTAATTTCTCCACCTTGGTCTATTCATGCTGGTGCAGGAACTAGTAACTATACTTTTATCTGGGGAATGGCTGGTGAAAATATGAATTATGATGATATGGACAAATGTCCAATTACAGAATTGAAATAATATGAAAAAGATTTGGCTTAGTGTATTCACAATTGCAGTAGCCGTTCAGGCTAATGGACAGAAATATATCCAAGTAACGAACGCTTCAGGAAATAGCAGAAATGAATTGGTATCCATTCCTTATGATAAGTTTACTTCACACTTTGCCCTTGATAGCATATTCACGGTAAAAGATGAAAATGGAAATATCATTCCTCATCAATTGGAAAAGCTTGGAGCAGATCAACCTATCAATGTGCTTTTACAAGTAAAGTTGGAGCCAAAATCAAAAATAAGGCTTTCGGTTGTTAATACTGCGAGTCCAGCTATTGCCAGGAAAACCTTTGCCAGATATGTTCCTGAAAGATTTGATGATTTCGCGTGGGAAAATGATGTTCTAGCTTTTAGAATGTATGGAAAAGCATTAGAGGGTAGGGCGGATGATGCACAAGGTTTAGATGTCTGGGCTAAGAGAACCGATCATTTAATCATTGATAAATGGTATGAGACCGAGGATTACCATAAAGATCACGGTGAAGGCCTTGATTATTATTCTGTGGGGCAAACACTAGGTGCAGGTGATATCGGACTTTATCTCAATGGAAACTTACAGTTTACCAAGCATTATAGAAGATATAAGGTATTGGATAATGGTCCATTAAGAACCACTTTTCAGTTGGAGTTTGATCCGGAGAATGTAGAAGGACAAAATATTACTTTCAGTAAAACATATCGTTTAGATGCTGGAAGTAACTTTAATAAAGTCACTTTACAATTTGAAAATCAAAAGGAGGCGACTACGCCAATCGCTATTGGAGTGGTAAAAAGAAAAGAGGAGAACCCTAAGTTAACTTATTCACAAAAACCAAGCTCTTTGGCTTATTGGGAGCCAGAAATTAATTCAAGTGGTCATATTGGGGTTGCTGTTATTGTTCCCGAAAAAGGCGTACAGTTTGTGAATGATAGACCTGAACAAGCATTATTAATCACTCAGGTTAAAAATGATAAAGACTTTGTTTACTATAATGGAGCTGCCTGGAATAGAGCTGGTAAAATAACAGATGATAAGGAGTGGAATAAGGCGGTGGAAACCTATAAAGAAAATTTAAAGAAACCTCTGAAAACAGTATTAAAATAAAAAATGATGTCAATTTTAAGTTCATTTGATTTAAAAGGAAAATTGGCCTTAGTGACGGGCTGTAAACGCGGAATTGGGAAAGCTATGGCTGAAGGCTTAGCAGAGGCTGGAGCCGATATTATTGGGGTTTCAGCTAGCTTGGAATCAGAAGGTTCTGATGTTGAAAAATCAATCCAAGGATTGGGTAGAAAATTCTATCCATACCAATGTGATTTTTCTAAGCGTGAAGAACTCTATGCCTATATTGAAAAGGTAAAATCCGAACATCCTCAAATCGATATCCTGTTCAATAATGCCGGTAATATTTTGAGGAAACCTGCTGTTGAACATCCCGACGAATATTGGGATCAGATTATAGAAATCAACCAAAACTCTCAATTTATCTTAACCAGAGAAATAGGGAAGGAGATGGTAGCTCGAGGATCCGGAAAGATAATCTTTACCGCTTCATTGCTATCTTTTCAGGGCGGGGTAAATGTACCTGGATATGCAGCGTCTAAAGGGGCAATTGCTTCATTGACCAAAGCATTTGCTAATGAATGGGCAAGCAAAGGAGTAAATGTCAATGCCATTGCTCCTGGTTATATTGCAACCGATAATACCGAAGCATTAAGGAACGATCCTAATCGTTCTGCATCTATCTTGGATAGAATTCCTGCAGGAAGATGGGGAGAAGCTGAAGACTTTAAAGGACCGGCTGTATTCCTTGCTTCTCAAGCCTCCAATTATGTACATGGAACCATTCTTACCGTCGATGGCGGTTGGATGGGAAGATAATAAAATAGGGGTTATCAACCGATAACCCCTAAATCTATTTACTTGTACTATCAACTTTTTATTTTAGTTCCTTAAGTCTGGTTAAAGCCTCCAGGTAATAATAATCAGCATATGTTAGCGGCCCATCCACTTCTGAGTTATGTGGTAAACTCCCTACGCTATGTTTCAAAAGGAATCCTCCATTTGTTTTATAATCTGCAAAATAGGCTGGACTTGATAAAGATTTTAAACTTTCTTTCGCAAAGTCCAAAAACTGCTTTTTATCCTTGCCTTCCGAAAATTGAGAAAGCTCTATAAGCGCTGAAGTTACAATTGCAGCAGCAGATGCATCTCTAGGAATTGGAGAAATATTTCTACCTGTAAAGTCTACATCCGAATTATATCCTTTTTGATGGGCATTAAAATCCCAGTAAGGAATTTTATCCTTCGGTAAGTTGGAATTGTTCATGTAGAACTTCGCGGCCTTTTGAGCAGTTGCTAGATAATCAGCTTTCTTGGTTTCTCGGTACATCATGGTAAATCCATAGATCGCCCAAGCCTGTCCGCGAGACCAAGTAGAATTATCCGCAAATCCTTGATTGGTTTGTTGGTGAATAGCTTTTCCATTGGCATCATAATCCACCACATGGTAAGTGCTATAATCAGAACGGAAATGATTTTTCATCGTTTGATCTGCATGGCTGATCGCTACTTCCTTATACTTTGGATCACCAGTAATGTCAGAAGTATAACAAAGCATTTCCAGGTTCATCATATTATCAATAATAACAGGGTATTTCCAAACCGTTTTGTTGTCCCAAGATTTCTTCTCGTTCCATGATTTGATCACACCTACCTTGGCATCATAGCGCTTCAAGGCAGTATTGGATGAATGAATAATAAGGTCTTTATATTCCTTTACTTTCGCAGGATCATTCAGGTATTTGATTGCATTTCCATAAGAACAGTACATCACAAAGCCAATATCATGGTGTTGGTCCAAGTCCTTTGCTTTTTCCAGTTTTTCAGTCCATTTAATTGCTTCTGCTTTAGTTTCTTCATTGGCGGTTTGATGATAGATATACCATAAAGATCCCGGGAAGAATCCCCCGGTCCAATCCCATTCATCTGTACCAATCAGTTTGCCGTCTTTGGTCGTTCGAGGGAACTTATTTAAAACATCGGCTTCTTTGGCGAGATACTGATATTGCTTGTCTGCTTTCTTAAAAATTGCCGGAATAAAATCTTGTTGCTGCGGTTTCATGCTAATAAATAAAACTGATGCTGCTGCAGCAAACAAGGATGTAATCTTGATTTTCATATATAGGTGTTCTAATAAGTTACGTAATAATCTTTAGGAAATTTCTCTCCCGAAAATGCTTTTTGTGAAGTCCATGGTTCAGGTTTACTGCTCCAAAATTCATCGCTCTCAGGCAATCCCAATGCAATAAAGGATAATGATGCCTCATAAAGGGATCCGGTATTCGTGTAAGAGTCTGCAATGTTTCCCTGTTTTGCAGAAGTTAATCCCAATACCAACCAGCCATATTTATCATAAATATCATGAACATAAATCTTCTTGAGCATAGCTGTCATGGCTGCGCGAACCTGTCCTGGTTTTAACGTTTCTGGTAATTTCTTGTCCAGGGCAACAGCTGCCAAGGGTTGAAAACCTCCATTTCTATAAGTAGAACTTCGACCAATAACTGGGTAATATCCTTCCGGAGAAATCATCCTCTCCTGATGCTCGGCATACCTTTGCATCCGCTTATAGGCGCGCTTGTATTTTTCTTCATAGTCAGCTGAAACTTTCGCATTATGCTTTAATGTTTCAACCAGCATACAATGAATCACATACCCATTATAATAATCAAAACTGAATCGAGCTCCATCACTATACCAACCATCCCCAACATACCAATCCTTATCAAATTTTTCGATGGCATGATCAATCTTCTGTCTTTCAGGTTCAACCCCAACACTGAATAAAAATGTTTCAGTCATAGAAGCGAATAGAAGCCAGTTGCTTTCATTTGGAACTATCCACCTGATATGCATAAATTCGGCTATCACCTGCTTCTTGGTTTCCTCGGGAAGTGGTTCCCATAACGCTTTAGGAGCACGTAAAAAGCCTAAAGCCAGGTGTGCCGCATCAACCAAGGTTTGTTTGGAATTATCTCGCCAAGCAAAATAATCCGGAGAATCTGGATTTACGCCATTTTGAATACCCAATAAAGCTTGCTTAAGGAATTTCTCCCTTAACTTACCTTCTGAACTTCCATCGGAGGGAAGGGCTAGCCATGGCGCAATTCCAGCCAATAAACGTCCAAATGCCTCCAAATATCCTACCTTAGGATTTCTTCCATCAAAGGATTCTGAAACCACCATGGGCATGTTTTTTTGAAAAGTTCCCTTACTTATATTCTCCAAGATTGGCGAAGCCATTTTACTGATGACCTCCACCCAATAAGCTCTGTCGTTCAAAGACTCTTTATCCAAGACTGCTGTATCTTGTGGTTTTAAATCAGAAGCTTCCACATTGGTTTTTGCCAAAGTCATTCCCCCAATGAATAGCCCTGCTTTTTGAATCCACGCTCTCCTTTTCATAATTTTAGTTTATCGTAAATGTATAACTGCCCTTTGAAGCCAAAACTTTTGCTTTTAGATTAAGCCTGTAGATTTTTGCGCCCCAGACATTGCTTAATCTAGTATCATCCTGTTCAATCACATCAATGGATGGCTCAAATAACTTTGCATCAAATGTTAGCGTATGTGTTCCATTGTTTAATGAAATCTTACCGTTTTCAATTTTAGGTTCTGATGCCAATAAGAAATGTACAATGTTTTCCTTATTAGGATTCTCAATATTGAAATCATCCGTAATGATTAATGCCTTATTGTTAATCTTGTATTTTCTGACCCATGTTTTAATCTTTGCTTCTGCAGGATATGCACCTGCGATATCCAATTTGAACTCATTTTTCTTAGCGTCAAATGATGCATCTCTTGATTTATACTTGGCTCCATAAGGTTGGTCAAACCCATTTATCTGAGGCAAGTTATGGTATGCACTCTGCATGGTCCAGATATCATAACGTTCATTACTGAATGTTTTCTTGTTATAGGTTCCTACCCCTGCATCAATAAATATAGGTTTTTCATCCATGTATAAGATGAAAGTACCAACATCGTTATGATTGTGACTTTCATTGTTGAATCCTCCTTTGGCAGCAAAGAATAAATCAGGAGTCCTGATATATAAAAACTCTGTCTCAGGGTACCATTTGTATGGATTGTTAGGCAATTGAGCAATTTCTCCATGGATTCCTTCTAAGGTTCTTAAATCTTCAAGACTTCTAAATGCATCCCGAGTTACGGAAACCTTATTTGGCTTTTTCTCCATAAGGTATTTTGCAAATTGCTTCATTTCTTTACTGTCAACGGATTCTCCATAACGATAGATCAATAATGGATCTCCACCACCTTTGGCAGATGCATCTGCAAAGTTTACCACCCATGAATCACCTCCAATATAGGATTGAGAAATATATTCCCCCATATCCTTGATAACTTTCTGGTCAAATAAGTTAATCTTATTGCCAGTGGAAAGCGCTAAGATTTCAAGGTAATCATACAACTTACCTGCTGCGTGTCCCCAATAAGATGGCCCTTCTTCACAAGCACCGTCTTTTTTAACATAATTGATAAATTTATCCACCGATCTCATGGTCTTGTAGATGCCTTCAATTTTAGCATTCTCATTATCTTCAATCAGTAATAAGGAGGTCAATACATTGAAATTACACCAAGGATTCCAGTTGTTGACAATAGCATTGTCTTTCAGTTCCAAAGCCTGCCACCACATATCATTCCTTTGCATATAGGGCTCAATAATTCGTGAATGAATATGACTCTTTAGTCTGCTGCTAATCTCAGGATTGACTTTGTTCATCTCGTCTTTTAAGAAATAATGAATCCAAGAAAGAAATGATCCCATATCTCCAGCCATTAAATCCACAACATGAACGCCCGACTGGGGTAATGTCCTTTTTGAAGATTGATAAGCTGGTACATGAGCTGATAATGACCAGGTGCTCATCTCTGTGAAATACCAAACACCATTGATGATCTGATCCATAAATCTGCCTTTTCCTTCCGCCAATTCTGCAAAAAATAAACTACTCAAAGCTGTGGCATTTTCATTCATCGGTTTCTCCATAATCACCCTTGAGCCATCTCGTTCATAGGCTAAGTAATCAGTTGCTTTGACGACCTTCCATTGATATGTTAATGCCTGTTCACCTTTTTCAATAATATTTGCATAAACTGGTGCCGTTAGCTGTTTCCAACCTTCACGGTCTGAATAGCTAGGATATGGAACCCATTTCTGATTGTCCAACAGACTGCTTTTCACTTCTGCCTGACTGAAATTCTTGCATAATAAATCTAAAGAGGGATCAGTTTTTCCGCTCGATAGAGCAGAAAAACTGATAAAGATTAAGAATGTAAAACCGATTAAATGCTTCATGTTACCAATCTTGATTTTGTGTTAAACTTGGATTCATTTCTATTTCAGCACCCGGGATAGGCCAAATGGTATGGCGGGTTTGATAGCCACGGGTCAATAGATTATCTCCAACAATACTTTTTTCAATAAAATTATTCGAAACTTCTGTAAGCTGGTTCCATCTTTTTAAATCAAAATATCTATGACCTTCAGCTGCCAATTCAACTTTTCGCTCATGTGAAATTCGCTTTTGCATATCCTGTTTGCTGGAAACCGCTAAAAATGCGGCACCCGAATTGATACCTGGCATGTTGGAACGTGTTCTAACTTTGTTCAATTCCGTAATCGCCTTATTTAATTCTCCATTCTCATTATAGGCCTCCGACAACATTAATAGGACATCAGCAAATCGAATCAATGGGAAGTTGATCGGTGTATGTGCGCGGTCTGTAAGAGCACCTTTTAAATTGCCCTCAGGAACAAATTTACGCCACATATAGGTTAACCATCCTCTGTTGTTTCTGATCTGACCGAAGTTTTCATTTACACCAGTTGCTAGAACTAGTTTCATGTTTCTTTCCTGATTGGCATTCCAACCTAGGTAGTCCGAATAGGGAACTATCAAGGATTGATTCATTCGAGGATCCCTGCCAGCATATATTTTTCTGATTTTTGCTGTATCTGGAAGATGAGTGTAATTACCATTGTTATGGGTTGCCATCATAGCTTCTTTTTTAACCGCATTGTCAGCATTATAATTCGCATAGTGATCATCCCAATTAAATGGAGACCCATCCTTGTTCTCGTAACTATCCGCAAACCTCGTGCTTGGCATTACATTGTTCCAGCAGCTTCCAAAGGTAGATCTTGATCCCATATAGAATGCCATCGGCATACCGTATGGGAAGCCTGTTCCGCCCATGTTCTGAATAGAAAAGATGGACTCAGCACTGTTGTCGCCTTCCATTTTAAATAATGAACTGTAATCCGCACTTAACGAATAGTTGTAGGCATTGGTTTTATTGTAAACAATATCCTCAAAATCCTTGATCGCATTTGCCCAATTCTTTTGATATAAATACACTTTTCCACGCAAGGCTACAGCTGCTCCCTTCGTCACTCGTCCTAGATATTTATCGTCATATTTGACTGGTAAATTTTGAATAGCAAAATTTAAATCCTCAATAATGAATTTTTGAACATCTTCAACCGATGACCTCGGATTTTTTAAATCAGCAAAATCCTTGTTTAGATCAACCTGCTCATCGTAAATTGGCAATCCTCCAAATAAATTACTTAGCTGGAAGTACATCAGACTACGTAAAAATTTAGCCTCCGAAATCATGATGTTTTTCTTTTCAGCATCAATTTCCATCTTTTGAATATTGCTGATGGCATGATTTGCTCGTTGAATTAAATCATAACCGCTTTTCCAACGACCAGTCACTGTTCCAGATCTATCCGTGAATGCACCGGAGATAATATCTCCAAAGCCAATATCATAGCCAATCCCTACATCCGTTAAGTCATCATAAGCGAACTGAAGCCCAAATGTGTTTTCCTTTTTTAGGTCATTATATACGCCTAGAACACCAGCCAAGGCTTGATCTTCTGTTTGCCAAAAAGTGTTGCCACTAACTTGGCTATATGGTACAGTATCCAACTTATAGCAAGAACTAAATGCCAAACAAGCCGAAATACATATTAAAGTTATCTTTTTCATTTTAAAATAATTAGAAGGTTAATCCTATTCCAAATACAACTTGTTTCATGGTAGGGTAGTTGGTTCCACTTACCTCTGGGTCAAAGCCTTTATATTTGGTAAAAGTCCAGAAGTTTTCCATCGACCCAAATACACGTAAATTTTGAACAGCGATTTTTTGAGTTAATGCATTCGGGAAGGTATAGCCTAACTGAATGTTTTTAATACGCATGTATGCTTTATTCTGTAACCAGAAATCACTGTTGATTACATTTCGTGTATTGTTATAAGGTAATAACCTTGGATAGGATGCATCTGTTCTTCCTTCTGTCCATCGTCCATCTATGATTTCTTGGTTCAATTGGTATCCCCATCTCACTGTTGGAGTATAATGTAAATCTGTATACACTAACTTGTTTCCAGCACTTCCTTGTAGAAAGACATTGAAGTCAAAGCCTAAATAATCAAAACCTAAGTTGAATCCATACGTAATTCTTGGCGCAGTACCATGTCCCATGGCTACTCGGTCCAAATCATTGATGATACCATCATTATTCGTGTCAACATATAAGATATCGCCTTTCTCAGGTTTTCCGTATGCCGCAAATGGATTTACTTGCTGATTGGTTTCAGGATTAATAGGAGCATTTTTGATCATATCTTCCACCAATTGTAGGTCAGCATCCGTTTGGATAATCCGGTCTGCTTTTAAAATGAATTGTGTATTGATGGCATAACCCTCTTGTAGTAAGTTGGCTCCTGAAATTGAACGATCCTCACCTTTGAATTTGATTACCTTATTGTCAATAAAAGTGAAGTTTCCACTAACGTTAAATTTAAAGTTCTCACCAATTTGACCGCGATAAGCTAAGTTGGTTTCAATACCTCTATTTCTAACTTTTGCCGCATTAGTTCTTGGAATTGATGCATCTCCAACCACCATTGGCGCAGGTAAGTTGATCAGAATGTTATTTGTAGTCTTATCAAATACATCCACACTTCCACTTAATTTGTAGTTCAATAAATCAAAATCCAAACCTAGGTTGAGAACATTGGTGCTCTCCCAGGTCAGTAGGCTATTGCTCAATCCTGTTTGTGCAAATCCTACATACAACTGGTTGTTTAGGATGTAGTTCGCAGAAGAATATAGGGTTTGATATTCATAGTTGTTAATACCTGAACTGTAGAAAAATACATCATCTACCGTTCCGTTATTTCCTAATGAACCATAAGAGGCTCTGAATTTTAAAGTTGGCATCCAACTTACGTCATAGAATTCCTCTGAAGAGATTTTCCAACCCACTGATGCTGAAGGAAATGTTCCCCATCTACTCTTGCCACTCATGAACCTTGATGAACCATCCGTTCTTAAGTTTGCCTCCAATAGATACTTATCATCCCAAGACAAATTCAAACGACCGAAATAAGAACGCATAGTCCAGTCTGTAATGTTTCCAGAAGCGGAAGCATCCAGCGTGGCAGCATTTAATACG